>JAQWYK010000029.1 GCA_029254025.1 Crocinitomicaceae bacterium | reverse complement strand
CCAAAGTAAAAATGGCTAAATCACCTACACGGCTTCGGAGACTCTCGGGGTGGGTCATTCAACTATTGTTATGGCCTCTTATTATCTGCCTCGTATTGAGCTACCTTAGTCCATTTATTTCTCCAGACAAAGCGTGGTGGATTTCATTCTTTGGATTAGCCTACCCTATTTTCCTATTATCCGCTATCGGTTTTGTGGTGGTGTTCCTCTTAACAAAATCGCGGCGTATTTATTCTATTGGACTTGTGTTGCTCCTTGGTCTTCCTTTACACATTCGTTACTTCTCTCTGGGATGGTCTGCTGACCAAGCAGATTATCCGAATGACAATACCTTGCGCGTCATGAGTTACAATGTTCGATTATTCAATTACTATGAATGGTTAGATGAAGACCGAAACACGTCACGCGACTCTATTTATGCGCATATTAGAGCTGTGCAGCCAGATGTGATCTGTTTCCAAGAGTACCTCACCGTTCAAGGTTCCAATTTCATTCGTAACAATGATATAAGGGCTTTAGGGGATTATAGATATTATACAGAGAAATATAGCATCACTAAAGCCAATCGACGAATCGGAATAGCTATCTTTTCGAAATACCCAATACTACACTCTGAACTCGTAGAATATGATAATACATCGAAGCAATTTGCTGTATTTACAGACATCGTGAAAGAAAATGACACTGTACGCATCTATAATATTCACCTGCAAAGCATACGCATTCAGCAAGATGATTATGATTTTTTAAATCATGAAGAAACCAGTAATGAAGATGCTAAAAATGGAATCAAACGAATGATTCAAAAACTCAAGTACGCCTATCCATTAAGGGCAACGCAAGCTGTTTCTATTGTTCAGCATGCCCAATTTTCACCTTATCCAGTGGTCATATGCGGAGACTTTAATGACACTCCTATGTCGTATGTTTACAATGCTTTCAACTCCTCATTTGAGGATGCTTTTCGTGGTAATTATTTAGGTCTCGGCTCTACCTATGCAGGAAAGCTCCCGGCTGGTCGCATTGATTACATCTTCCATTCTTCCACACTAGAAGCCATCAGCTTTTCTGTTCAAGATCAAGCGCACAGTGATCATTATGCAATTCACACCGATTTAATTTTAGGCCAATAAAAAAGGCGACTGTTTAACACAATCGCCCTTTCAGTTATATCATTCTTAAATTACGCTTTAGCGTCTTGAGCTATCTTCATATAAGTATCGTAATCTACTTGTTTTTCATTCAATTTAACAGTAGACTTAAAGTATTCAATTAGTTTAACTTCCGCCATCATGTCATACACGCGCTCTGCCTCCTCTTTTTTCGCAAGAAAACCTTGAGCCGTAGCTGTTAACTCTTGATCCTCTGGTGCCGGAATTCCGTATTGAGCATATTGCTTCAACAACAATCCTTTCGTGTAGTCCAATACCTCGTCTTGCTTCAATTGAAGGTCATTCTTCTTAAAGATTTCCTTTTGAATCAATTGCCACTTTAATCCCTTCGCATAGCCGTCGTATTCTCGCTCAACATCTTCTAATGTCAACGTTTGCTCTTTTTGAGAAGCTAAAATCCATCGCTTCAAGAAATCATCTGGCAAACTAACTGCCGTCTTTTCGATTAAGTCATTCGTGATACGACGTGCTAAAATTTTATCACTATCCTCGACAAACATAGCCGCTAAGTCATTAGCTATGCGCTCACGCATTTCTTTTTCAGATTTCACAGCACCCTCTCCAAAAAGTTTATCAAACAATTCTTGATTGAGTTCAGCTGGCTCCATCACTTTTATCTCATTAATAGTCAATTGGAATTGATCATTAACATTATCTAAATCAGCCTCTTTCACCCCCAACATCGCGGCTTTATCACTAGCTCCACGTGACACATTAGCAGCAGAAACAATTACTTTTTCACCAACCTTTTTACCGGTCAACTCTTTCTTCGTATTTTTATCTTCTATAAACTCCAATGAAATGGTAGAGCTATTCATGATACCGCCTTCTTTGATCTCACCTTTCTCGTCAAGTTCAACAAATTGGCCTAAAATCATATCTGTTTCACCTACCGTTTCTCCTGAAACTAGTTTTCCATAACGACGACGGAAATCATTGATTTGCTTTTCCACAAGCGCATCATCAATCTTTACTTTCGTAAAATCATATTTACTTTTAGAGGAAAGGTTAATTTCTATTTCTGGAGACAATCCAACTTCATAGGTAAATTCAAACGTATCTGGGTTATCAAAATCACCTACAACGTCGTTTTCCCCTTTCGGAAGTGGGTTCCCTAAAATATCAAGCTTCTCCGAATCGATATACTGGTAAAGTGCTTCGCTGACCAATTTATTTAACTCATCCGCCAAAACAGCCTTACCGTATTGTTTCTGCACAAAGCCCATAGGTACTTTACCTTGTCTAAATCCTGGTATATTTGCTTTTTTTCTGTAATCGGCAAGTGTTGCAGCTACCTTATCCTTATAATCTACCGCTTCAATTTTCACCTTCAAAAGGGCGTTGAGCTTATCAACATTTTCTTTAGTTACATTCATTCTTTCGTACTCTTGAAATTAAATATTCCTGTTCTTCAGTTGTCGGGCGAACCCTATTGGACCAAACAAAAAATGGTATAAGCTTTAACTCATACCACTTTACAATTTAAGTGCGGATGGAGGGACTCGAACCCACACACCTCGCGGCACTAGATCCTAAGTCTAGCGTGTCTACCAATTTCACCACATCCGCAAATCAATTCTCGTATGAATTGTTTCCCTGTAAGGGAGCGCAAAGATAAACAAAAAGTCAAACAAACAAATCTTCTTCCTTTTTTTTTCAGGAATTAAATTGTCATTATATCTTTCTCTTTTTGCTCTACCAATTTATCTACACGCGCAACATAATCGTTAGTAATATCTTGTATTTGATTTTCAGCATTTTTCGCAAGATCCTCAGACAAACCGTCATTTTTCAATCCCTTGATAAAATCCATCGCGTCTTTACGGTTATTTCTAATCCCTACTTTCGCGTGTTCAGCTTCTGCCTTTGCTTTCTTTACTAAGTCACGACGACGTTCTTCCGTCAATGGAGGCACATTAATAATCAACATCTCACCATTATCCTGTGGTGCAAACCCTAGGTTTGCATTAATGATTCCTTTTGCAATCTCACCGAGCATTGCCTTTTCCCAAGGCTGCACAGTAAGGGTGCGTGCATCCATTGTTGCTATGTTAGCTACTTGCGTAATTGGAGTTTGTGAACCATAGTAATCAATCATTACCCCGTGGAGCATGTTTGGCATGGCCTTCCCTACTCTCAGTTTAATCAATTCATTTTCAAGGTGCGCAATAGACTTATTATTCGCGTCTTTGAACTCACCTTTTACCATTTCTACCTCTTCCGTCATAACTTTTGTATTGCTGGAAGGCAAATTTAACACAATTCGTCAATTCATAGAATCAGAGGATATTTTTTTTCAAATTCATCAGAACTGGCAGAAAATGGTTCACTACAAGAAACAGATTTTCAAATAAATTCAAAGTCCACACGTCGATTACGTTGTTTACCTTCAGACGTTTCATTCGTTGCAGCTGGCATTCGCTTACCTTTAAAATCGAACTCTAGCTTGTCCTCCTTAATTCCCTGAGAAAGAAAATAGTCCACAATTGCTTTTGCCCTTCTTTCTGAGAGACCAATGTTGTAAGCATCCGACCCCACTGCATCAGTATGCCCCGTAACTTTAACCCTCAAATCAGAATGACCATCAACAACACGGGCAATTTTATTAAGGTAATCATAAAACTCTGGTTTAATTTCCGACTGGTCATGATCAAAGTAGATAGGTTGGAACTCAAAATTCGTTCGTTCTATGGCCCGCACCTCAGGAGAAGGATAGCCTTTTTTATAATCACGAGCCAGTATGGCTTTCCACATGTGTGTGCTAGCGGGATCCTTTTCGGTATTAAATGACATCTTAGAACGATAAAGTACAACTGTACCAGTATACCTACTGCAATCAGAGCTTTGAAAGGAGCCTTTTAAATAACCACTTTCTTCTTCAAAAGTCACGTTATAGTTCAACTTACACTTTGGATCATTTCGTACATTACTTGAACTGTTCAAATACTTCTCTTCTAATTCAAGACGATCCCCATTCCTCTTACCGACTAATTGTTTAATCGCGAATTCGGAACGATTGACTAATTCAATGCGTGCATAACCAGAAAAATCACCATCCTGTTCTTTCAGTTCTACATAGATAACATCTGCCTTTTCCAAATCTCCAACAGCGCCTATAAGCATTCCTTGCCAGACGCCTGATATATCTTGCGCCGAACCATCTAAAGAAATCCAACACACCAGAAAAAATAAGATTCTATACATACTGTATTCTTATTCGTAAAGAATCAAAAAATGTTCCAATTACTCCTTAATTTCTCGGATAAACACGCCGAAGACTAGAGTTGACCTTTAAGCCTCATTAATTTCGAAATTACGGCGTCAATCATGGGATGATTGTTGTCTAAATATCTATCCCCTGCTGATATTAGTGCATGAATATTCGATTCCGAAGTATCATCCATGTCGATTGATGCTCCATACAATCCAGGTTCAAACCGATAATACATCAACTGCCAATTGCTGAGCGACTCATCTAACAAATGAAGATGAGTCTCTAATACCTTGTGCTCAATTGAGTCATGGGCACTTTCCGGAAGAGCACCAGTTCCGAAAGATAACAGAACTATTAAATCATCAGGGAAATACGCTTTTGCATAATGATATGCCAGCGATGCTGGATTCTTGGCTGTAACAACACCGTCCGACAATAATTTCCCGTTGAGCTCCACAGGATTAAAATAGGGTCGAACAGCGCTGCTAGCCAGAAGGGCCTTTGACAAACGCACGTCACGATATTTACTCATTCTATCCGAAAACACAAATGGTTCTTGCCCCAACTCATCGAAACTTACAAAAAGAAAGTGCTTCTTCAAATCACTCAGCGTCATTTCACCGAAACTTGACTCTAACACAATTTTAAGAGGTGAACTATTCACTGGACGATTTTTTGAAAAAATTTGAGGTCCCCGGTGCGCATAAAGACCTAACAAATCAGCTGGAGAAAATCTTGGAATACCTGGTGAATGTTCTGCAATGATTGCAGCACTAATTAATGCTCCTGTAGAAGTACCTGCTACCATATCTATGAGACTATGGAGTGTATGATTACCTTCGAACATTGCTAAACGCTCGTTAATATACTCCAAAATTTTCAGCGGAAGAATCCCACGAATTCCTCCTCCGTCAATCGCTGTTATTAATCTTAAGTGGCGCATACCATTAAATATACAGTAATAAACCCAAAATCCAAATGAAAAAATCGCATATCTTTTCGAGCCTGCACTTCTACTGCAGGAATAAAATATGTATGTTTGTTTTAATTATTTTGATTACTACATGGAAACACTTACACAGCGCCTCATCGAATACGATCGTTCCAATTTTTCAGACGAGGAACTTTTGACGATTTATAAAGCTCTATTAAAGCCTCGCCTCATTGAAGAAAAAATGTTAGTCCTTTTACGTCAAGGTAAAATCTCCAAGTGGTTTTCAGGATGGGGACAAGAAGCGATTAGTGTAGGTTCAACCTTGGCTATGGAGGACGAGGAATTTATCTTACCGATGCACCGAAACCTGGGAGTGTTTACTACCAGAGGGATTCCATTGAATCGTTTATTCGCTCAATTTCAAGGAAAAATGTCTGGTTTCACAAAAGGACGGGATCGTTCTTTTCACTTTGGTGCAAAAGATTACAATATTGTAGGAATGATTTCTCACTTGGGTCCTCAACTCGGAATAGCTGACGGTATTGCGCTTGCAAATCGTTTAAAAAAAGAAGAAAAAGCCACTTTGGTGTTCACCGGAGACGGAGGTGCCAGCGAGGGTGATTTCCATGAATCGTTAAATGTAGCCGCAGTGTGGGATCTACCTGTGATATTTGCGGTCGAAAATAACAGCTGGGGATTATCCACTCCGAGCAACCAACAATTCCGATGTAAGCAATTTATCGACAAAGGAATTGGTTATGGAATGGATGCATTCCAGATTGATGGAAACAATATTTTAGAAGTAATTTCTAGTATTCGACAGATTGCAGCGTCCATCCGAAAAAAGCCGCGCCCCTTCTTATTGGAATGTATGACATTCAGGATGCGAGGTCATGAAGAAGCTTCAGGAACAAAATACTACCCAGATGGAATTCAAGATGAGTGGAATAAAAAAGACCCTGTTGTAAATTATGAACTTTTCCTCAAAGAAGAAGGTCTTTTAACAGAAGAAATGGTGGATACGTTCACTGCTGAAATCAAGAGGGAAATTCAAGATGGATTAGACATTGCCTACGCTGAACCGAGGATAACGCCCAATACTGATGAAGAAATTGCAGATTTGTTTGCACCCTACACACAAACGATTACTAATCCTTCTTCCGACAATAAATCGGAGAAGCGACTGATTGATGCCATCTCTGACGGATTGAGACAATCTATGGAAAAACACCCTAACTTAGTGTTGATGGGGCAAGACATCGGAGAATATGGAGGTGTTTTCAAAATCACAGAGGGATTCGTAGAGCAATTTGGAAATGATCGGGTACGCAACACCCCATTGTGTGAATCAGCAATTGTTGGAACTGGCCTAGGACTTTCCATCAGCGGAATGAAAGCAATGGTAGAGATGCAATTTGCTGATTTCGTAACCTGTGGGTTTAATCAAATCATAAATAACCTTGCTAAAATTCATTGGCGTTGGGGACAGAACGCTGACGTAGTCGTTCGTATGCCAACTGGTGCTGGTGTTGCCGCAGGACCTTTTCATTCACAAAGCAATGAAGCTTGGTTTTTCCATACACCAGGTTTAAAAATTGTTTATCCAGCTTTCCCTGGTGATGCAAAAGGATTGTTGGCCGCAGCATTGGAAGACCCAAATCCAGTATTATTCTTTGAACACAAGTTTTTGTATAGAAGTCTGAAGGAGGATGTATACGATGATTACTACACCACAGAAATCGGAAAAGCGAGAGTTCTAGAAGAAGGGACTGAAGTATCTATTATCACTTATGGAATGGGGGTACATTGGGCATTGGACACCCTGGAAAAACACCCAAATATCTCTGCTGATTTAATCGATTTAAGAACACTTGCTCCATTAGATTTAGAAACGGTTGTGGCTTCTATAAATAAGACCGGTCGTGCGATAGTGTTGCATGAAGACTGTGAGGTTGGAGGAATTGGTGCTGAATTAGTCACTCTGATTAACGAGCACTGCTTCGAACAGTTGGATGCTCCAGTTAAACGCGTGGCATCGTTGAATACTCCAGTTCCTTTTGATGCTGGTTTGGAACAAAACTTCTTACCACCTGCTCGATTTGAGGAAGCTTTGCTGAATCTCATCAGTTATTAATATCAAATATGGAAGAAAAAGAAGCCGTTTTAGATGATTTACATGTTAGTAAAAGCATAAAAGGCGATAAACGAATTATCAAAGGTTGGATTTTATACGACTGGGCTAACTCAGTGTATAATTTGGTCATCTCGTCCGCGATATTTCCTATTTTCTACACCAACATTACTGAGAGGCATTACCTCGACTCTGTGGGAAGAGAAAAACTCCTTGAAGGAGAGAAAGTAATGGTTAATTTCTTTGGAAATGATTTATACAGCTCTGAATTAATTTCGTATGTACTTTCTGCCTCCTTTCTTTTGGTTAGTATCCTCTCTCCTATTCTTTCAGGAGTCGCCGATTTCACAGGAAACAAAAAGCGGTTCATGCAATTCTTTTGCTATTTAGGAGCACTATCGTGCATTTCTTTATATTGGTTTGATGCTTCACGCATCGAATGGGGAATGCTTTCCGTTTTTCTCGCGAGTATTGGTTTCTGGAATAGTTTTGTCTTTTATAATGCTTACTTGCCTGAAATTGCAGACCCGAAAGACCACGACAACATATCAGCACGTGGCTTTTCCATGGGATACTTCGGGAGTATGATATTATTGATTATCTGTTTATCAATTATCATGTTCATTGATAAATCATATACATCGCTCTGCTTTATATTAGTTGGGATTTGGTGGATGGGGTTTGCTCAGATTACATTTCGACGATTACCGAATAACGTCCACAATCGTAAACCGGAAAAAGGATTTATTCTTAAAGGCTTCAAAGAGCTCAGAAGTGTTTATCAAAAATTTAGTGACACATTTAGATTAAAGCGTTACTTAAGGGCTTTTTTCTTCTTTAATACAGGGGTACAAACAGTTATGCTAATGGCAGTTTTCTTTGCTAAACATGAAATTATCTGGCCTGAAGAGTCGGGTGATTCGGGTCTAATTGTAGCCATTTTACTTATACAACTTTTAGGCGCAGGCGGAGCTTACCTGATGTCATTCGTCTCCAGTAAACTTGGCAACATAAACACTTTAACAATTGTGGTTGCTGGTTGGATTCTTCTTTGTGGTTTTGCCTACTTCATAACTACTCCAAAAGAGTTTTACCTTCTTGCTGCTGGAGTTGGTTTAGTAATGGGAGGCGTCCAAGCCTTGGCGCGATCCACCTACTCCAAGTTTCTGCCAGAAACAACTGATACGGCTTCCTTCTTTTCTTTCTATGACGTAACTGAAAAAATTGGAATTGTTATGGGAACATTCTTCTACGGTTTAATGGAAACCTTAACTGGTGATTTAAGAGTTTCTGTACTGTCCATCGCTACTTTTTTCGCTATAGGATTAGTACTTCTGTTAATGGTTCCAAAAGAGGAGCGCATAACAAATGAGTCAAATTAAACAGATAAGGGTTGAGTTGAGATGTTAAGATTAGAAGTCGAATACTAACTCTGTAATCGTTTCAGTAGCAAAATACATATTGGCTATTTCGTAAATCTCCTCGACTGTGATGTCATCAATCGCTTTATGGACCTCTTCTAAGGTATCGATTTGGTCGAATACTAATAAGCTTTTACCATAGCCCAACATAAGGCTTGAGTTACTATCCATACCCAAGGCAATGTGACCTTTTAATTGAACCTTCGCCTTTTTGAGTTGCTGTTCAGTTAATTTTTTCGTGCGAAAAAGCTCGAGTTCTTTATAAATCAACTTGATAGTCTTGTTGATGTATTTCTTGTCCGTACCTGCGTAAACATTCCAATATCCTACTTCTTGGTAAGGGGTATAATTGGCCTCAACACTGTAGGAATAACCATATTTTTCACGAATTGATAATACCAATCGAGAATTCAGCGCAGGTCCCCCGAGCATATTTATAATCAATGTAAATACTCTTCTGTGGGTGTCATTATATCCTGGAGCCAATCCTCCGAGCACAATATGAGCTTGGTAATTTGCCTCTTTAGTCCTGATTTTTTTTGCTCTGTATGTTTGCGCCGGAGAAGGTATGGCTTTTTCGAAATGGTGATTATTCAAGCTAAAATACTTCGCAATTTTAGCAATCACCTTATCCTCAGGAATATCACCTACAAATGAAACGACCATGTTTTTTGGGTAGAAAAAACGCTGAACATAATTTAACAAATGTTGACGTGTAAAAGCCATAACTGACTCTCTCGTCCCAAGGATATTATTCCCCAAACTATGATCCGGAAAAAGCAGTGCTTCAAAATCATCAAAAATCTTATCACTCGGACTATCCAAATAAGAATTCAGCTCATCTAAGATGATCTCCTTTTCTTTCTCTATTTCTTTTTCAGGAAAAGTTGAATTGAAGGTAATGTCATAGAGCAATTCTGCTGCGCGATCAAGATGTTCGGCAGAAAATGAGCCGTATATACAAATTTCTTCTTTTGTAGTGTATGCATTTAATTCACCACCGACCGAATCCAGACGCGAAAGGACATGGAATGACTTTCTCTTCGTTGTACCTTTAAAGATGCAATGTTCTAAAAAATGTGCTAAGCCGTCTTCACCGGCTTGTTCGAATCGAGACCCACCTAATATCGTTACTCCCAAATGCGATACCATTGCGTCATCGTGAAGGTATACAACACGCAAGCCATTAGGCAAAGTATGAATAGTAGGTTCTTTATTCGTCATTACGGATTTTTTCGAGTAACTGTCCAAGTATTCTTTTGTTCGCGCTCAAAACAAATTCGATCGTGCAACCTACTCGGTCTTCCCTGCCAAAACTCCAAATAGGTCGGACGGATAAAATAACCTCCCCAAAATGGTGGCCTCGGAATCGTTTGACCTTCAAAACGACGTTCAATTTCTAAGTAAGCTAAATCCAATTCTTCCCGAGAGGAAATAGTTTCACTTTGCTTCGAAGCCCATGCTCCTATCTGACTCCCTCGCGGGCGAGAGGCAAAATAATCATCTGACAGTGCTCCCGGGGCCATCTCTGCCGTACCTTGTATACGTACTTGGCGCTCTAAACAATCCCAATAAAAAAGTAAGGAAACCTCTGGATAGTTCGCGATTTCTTTCCCTTTTTGACTATCGTAGTTCGTATAAAATACGAACCCTTCTTCAAGAACTTCTTTCATATACACAATTCGAGAGGATGGACGTCCATCACTCCCCACCGTACTCACCACCATTTTATGTGGCTCGGCGCAGTTTTTCTCAAACGCCTCTTTGTACCATTTCTGAAATAACAACATTGGGTCGGACGATTTTACTCGATCATCCAAGGTTCCCTTGAAAAAATCAGAATGGTCGTCTCTTAATTGTGTAAAAAACTCATCCATTATTCTTCTTCCGTTTCGTCTTCAAAACTAGAAACACTTTCTGCATCTTCTAGTTCATCTTCTTCATAACGCGCTGAGGGAATCCCCGAAGACATCTCCTCCTCCGTTGCTGGTATTCTATCCAATTCTACATCCGCACTGGGAACATAAGGCAAAACCTCAACAATCGGGGAAAGCATAATGCTTGGAATATCGATTGTTACCAGCATTTCACTCAAGCTTTCATTCATTCTTTCGTAAGCCTGATGCACATTAGCAGCAGTGACCAAATAATTATTGGAAACCTTTTTCGACTTACCTGAATCGGCATCCATGCTTTCATACGTCACCTTGCACTTGTACCAATCATCACAGTCGTCGTAATAGAAAATGTCTGCATAATCTGTTTTCGTTATTCCAGTTATGATAAACTCTCCTCTCACTTGAGAACCCACTTCTTCATACATCCGAGCTTCTGCATCAGTAAACGACACTGAATCGACAAGATAAGGCTCGGTAACACTTTTCAAACGTCCATCTTCCAATTCTTTTATATACTTGATTTTAACGGTATACCAGCTATTCATAATCAATAATATTTAACGTTTTAAACGGAGATTCATGCCTCCAAAATAGTTCGCGAATTTACAAGAAATCTATGAGTATTCCTATTCAACAGTTAATATGTGCTTCGTATTTTACTCTGTATTTTATCTTCCCTAATTCCTAAAGCTATTCCACAATAATCCATCAAGATCAAGAGATTCTTCGCAAAAAAAAGCCTGTTTTTTAAACAGGCTTTTTCAAAGTTGTGCTTATTTTATTTTGTCGCTTCGTTACCAATAGCAATTAATTTATCCGCCGGTTGAGCTCCAAGCACCTTTTTCACCACTTTTCCATCTCCATCGATAAAAAACAGTGTGGGATAAGCACGTACTTGGTACTTTGCTGCTAATGCTGGTCCTTCTCCTTTTTCCATATCTATTTTCAAATTGATAAACTTATCATTGAACAATTTTCCAACTTCTTCGTTGGTAAAAACTTTGGCGGCCATGTATTTACAAGGACCACACCATTCAGCATAAGCATCCATAAAGATTAACTTATTGCTCGTTTTTGCTTCTTTCAAAGCTTGTTCAAATGATATCTTTTTGAATTGAATTCCTTCATCTGCAGCTGGTTTTTTTTCTAAAAATACAAAAGACATTAATCCCAACACTAAAGTGAATATTCCCAATTTTCCTAACTTCATACTTTCTAGATTTAATTCAAAAATAAAACAAACTAATTAAATTGCCTATTGATTAACATTAATTAGATTTGTTCCTAGTGGCAAAAGTCGTTCCAAAATGTTAAACCTCATTTCCATTTCGTTTTCGTTGAAGGATGAAACGCGTGAATTAGCACTTCCCTTCATAGAGGATTGGTACGACACGGATAAAAAATACGTTTTACAAGCAACATCTGGATCAACTGGAACACCTAAACTTATTCGAATAAAAAAGAATCAAATGAGGGCATCGGCTAGGATGACGGGGGAATTTTTCAACCTCTCAGCCTGTGAAAATGCATTACTCTGTATTTCTCCTGAGTATATTGGTGGAAAAATGATGATCGTGCGGGCTCTTGAGTTTAAGCTCAAATTGTATACGGCCCCCATTTCAGCGAACCCTATTGAAGTACTCGACTTTCCAATTGATTTTGCAGCTATGGTTCCATTACAAGTACAAACTATTTTGGAGCAAAACCCTGAAAAGCTCAATCTGATACGCTACCTAATTATCGGAGGTGCCCCTGTGAGCAGACAACTCGAAAAACAACTACTGGAATATTCTTGTGAGGCCTATTCCACTTTCGGTATGACGGAAACTATCTCGCATATAGCTTTGAAACGACTTAACAATACTAACGCTCCTTTTATTGGAATTGGAGAAAGTTCATTTTCAACGCGTGACGGCCAGTTGACTGTTAACTCCCCCGAACTTGGTATTTCTAATTTGGTCACCAATGACGTTGTAGAAATTATTCATCCCCATGCTTTCCTATGGAAAGGACGCAGCGACCATGTAATCAATACAGGCGGAGTAAAAGTGTTTCCAGAACAGATTGAACAGAAATTAAGCAGTCACTTCCAACATGGAGATTATTTTATTACCTCTGTACCTGATGAGCGCTTTGGTCAATGCGTCGTCGCAATAATTCTTAAAAACAAGATTTCCAAGGAAGAATTAATGAGTAGTTGTGGCGTGCTCCTCGAAAAATATGAACAACCAAAAAAAGTTTATGTTGCTGAACATTTCGTATATTTAGCTAACAACAAATTGGATAGAACTGGAACATTGAGAGAGCTGGAGTTTAGATCTTAGAGTTCACTCAGGAGAGAAGTCCGCGCTACGCGCTATCAATTACGCGGTTATGATTGACTATCAACTTAAATGAGCAAACGCTATTTCGATATATTAGGCATCGCGCCCACAGAGAATGAGAAAATCATCAAAAAAGCCTATCGTAAACAGGCCTTAAAATATCATCCTGACAAAAATCCGAGCAAAGATGCAGCTCATCAATTCCTGCTGATTTCAGCAGCCTATGATGCCCTCATGAGTAAAAGTTGGCAGAAATCTACTACTCGAGGAAAGCAATACGATTTCAACGACTTTACCCAACAAGCAAAGCACACAAAAGAAGAACTCTTAAAAGAACGCATGCGGAAAGCGCGAGCACGATATGAATACTTAAAGCGTAAAGAAGCAGAAGAGACAGAGCAATATTACCAAGCAATCTCCAATGGACGAGCATGGTGGCAATTCAAACTGATAATGATTGGATGCACTTTGTTTGCCGTTATTTTTATCCTTGACAAACTCGTACTCCCGAGTCACTGGGAGCAAGATGTTGCTACACACGGGAATCGCCTAATGGCTTATGGAGGTATGGCTGAGAACCGAGTAGTTCCTGTGATTACAAAAAATGACGAGAAATTCTGGGTAAAAAGTTCCAACTATGGAATAATTGATCGGAATGTAGAATTGGTCCTTCAGAAAAGCTTTATTTTTCATGACATCAAGGCTATCTGGGTCTTTGAAGACAAAGAGTGGCATCGTATTACGACCGACTTCTCAGTAATGGGCACTTTCCCAATCGTACCTACCATATTGCTGATACCGCTCATTACCTTCCTCGTCCGGGGCAGAACGCTCATGTACAGCTTGCTTTTTAATGTAAGCTTTTATATGTATGGAATTATTTTGGTGGTTTTACTTTACCTCAATGACAGATGGGCCCATCTGCTCACAATGGGATTCTTGTAGGGATTAATATGCCCCAGAATATCTGCGAATGAACCATTCTGAAGTTAGAAACAATACAATAAGCACTAGCCACCACCAATAATCGATTAATTTCGAATAGGCCGTCGAAGGTGATGAGACGGTTACCATATCCTCACGTAAACTCAACTCTTTCAATAACTCCTTATGCTGCTCGAGCAGAAAAAATTCTGCTCCAGAGTTCACACTCAATTGATTCAATAACATGAAATTGGATTTTGTGTTCATTGCCTCGAGCTCTAATTTTCGGACTAAAAAGCTTCCAGTTTTGGAGTACGTTTCACCTTCAAAAGTAGCCGAAGCTTCCCAACCATATGTCCCGGCTTCCAATGCTCCCAGGCGGAGCTCATAACTAGACTCATTCGGTTTGAAATCATAGATTAACTCCTCTTCACTATTCTTCAGCTTTAGCTTAATAGGAACAGTTGTTATCGGGTCCATACTTTCGTTGTAGAAAGAAGCTCCTAGAATAACTTCCTCTCCTTCTAGAAATTCCTTCGGAAGCGTAATCCGCAATTTACTTGAGTTAGCGTTCACCATTAAATACTGTACCGTTTTATTCACTAACTCATCAAATACCTGATGATTTTGATTCCGCAAGTAATCCGCTATTCTCCACCGCCAAAGCCCTTCCCCATAGGTGACTCCAAACTTAGTATTTTGCCCAGTCACAAAGAAAAAGAGAGGATCTTTTTTCTTCACTGGCCCAACCCGTTGATATAACAGCACATCAGCAGGCTTATTTAAAGTCAAGGCACCATAATGTGTTACCAATGGAGGGAAATTCGCTAATTCTTCCTTCGCTTTTTGAGATATTTCAAAACGCGTGAATCGCTCGTTGAGCGCTGCTTGTACCTCATCTGTCTGACGCCCAACCGTAGATGTAATACCCAAAGGTAACTGACGAAGAACAGCATTCGAAGTTGATGGTCCTATAATCATCCAAACCGACTTGTTTTCAGTTTCTAATCGATTTAACAGTGCTTCTGAAAAACCTTTTTCTGGCTCATGCCAGATAATTAAATCATAGTTCTTAATTGTTTCTAAACTCTCTACATCCCTGGCGGTAATCACTTCATAATTTTGGTCTTGCACGAGTGTGTTCTTTATCGCGCCCATATCGGGATGTGGGCCATTTGCTAAGAGCAAAATTTTACTCCGTGCATCTAAGACCTCAACATAAATCGACCTCGAGTTATTCTGATAATTTGACTCATTCGAAATGGAGCGCAGCTCAATGCTGTATTCATTAAACCCAATTTGATCTGCCTCCAAAAAAAAATTGAGTTTCTGCAGGTCATAGCCTTCGTTCGAAAAAACTACTTCTTTTTGTTGTAATAATTTTCCGGCCCGATAAATACCTACTTGTGTGCGTTGTCCACTCACTTGAAATCCTTCAATACCCAACTCAATGGGAAATTGATTCCCTAAAAATGCGATATCATTGGTCAATACAGTATTGATTAATATATCCTTTTTTTGAATCGTATCGCCTACTCCTAATGTGTAAATCGGAACGAACTTAAATTTCTCTCCTGTGTAGACTGGATTTGCTCCGGCATTGTAATTTCCATCCGAAATCAATACTATTCCTCCAAGATTTCGGTTGTAATATTGGTCATACACGGTACTTAATACAGCATCTAAATCAGTCGACGTGCCATTAAAGTTAAGCGAATCAAGGGCGATCGAATGCCCGTTCAACCCAATAAACTCGTAGTCGAATTTGTCGCCAAATTGGTCTCTCAATTCGTGCTGGTAATGCGTTATCGAAGAGAATACTTTACTACTGTCTTGATAATTTTTCATTGAACTTGAATCGTCCACTATCGTCAGTAATATGGGTTTCTCTTCTTTGTATGTAGTCGATTCCAGAAGGATTCCAAGCAACAATAGTTCAATTAAAAACAGACTTAAAAAACGTAATCCAACAAGCGTATAAAGGAGAGATGTACTAATTTCCTTTTTCCAATCTTTTTTGGCATAGTACCAAAGAGATGCACCCAAAGCCAGAATGGCAATAATTGGCAACCACCATAAAGGTATTTCGGAGATTAGATTCATGAATAATTATTCCTTTCCTTCCAAGTAAGGTTGAAGGTAAGAAAAATATTCTGACAACATGCCCTCTTTCGTTGTTTCACTTCCACGAGCAATAATTCCTGTTGGATCTTTTTCGAGTAATGCAGGAAGGATTTTCTCAATTAATTCATTCCCGAAATCCCCGGAAGCATCCTTTGGAAGTTCACACGGAAGATTATCCACCGCCATTGCAGCAATCACTCCTTCTTTGGAATAATCATTTTCTGATTCTGAAATTGGATTATACCCATAAATTGGGTCGGCTATTTTGCTGGGACGAATCGTAGAAGCTACAGGGCCATCAATATCACAGGATATATCCGCAATTACAGAAGTTCGAATATCGCCCGCCTTTAAGTCTTCACGCGTAAATAAAAAAGGAGCCGTTGATTTCCAAAAGTGGCAAGCAACATACATATCTGCATGTCTTAAAAAACGGGGAAAGGTAGACACGTGTCCACGGCCATCAGAATAAAATTCCGCTTTATTAAACGATTCACCATCTTCACGGGCATTGTAATCTTCCACGTTTAAATGTGTATACACCGGACCAGAGAAAGATTCATTGATAAACTCATCAGGATCTACTTCTGTGATAGGCAATAAATCCAATATTTCTCGCGCTCCATACCCAACGCGACCAAAGCCCGTTAACACAACCTTTGCATTGTTTGGTAATTTCACCTTACTTAATTCACCCTCCATCTCCTTCCGATCAAAACAAGTATGAGCAGGCTTTAACTGATAAAGATTGTGCTTTAATCCAAAAGTTCTAAATCCATTGTAACAACCAACAATACCCGCATAACGGCCAAACCCAATCAAACGTGATTCATTTTCATCGGTTAATACTTCGTAATCCGTTAATTGAATTTTGTTTTCAATGATTGCTCGCAACAGACTCCTGTTATATGGCTGTTTTTTAATAGTGTGCGAAAAAAAGAAAAATTGCTTATTCGGAATAAGGTCCTCAATTTTCACCTCTTTAACACCCATAATTATATCACAGTGGAACAAATCATCAACCACCTTCACTCCGAGGCGTTCATATTCCTCGTCTGAAAAAGCACGTATCGGGCTTTTTTGGACATGCACTTCAACATTTTCAAACCTGTTCATGACTTGAACGCATTGTGCGGGTGTCAATGGGACCCTTTTATCAGGTGGAGTTTTTCCTTCTTTGATTACACCGATTATAACACTCATAGTTTATTTCGCGATTTGTACAAAAATAGTTTTAATAGCGATTTTGTCACCCTAAAAACTTATAAAAATTCACGAAATTTAAATTAAAAACTATTTTTTTGTGGTATCCAGAGATAACCAGAGGATTAAGTGTAACTTAGAGTATTCTATAGAAATTGAAGGCACAAAACTTTAATATTTTAATTTAATTGAACTCATGTCAAAACAATTCAATCTAAACAAGTGTTTTGTAAGTACGATATAAATTATGATTAAGGAACCGAATAAATACAATTCATTGACTCCTGAAGAGGAGCGCGTCATATTGCGAAAAGGAACCGAGCTTCCATTTACCGGTGAATACCTCAACAATAAACAGGAAGGCACTTATGTTTGTCGCCAATGTGAAGCACCTTTCTATTCAAGCGAAGCGAAATTCAATTCGAATTGCGGATGGCCTTCTTTCGACGACGACATTACAGAAAACGTAACACGCATTCCAGATCGCGACGGACGCAGGACGGAGATCATTTGTACCAATTGCGGTGGTCACTTAGGACATGTATTCCTAGGGGAAGGTTTTACAGTTAAAAACACACGCCATTGTGTCAACTCAGTGTCCATTAAATTTATTCCGAAAACTAAATAATAAATACAAATACGGATTACCCTTTGGCTGGCGTTGAATTGTCGGAAACAGATTCGTCTGCAATATCCTCACAGCGCTCCCAAATCATTTCATCAAGAATAAGCAAAGCTGCTAGTGCCAATTGGGAATAGTTTTGAGAAGCATTTCCAAAATTCCCACCTTTTGAAGTCCACATTGTTTGAATCAAATCTCCTCCTCCTTTTTCAGGCTTGATCACATTCATGACAGCTGCAACATTTCCTGCTCCAGCGTGATAGATGTGCAAGACAAACAAACGAAACCACAAATCATTTTCGTTGAATGTAACATTATGTGCTTCCAAAATCTTATGTGCTTCAGGGATACACACCTTAGAGATTAGACTCGCAGCTCCTTTAGCACTTTTTTCAAAATCTTTGCGTTCATCAACATATTTATCTACTCGCAACCCATGGCTGCGCGCTACACCCGGCATCAACTGGAAAGGACCATAAGCTCCAACATTAGATTTTGCAATTTTACCAGGACTTTCAATCATTAGAATAGCTTGGGCATACCACGGATCTACTCCAATCGCATTAAATACGGAAACGCCCTTTCCAACGCTGGGTAGCACCGCCTCAAACTTGTAAAAGTCATTCTTGCCGGTTGTCATAAATATTTTATCCGAGGATTCCAATCCTTTGATTTTTCGGATGGAATCTCTAAAAGCATCTTTGTCATTGTCAGAGATCTTGTTCCAATCTTTCAGGCTCATTTTTGCTACAATTTCTCTGTTTTTTGCCACATTAATGACGCAAGAATCTGGTGATAATTGCATGATTTGTTTCCAAAACTGAGGATGCGCCAATGTATCCCAACGTTCTGAATACAGCTGTGAAGCATCAATTATCGACAACTGAATCGTATCATTCAGCTTTCTCATCTCGACCAGTTCGTGTGACCATAAATTACTGGATTCCTCAGAAATAGAATCTTTCTCTATTGCTAATGACGAACAAGAAACACAGAGTAAACAAAGGAATTTTAAGAAATAACGCATAAGTGGGCAAGTTTATACGAAAATAACGTTTTTTCCGAAAAACGGTTACCTGCTTTTTCAAACTTATTAACTATGTCGTGTACAAAGCGTCTATCAAGGGAGCCATTTCCACATCCTTTTCAGAAATTTTATTCCTTGCATCATGGGTAGTAAGTGAAATCTTTACATAACGATAGTCATGTATAAAAATATCTGGGTGATGTTTTCGTATTTCTGCGAGCTCTGCAACTCTATTGACAAATTCGAGTGCTTCTTGAAAGTTTACGAACTCAAATTCGTTGGTTAAGCAATTATCATTTGCACTCCACATTACCATCCTTTTTCTGAAAGAATCTCTTTCATTTGAAGTTGAATCTGTCGTGCACTCTCAGTTGCTTTTTCAGCAAAATCTTCTCCATTTGAGGCATAAATTATACCCCGTGAAGAATTCACAAGCAATCCACAATCCTGGTTCCATCCGAAGTTAGCAACATCCTCTAGACTTCCTCCTTGTGCTCCCACACCAGGAACTAGAAAGAAATGATTAGGTACAGACTTCCGCACATGCCCAATACCTTCGGCGCGCGTCGCCCCTACTACGTACATCATATTTTCGGGAGTTCCCCACCTTTCCGTTGTCTTCAATACTTTTTCATACAATTTCTCCCCTTTCATGTCCGTCATGAACTGAAAATCCAATGCCCCCTTATTCGAAGTTAACGCTAACACAATCACCCATTTATCTTTGAACTCCAAAAATGGAGTAATCGAATCCTCGCCCATATAGGGAGCAATGGTTACAGCATCAAAATCCAAATATTCAAAGAATGTTTTGGCGTAATAACGGGAAGTATTTCCGATATCTCCTCTTTTTGCATCCGCAATGGTGAATATATTTTGAGGGATATAATCCAATGTTTTCTTTAATGATTCCCATCCTTTCGGCCCAAGGCATTCATAAAAAGCAATATTTGGCTTATACGCTACGCAATAGTCTTTCGTAGCATCAATGATCGCCTTGTTAAACTCAAAAACCGGATCTTCAGCGTTTTTCAAGTGTTCAGGAAGTTTCTCAATATCAGTATCTAAACCAACACACAAGAAAGATTGTTTCCTTTTTATCTCTGCGATTAACTGCTCTTTATTCATAGTTTTCTCTTCAACGGTCAGATTTATACCTCCCCTTTCATCTTCTCAGCATTCTCTGCCAATTTTAAGGCGTCGATCATTTCTTGGATATCTCCATTCATAAAAGCCGATAAGTTGTAAATGGTTTTATTGATACGGTGATCCGTAATACGACCTTGCGGATAATTGTAGGTTCTTATTTTTGCAGAACGGTCTCCAGTAGAGACCAACGATTTTCTATGTTCAGCGCGCTCCGCGTTAACTTGTTCCAACTTCTGCTGGTACAAGCGTGACCTCAAAACTGTAATCGCTTTCTCCAAGTTCTTATGTTGTGAACGTCCATCCTGACATTCAACCACAATACCAGTAGGTATGTGAGTCAACCGAATAGCCGATTCTGTCTTATTCACATGCTGCCCTCCAGCTCCAGACGCTCGAAAGGTATCACGTTTTACATCGGTCATATTTAAATCAATATCTACTTCTTCCGCTTCTGGCATCACCGCCACCGTAATCGCAGAGGTATGCACACGGCCTTGAGACTCTGTTTCAGGAACGCGTTGTACGCGATGTACACCTGATTCGAATTTCAGTGTTCCATAAACACCTTCTCCCTCCACATTCATGGTGATTTCCTTGTACCCCTTGGTACTACCTTCGTTGGAGTTAATTAACTCCACCTGAAAGCCACGTTCTTTGAAGTACATGGTATACATGCGGTAAATATCTTCCACGAAAATACATGCTTCATCTCCTCCCGTTCCAGCGCGTAATTCGAGTATCACATTCTTATCATCCTCTGGATCTTTAGGAATCAGCATCATACGGATTTCTTCTTCCATCGCTGGACGTTGGTTTTCTAATTCATCCAGTTCCATTTTCGCCATCTCGCGCATTTCCGAATCTGTTTCCGCTGCCAACAATTCCTTCGAGGACCTAATGTTATCCAATACATTCTTATACTCTTTGTAGATGCGCACGACATCCTCCAACTCCTTGTATTCTCGATTGAGCTTTACATAACGTGGCATATCAGAAATAATATCCGGGTCCACAATCAAGCGACCTACCTCAACAAAACGATAATTAATCGCTTCTAATTTTCCTATTAAATCTTCCATAAAGGATTAGTAAATGAATTCACCAAATGGCGAACGAATCGTTAGTTTCTTGGTTTCACTCTGTTCTACGCGACCCACGATTTGCGCATCGACGTTAAATGACTCCGAAATGGCAATAA
Source organism: Crocinitomicaceae bacterium (assembly GCA_029254025.1). Taxonomy (GTDB): domain Bacteria; phylum Bacteroidota; class Bacteroidia; order Flavobacteriales_D; family Crocinitomicaceae; genus JALQTG01. The sequence continues at coordinate 23,207 of JAQWYK010000029.1, read as the reverse complement.
TATCTTGCGAAATTTCTTTTGGAACGTAAAGCTCCATGCGGTGCCCCATATTAAACACTTTATACATCTCTTCCCAAGCCGTACCTGATTCTTTTTGAATAGCTTCAAAAAGTGGAGGGATGGGAAAAAGATTATCCTTCACCACATGAACGTTATCTACAAAATGAAGCACTTTTGTTTGAGCTCCACCAGAACAATGTACCATTCCATGAACGTTAGCGCGATGGGTATCTAAAATCTTTTTAATAATTGGAGCATAGGTGCGCGTTGGCGACAACACTAATTTACCTGCATCGATTGGTGCTCTAGCCACCTCATCCGTTAATTTATATGAGCCACTGTACACCAAATCATCCGGCACCGTAGGATCAAAACTCTCTGGATATTTCTCTTTCAAGTACTTATGAAACACATCATGTCGCGCTGATGTTAGTCCGTTAGAACCCATTCCTCCGTTGTAACCTGTTTCATAGGTTGCTTGACCAGAAGATGAAAGTCCTACAATAACATCGTCCGCTTGAATCCGTGCATTATCGATGACTTCATCGCGTTTCATGCGACACACCACTGTAGAATCTACAATAATTGTACGTACCAAATCTCCCACATCAGCAGTTTCCCCGCCAGTAGAATATATTCCAATTCCCAGTTCTCTTAATTGCTCTAACAGCTCCTCAGTACCGTTAATCAGGGCCGCAATTACCTCTCCAGGAACAAGGTTTTTATTTCTTCCAATCGTAGAAGACAAGAGAATATTTTCTGTTGCTCCAACACAGAGTAAATCATCAATATTCATGATCAACGCATCTTGTGCAATTCCTTTCCACACTGAAATATCCCCTGTTTCTTTCCAATACATATACGCCAGTGAGGATTTAGTTCCTGCACCATCTGCATGCATCACAACACAGTAATTGTCGTCTCCAGTCAACAAATCTGGAACAATTTTACAAAATGCCTTAGGATAAAGTCCTTTGTCAATCGACTTGATTGCGTTGTGAACGTCTTCTTTCCCTGCGGAAACGCCTCTCAGGTTATATCGGGTATCAGCCATAATTTTTATTGAAGTTGCAAAGATAGGAAAAAGACGGTAAGAATTTACGCCTTTCTCATTTTAAGAAAAATGACCTTTAAGTGTCGCGAAAGCTCTATTTTCTGTCTTTTCTATTGCCATTCTGTCGTTCATAACTCAAAATTAGTTCTACTTAAAATTTTGTGGTTAAATTAGTCGTTTGCTAAACAGATTAACTATGAAATTGAATTCCTTTACTCTTGTTGCTGGCGTCTTGCTTGCCTCCTTGGCATTCGGACAGAAAAAGTCAACAAGCACTGCTAAAACCAATGAATTAAAGTCCTCCCATTTATCGGGTATGAAGTTCCGAAGTGTTGGTCCCGCATTCATGTCTGGGAGAATATCCGACATCGCGATTCATCCATCGAATGAAAACGTGTGGTACGTAACCGTGGGTTCAGGAGGGGTGTGGAAAACAGAAAATGCAGGAACAACATGGTCTGCTATTTTTGAAAAGCAAACTTCTTACGCAACGGGATGTGTGACTCTAGATCCTTCAAATCCAGAAATAGTCTGGGTAGGAACAGGAGAAAACAATGGTGGACGTCATATTGGCTTCGGTGATGGAGTATACCGCAGTGAAGATAGTGGAAATTCATGGAAAAATATGGGATTGAAAGCTTCCGAGCACATCTCTAAAATTATCGTTCATCCCAAAAACTCTAATATCGTATGGGTAGCTGCACAGGGACCGCTATGGTCCTCTGGAGGTGACCGCGGGATTTACAAAACAACCGATGGCGGAAAAACGTGGGAACACGTACTTTCTGTTGATGAATGGACAGGAGCAACCGACTTGCTGCTTGACCCAAGAAACCCGAACGTACTTTATGCGGCGACTTGGCAGCGTCAACGTACCGTTGCAGCCTATATGGGAGGTGGACCTGGAAGTGGAATTCACCGTTCACGTGATGGTGGAAAAACATGGGAAAAACTCTCTAATGGCCTTCCATCCTCAAATATGGGGAAAATTGGTTTGGCCATGTCGCCCCAACAACCTGATGTGCTTTATACTGCGATAGAATTGGACCGTCGTAAAGGAGGCGTTTATCGTACGAGTAATCAAGGTGGAAGCTGGACAAAAATGTCAGATGCCATCGCTGGAGGAACGGGGCCTCACTATTACCAAGAGTTGTATGCTTGCCCACACAATTTTGACCGCATCTATTTTGCCGATAATTACATGCAAATTTCCAACGACGGTGGAAAAACATTCGTACGCATGAATGAAAGTACGAAACACGTTGACAATCACGCGGTGGCTTTTCGTAAATCAGATCCAAACTACTTGCTGGTAGGAACTGATGGCGGACTTTATGAGTCGTACGACCAGACCAAAACATGGAATTTCATAGGGAATCTACCCTTAACTCAATTTTATAAGTTGGCGCTCGACGATGCCGCTCCGTTTTACAATATATTTGGGGGAACACAAGACAATAATACACAAGGCGGTCCATCGCGCACTGACAATGTGCACGGAATTCGGAATTCAGATTGGTTCGTTGTCCTTGGAGGAGATGGTCACCAACCTGCTACTGAGCCAGGAAATCCAAACATCGTATACGCCCAGTGGCAGCAAGGTAATTTAATGCGTCATGACCGATTAACAGGAGAGAATGTGTACATTCAACCACAGCCTGACCTTGGAGACCCCATCGAGCGTCACAACTGGGATGCACCAATCTTGGTAAGTCCACATAACCCCACTCATCTTTATTTTGCCTCTCAGCGCGTATGGGAGTCAACCGATCGCGGTGATTCTTGGACGCCCATCTCAAAAGATTTAACGAAGAACATTGAGCGTTTGGAAACCCCAATTTTCGGTAAGCAACAAAGCTGGGACAACCCTTGGGACGTTTATGCGATGTCGAATTACAGCACCATTACTTCACTTGCAGAATCTCCTAAAAAGTCAGGTCTTATTTATGCTGGTACAGACGACGGATTGATACAAGTGACCGAAAACGGTGGACAACATTGGCGCAAAATCGATGTAGGGCAGCTTCCGGGTCTACCTGCCACTGCTTTTGTAAATGACATAAAAGCTGATTTATACGACGAGAATACAGTATATGCTGTATTTGACAATCATAAATATGGAGATTATGCGCCATACGTTTACAAGAGTGCTGATAAAGGAAAGACATGGGTATCACTCGTGAACAACTTACCTGAAAAGCACTTATGCTGGCGGATTGTCCAAGATCACAAGGAAAAGAATTTACTGTTTTTAGGAACCGAGTTCGGTGTGTTTTACAGTAACGATGGAGGTAAAAAATGGATTCAATTGAAAGGTGGATTACCTACGATTCCTGTGCGTGACTTAGCGATTCAAAAAAGAGAAAATGATTTAGTTTTAGCGACGTTTGGCCGCGGTTTTTATGTACTAGATGATTATTCCGCCTTACGAAAAGTTTCTGCGGGAACCTTGGATAAAGAAGCGACACTGTACACACCTCGTAAAGGATATTGGTACAAGCAACAACGCGTTCTAGGCGGTGGTAAGGTAGCTTCTCAAGGAGACAACTATTTTGTTGCGGATAACCCGCCATTTGGTGTAGAGTTTACCTACTTCTTGAAAGAAAAATACTCTACGCTGGAAGACAAGCGCAAAGCAGCCGAAAAGGACAAAATCAAAAAGAACGAAGAAGTTCCCTTTCCAGGATGGGATGCATTAGAGAAAGAAAAGAATCAAGAAAAACCAGCAGTTTGGCTCTACATCATGGATAAGGATGGAAATATCATCCAACGCGAAAAAGCCACCAACAGCAAAGGTATTCAGCGCGTAAGCTGGGACCTACGCACTATCTCCAAAGGGGCCATTACGAATTCTAACGTGAACAGAAGTTATGACGGTGCGATGGCTGCTCCTGGAAAATACCAAGGACAGTTGATGAAGGAAATCGACGGGGTACTTTCTGCTATTAGTGAAAAAGTAACCTTCGAGGTTGTTCCTTTACGCAAAGGTGCTTTGGAAGGCGCGAATCCATCTGAAGTTGCTGCATTCTGGAAAGACGTGGAAGAAATGTATGGAAAGTTAACTGCCTTGAATACCACATTTAGTAATGCCAAAGAGCGCTTAACTCTGATGATGAAAGCCTACGAAAGGTCTCCAAAAATGAATCCTACGCTGAATCAAGCCATGCTTGACTTGCACAAGAAGATGACACAACTAGATTACACATTATCAGGAAGTAAAGCACGCGATGAAGTAGGTGAAAAAAGTCCTTATCCTACGATAGGAGATTTCCTAGGTGCTGCAAGTACCGGAACTTCGGGATCTACCTATGGTCCAACACCGACCCATCAAAAGAGCTTATCAAATGCGAAAAAATTGATGGAAGACGCACGCGTTCAGGTAGAACAAATTCGAAAAGTAGAACTTCCAGCACTTGAAAAACAATTGGAAGCACTAGGCGCTCCTTGGATAGAGGGTCAAGATTTGAAATAAAACGTAAAAGGGATCAAAGGAGTGCTTGCAAAGATGCAAAGTACTCCGCTGTTCCCATCAAACGCGATCCATACCACGAAAAATATTCTCCGTCCACAAGCAACACGTTGGAAGCAGGAAAACGCTGGACTAATTCATCCAAATCCTCTTTTTTAAATGGATATGGTTCTGAACTCAGGAAGATATAATCCGGCTGATCGATGAGGTCATTCAGGTCACATATTGGATAGCGCGATTGTGGAGATAGCACATTTTTGAATCCTAACTCATTCGTCAATAAATCATGGATAAATGTACCTTCTGCAGCACCCATGTAGGGATTTTTCCAGATTAAATAGAGTACAGTCTTATCCTTTATGGTCAATTGAAAACTGTCAAAGGAACCACGAATGGATTGCGCTATATTGTTAGCTTTATCTTGCGTAAGGGTCAAGTCTCCCAATTCAATAATCATCCGCAGCGCATCCCCTAACTTCTCAACATCCGACATCCACACTGGTGCTAGTATCCGCAACGCTTCGATGTCTTCTTTGGTGTTTTCTTCTTTATTACCGATGATTAAGTCGGGAGAAAGCGCCTTGACGGCTTCAATGTTCACTTGTTTCGTCCCGCCAATGCGCGTTTTCGTTTCAAACCACTCCTTCGGATGCACGCAGAACTTGGTAATTCCCACTACCCTTTCGCCTAGCCCCAAATCATGTAGTAGCTCCGTTTGCGAAGGCACTAACGATACAATACGGATTGGAAAGTCAGGTACAGTGATGACATCACCCAGCTGATCTTTCACGGTACGAAACATTAGGCTATTGCAGCAATCAAATCGTGACGTGTCACAATATGAAACTTCCCATTTCCTAAATCTACGATTGCGGCAGGAACATCTTTACAAATCAACTTGGATAGTTCTTTCGTAGATAAACCAGCTGGTACAATTGGAAGCGGTGGTGCCATAATAGAACCTACCAACTCATCCTTAAATTCAGGATTTTCAACCAATTGATTGATCAATGTTTTTTCGTCAACCATCCCCACAAACTGCTCTTCTTTTACGACAGGAATTTGGGAAATATTATACTTACGCATTTTGGCTACGGCGTGCGATACCAATTCTTCTGTTCCCAATGTCACTAATGGCTCATCCATATGATTGACGATCAAATCCTTCGCGTTTTTTCTGTTTTCTTCCAAGAATCCGCGCTCACGCATCCAATCATCATTGAAAATCTTACCTACATATCTACTTCCGTGGTCGTGAAATAACACCACTACGACATCATCTTCTTTTAAGTAATCTGCCATTTGTAAAACGCCTTTAATGGCAGAACCAGCGGAGTTCCCCACAAAGATTCCTTCTTCACGTGCTAGGCGACGCGTATAGTTGGCCGCATCTTTATCCGTTACTTTCTCGAAATGGTCGATGACGTCGAAATCCACATTTTTAGGAAGAATATCTTCTCCAATTCCTTCCGTAATGTAAGGATAAATCTCATTGTGATCAAAAATCCCTGTTTCGTGGTATTTTTTAAAGACCGAACCATAGGTATCGATACCCCAAATTTTGATGTTTGGGTTTTTCTCTTTCAAATATTTCCCAACTCCAGAGATTGTTCCTCCGGTACCTACTCCAACCACAAAGTGCGTGATCTTCCCCTCTGTTTGCTCCCAAATTTCGGGACCTGTGGATTCATAATGCGCCTTTCTATTAGATAAGTTATCGTACTGATTCACATACCACGAATTCGGCGTTTCCTCTGCTAATCTTCGCGACACGGAGTAATACGAACGTGGATCCTCTGGCTCGACCGCAGTAGGACAAACAACTACTTCAGCTCCAACTGCACGCAGAATATCCATTTTTTCCTTACTCTGCTTGTCGTTCAATACACAAATTAACTTATACCCTTTTGCGATGCACGCTAGCGCTAACCCCATACCCGTATTTCCGGATGTTCCTTCGATGATCGTAGCCCCAGGCTTGATGAGCCCTGCTGCTTCAGCATCTTCGACCATTTTCACGGCCATACGGTCTTTTACAGAGTTTCCAGGGTTGGTGGTTTCTACTTTCGCAAGAATGGTTCCTTTGATGTCTTTGGTGATTCGGTTGATTTTGACCAACGGAGTATTTCCGATCGTCTCTAATATATTGTTGTAATATTTCATGCTCAATTTGTTTGCTGCAAAATTAATAAGAATTCGTTAGCTGAACGGTCTTCTACTGCACAAGATTTAGGAATGCTCTGAATCGTCTCCAACGCGCAGCAATTACTCATAAAAAACTATAGAAAAGCAAATACTCAACTATCAATTTTACGCAAAAAAATCGACGCTCTTCATGCTACTGTGGAAAGTATTTTAAGAGGATCTTCATATTCTATCTCCATCGCCCTATTATAACTTATACTAATGCTTCAAGCGCACTACATCACGAACAGCAACTGGTTTTGAGTCCGCTCCGCATTCTTCAGGTTGCATGGCGCGTGTTGGTCCGAACTTAAATTCAATAACTCCACCGTCTACCATAAACATTTCGTCGAGGTTCACCGGATACAACTTTGCCCCGCTGTCCATTAGTTCAATAAGCACATTGCACGGACTCTTATACATTCTTACGATTCCCGTAAAAATTGTTTGATCGATCACTGCGTTGGTTGGAACTTCCTCAACAGTTCCCTCTACAACATCTACTGGCGCTGTAACAACAGGCTGGGTTACACCACAAGCAAGAAGAAAAGGGACTAAAAATAAAAGGGTGATTTTTGTCATGACGTTCGATTCAATAAAATTTTGCTTTCTTACTGTTGTTTTTCCACCCTGCTTGGCTGGCGTATTCGACAAAGAATATTTTTACATCTGCTTGACTTTCATAGTCCACAAAAAAGATTTTCTTATCCGCTTGACTAGCATAATCTATGAAAAACCATTTTCCATCATTTTTACCTGCTTGGCTTGAGTAATCTACCTTATACACTTTTAAATCCGCCTGACTTTCATAGTCCACCACGAATACTTTAACATCGGCTTGACTGGCATAGTCTACCGGAAAAATCTTTTGCGACCAGCACACGAGCGGACCCAAAAACATCATACTTAGGAATACTTTCATTTGACCAAGTTAAGCATATAAGTTCGGTTGTTATCAAAACTCGAGCCGAAACTTTTTGAATTTCACGGTGGGATAATCTGTTTGCGCAAGCATCAAGCGCTCTTTGCCTTCTTTTGTTTTCGGACTTTGAAATACGCAAATAAGGGTGTGTTCGGTAAAAATTGAACTCAGAAGATTAAACTCATAGCACTTCTTCTCTACAGTCATCGGTTTTAGATCAAAATCAATGGCCTTGACCACTTCCCATTTCTCGGCATGATAAAGGTCCACGGAAATGTTTACCTCTGCTTCTTGCTTCAGCCCTTTGGTAGTTACAAACCGCGTGTAGGCATCAAAATTGGGCTGATTCACATACCTTTTCCAAATTAAGTGAAACGCTGATCGTTTGGGTAGCACCTTTTTCTTTTGCTCCCCTAGAAACTGTTGAACCAGCTGGTCATGTACCTCCTGGTTCAACCATTCATTGATAACTGTTGGCTCTAAAAAAACGACCGTTCCCTTAGACATTTTCTTTAATTTCATCAACTCCTCTTTGGAATACAACGGGTCGAAAAGTCGCAGTTCAGCCTGATTACCTCGGTAGCCATCTACCTTTTGCTTCAATCCGTTCAAGAGTCGCTGAATGGCTAAATACGTAATCTTACGCGTAATTAACTTATACAACCTCATCCGTGATTCAGATAAAAACAGAAACGGACCCTCACCTCCCCCAGTGAACAAACCAACGGCTAAATGTTCGTCGCTTAGGGCATTTGGCTTAAGGTAGATAATTGAATAAAACGATTCCATAATTTAGGATAAACGAATGATGAAATTGTGCACCGCTGCGGTCACATAATTCATGTAATTTGGGTCAAAACATTGTTTTACCTCGTTCCAATAGGCGTTGCGGTGTTCTGGATAATAGCTTAACTGGTATTTAATGTCTATTTCAAATTTCTCATGATATAATGCCAGAAAATCGGCTAAAATAGTCGGCAAATCGGCTTTGATATAACCAAAGAATAAGCGCATGGCAGGAAGGTCCATTCCTAGTTGACTTATGGTCTATGGAGAAAAATTTATTTCTTGAAAATCATTGGATACAACTGCATCTACAGCGAACCTATTTTTCTTTTCTGCCACCAACAACTTCGGAATCGGTTTAGACCAAATCGGAAAATAAAGGTCGAACAGAAACAATTTAAACAATGTCCTAGGACGAAGAAAAGCGTTGAATTTCTGCTTGGATTCCCACAAGAAATCATAAAATGAATCGAACATCGTGATTCCTTCCACTTGCTCTACACAGAGAAACCGCTAACCTTTTAAAGTGAACGAAGCAGTTTCCAACTTATTAAATCTAAAATGTCTAATCATAAAGGAAAACAAGTGATTACCGATAATCATTTCCTGATTCAACGGCGCATAGAGTAAATATTTGCGGTAATCAGTTGTCAACAAGACCGAAGGAGAATTGAGCAGACTACGATTCATTGTGAGCGGCTTCAATTCCTCCATACGTATTATTTTGCGGTGCGCTCTAGCATGGGTACAAAACTGAAGTTTCCGAAGGTTTGCTGTTCGTATTCCGTTTCCGAAACCTTCGTAATCTTTGTCATAATTTGTTTGTCGCCTTCACCGATAGGAATAACAAGTATTCCACCAACAACCAATTGCTCCAACAGTGCCTCTGGTATAAATGGCGCTCCACAGGTCACGAGCACTCGCTCATACGGCGCATAGGCTATTCGGCCTTTATAACCATCACCAAAAAACAACTTAGGATTATGTCCTAGCGATTTAATAATTCGACTGGCTTTTTGGAACAACTCTCGCTGCCGTTCAATAGAAACTACCTTGGCACCAAGCGCACATAAAATCGACGTTTGAAATCCACTACCCGTTCCGATTTCCAATACTTTCGTCCCTTTTTGCACTTCCAACAACTCTGTTTGAAAAGCCACCGTGTAGGGATGTGAAATCGTTTGACCTGACCCAATCTGGAATGCTGTATTGGAATATGCTTGATTGATAAAAGCTAGATCTAAAAAGAAATGGCGCGGTGTGACATCAAACGCATCCAGAATTGCAGCACTCTTTATTCCTTTCGCCTTCAATTCTTCAATCAACTGGCGACGCATTCCTTTATGTCTTAAACTATCTTCCATGAAGGAACAAATTTACTGCAAGGAAAGATGTGGCGGCTAGCCCCTCAAAAAAGGATATTAACAAAATGATTTTTATAGGGGGATTTTGAGTATTACATTAAGCTATTCGGCGAGCTCAACGTAAAAGTTTTAAGTTAAATTTATTCTGAACACTAAGTTCTGATTTCCAATATTCAGCGTTAAACTTTATTCAATTATTTATCCGTGATTACCTCTTCAGTGAGCCTTACGGCTTTTACAGGTTGTTTGACACCATCAATCCAACGGTAAAAGCGCTTTTTATCCAATTGAAAAAAATATCGGCTGTTGTCGAAAATCAAGCCTTCTGTTGAGTTATTTAAATAATCTATATATTCAGAAAAATCAAGATTTCCTTCGAAAATAACGGGATAAAAATGAGCGGTCAATGCCTCTAACCCGTTAAATAAGTGACGAGTTGTTGATGTATTTTTCGCATCCTAATCTCTGTTAAATATCCGATCAATGGAACCAGAGAATCGTCAATCAATTGCAGCTCTTGAGCAAAGAACAAAGTATCCCCCATGATAATGTCACGCCTTACACGATCCATTAACAACTCCGTATTCTGATCAAAATTCAGAAATAAGTTTTAGAACAGTTTAGTTTCGCACTAAAAATATTATAACGAAATCAACTAGCATGTGACAAAACACACATAAATGAAAAAGTCCAAATTAACTAACTGAATACCAACTACGTAAAACATCAAATAGAACGCATTAATGTTTGATACAAAACGACCACCTCGCGGGCTTCCTTCACATCATGAACGCGGAGTATTTGCGCCCCATTCATCAAGGCCGTCATATTAAGTGCTGTGGTACCATTCAATGCCTCCATGGGACCCACGTTAAATGTTTTGTAAATCATTGACTTACGTGAAATACCAGCAAGCACGGGGCACCCTAAGACTTCTAGTAACGATAATTCGGCAAGTAACTTAAAGTTTTGTTCTGTGGTTTTAGCAAAACCGAAACCAGGGTCAATAATGACATCCTTCACCCCCATTTGTCTCATTGTCAAAACTTTATCAGATAACTCGCGAATAACATCTAGTGTTACATTCTCATATTCAGTTAATTCCTGCATCGTTTTACTTTCTCCCCTACTGTGCATGAGTATGTATGGAACGTTCAATTCAGCGACAACATCGAACATCCGAGAATCTCGATCTCCTCCCGAAACATCATTAATGATATGTGCACCTTCTCCTACTGCCATTCTGGCAACAGAGGAACGAAAAGTATCTACGCTAATAAGTATGTTAGGAAAGTGTTTTACAATCAACTTTAATGCATGTTTCATCCTGCTCATTTCAATCTCTTCTGGAACACTTTCCGCTCCGGGACGTGTGGATACAGCCCCAATGTCGACTATATCTACTCCCTCGCTGATAAACGTCTGAATCCGCGATAGAAGCTTGGCTTGCTCAGTCACTCGACTTCCCGGGTAAAATGAGTCTGGAGTGATGTTCACAATCCCCATCACCAAGGGGGTAGAAAGATCGATTAATTTGTCCGCGCATTTTATCATCATGTTTCCCGCATTTTTATTATCTTTCGCGTCCATATTTGAGAGAACGTTTATGACGCAAACAGTTGAACAATATACAAAAGTCATTGATACCTGTACAGAAATTTTTCAAAAGAAAACGAAAGATTATGGAACCGCATGGCGGATTCTGCGCCCAAGTTCCCTGACGGATCAGATATTCATCAAAGCGCAACGAATTCGGACCATTCAAGAAACTGGTCAAAATAAAGTAGGTGAACACGTTGAGGATGAATTTATTGCTATAATCAATTACTGTGTAATGGCGATCATTCAACTCAAACATGGAGACAGCCTTCCAATGGAACTAACGGTGCAGGAAGCTGAAAAATTATATCTACAATATACCCAGGAAGCACAGGAATTGATGGCCAAGAAAAACCATGATTATGGGGAAGCGTGGAGAGATATGCGGATTAGTTCTCTCACTGATTTAATCTTAATGAAAATTCTTCGTGTCAAGCAAATTGAAAACAACCAAGGAAAGACCCTCGTGAGCGAAGGCATTGATGCCAACTATTTTGACATGTTAAATTACGCAGTATTCGCACTCATTCTTTTAGAAAAATAATAAACTATGGTAGCAATTAAAAATGTTTACGGAAAATCATTTATTCTGAATATCATCTTCATGCTTATCAACCTAACAGGTCTTACTTTTCTCTTGTTTGGCTACCATGAATCCTTTAAATCTTCCGAATTGCTATTTCAAATCATTGGTTATGCGTTGTTCATTGCAGGTTTATTAGGAATAACCATTTTTCAAGGTTGGATGATGTTTTCTTATGTTGCGCGAGTGCTTGTAGGAGGTTTATTTATTGTTTCAGGACTAATCAAAGCAAATGACCCACTCGGATTTTCCTACAAATTAGAAGAATATTTTGAAGATGGTGCGCTGGCTTACCGTGTAAAAGAATTTCTGGGTTGGGAAACATTTACATTGGAATATCTAATAGAACATGCCTTAGCCTTGAGCGTTATTATTTGCATCTTGGAAATCGTACTCGGTATATTAGCCATTATCGGAGGAAAAATACGATTAACCAGCTGGTTGATGCTTGGTATGATGGTATTTTTTACTTTACTAACCTGGCATACCAAGGAATGTAATCCATCCAAAACGTTTGTCGATGTAGATACGTATTCACTCAATGAATCTATTGCACAAATTAAGCTGGAAGCAGCTGATACGTCCGAAGACATTAAAATCCTTGAGCAATCAGCTACTTATGTGACTGTTTCAGAAGTAAAGAAACCACAATGTGTGGATGATTGCGGATGTTTCGGGGACGCCATGAAAGGTTCCTTAGGCCGATCATTAACTCCTAATGAATCTTTTTGGAAGGATATTATCCTACTCTATTTGGTAATCTTGATTTTCGTGAGCCAAAAAAGAATTTCAGCCAACAATCTTCGAGAGAATGCATTAATGACCTTCTTTTCGCTCGTGTTTATCTCAATCTTTTCGTGGATTTTTGGGTGGGGACTCCCAATTTTATTTGGACTTGCGTGCATATTAGCCGCACTATGGATTAAGCGATCTGGTGGAGTTTTACTCGGAAATGACTGGGGTGCAGCACTCTTAGTAACCGTTATTTGTTCCCTATTCACCTTGTATGTGCTGATGTATAATCCGATTAAGGATTACAGACCATACGCGATAGGAAGCGATATTCGTGAAAAAATGAGCGATGGAATCCCGGGCGAATACACGAACGTGTTAACTTATAAAAATCTGAAATCGGGTGAAAATAAAACCTTCACTCAAGAGGAGTATATGGCTTCAAAAATATGGGAGGAGGAAGGAGTTTGGGAACATCTTGAAACCAAAACAATTACCTTAAAAGCTGGAAAACTAGCATCAATTACGGAGCAGTTCAATCCAACGATGACGATAGCCTCCCTGACCAAAGTAGAGCGAGAATTACCCGTTGTTCAGGCATTTACCGCTGAGAATACGGTTCCATTCATAGATGTCATAGAGAAAGCAAGTGGAAACAGATACCCGCAACTCTTAGAAGAATTTTTTGCTGAAGATTGGGATACGTCTCAGTATGTAATTGGCGATACGTCGATGCGTCTGAATGAGTTTGCTGATGAAATCAATCTGCTCGACTACATTTTGGATAGTGAACGTATTTTCATAGTGGTTAGTCGCAACATAAAAACAGCAGATTTCAGCAGGGTTCAACGCCTACTTGGCATCAAAGAACAGGCCGATCAACTGGGAATTCCTATGCTCTTAATGACCACTGCTGCGAAAGAAGAAATTGAACAATTCCGGGAGGAAACAGGATTGATAATCCCATACTGTATCAATGACGAAACTGAGATTAAAGCTATCACGCGCTCGAATCCAACATTAATGGTTTTAGAGAAGGGAGTTGTCAAAGGTAAATTCCCTTTTCGCTCAACTCCATCTTGGGATTGGTTGAACAAAAATATTTTCACGAAAGAATGAGAGAAAAAATAACTGCAGGTAACTGGAAAATGAACCTATCGTGGGAAGAAGCCAACAACCTGGCTAATCAATTAGCAAAACAGCCTAAGAACGTAGAAGAACTAATTGTGGTCTTTTCGCCGAATATATACCTAAAATCATTGATCGAAGCATATGGAGATCATCTCATTATTGGTGCTCAAAATGGCTATTCCGAAGACAGCGGAGCTTTTACAGGTGAAGTCAGTTTTAAGCAACTCCGCGAGTTGGAGGTAAAACACGTGCTCATAGGGCACTCTGAGCGACGAGATCTTTTTCACGAAACAGATCTTCTTCTTAAAAAGAAGGTTTCAAAAGCCGTCGAGCTCGGTTTTACAATTTATTTCTGTTGTGGTGAACACTTGGAAGAAAGAGATGCAGACCTTCATTTTAGCGTGATTGAAAAACAGTTAAACAATAGCTTATTTCATTTATCAGAAGCCCAATTCAAACAGGTTGTAATCGCTTATGAACCTGTTTGGGCAATCGGTACGGGAAAAACTGCTAGCACTGAGCAAGCAGAAGAAATGCATGCGTTTATTCGTTCGCTCCTACAAAAGAAGTATTCAGAGAAAGTTGCTGTCTCCACTTCTATTCTGTATGGCGGAAGTTGCAAAGCATCAAATGCACAAGATTTATTTTCACAACCGAACATTGATGGAGGTTTGATTGGAGGCGCTTCCCTCCAATGTGCTGACTTCAGCGCCATCATAGAAGCACAAAAGATTGCATGAATTACATCGAGCTCACATTAGATATTAACCCAAAAGAACCTTGGACAGAAATTGCACTCGCTCAATTGTCCGATATTGACTTTGAAAGTTTTACTGAAAATGACGGATGTTTACAGGCCTACATTCAAGCACCCTTATTCAATGAAGGAAAACTGATCTATATCCTCGAACTCTTAACAGCAAATGATGTAAGTGTCAATTATAGTAAAAAGGAAATTCTAGAAGAAAATTGGAATGCCACCTGGGAAGCCGATTTTCAACCCGTTGCTATAGATGACAAGCTAATTATTCGAGCACCATTTCACGAATGCCAAACAGGATTCGAGGAGGAGGTAATTATTCAGCCTCAAATGTCATTTGGAACAGGACATCACCAAACAACTTGGTTACTAGCGAGTATTCTATGTAAAAAAAACTTTACTCAACTACAGGTCCTTGACTCAGGAACAGGAACAGGTGTTCTTGCCATTCTGGCACTCAAACGAGGGGCTCAAATTGTAATAGGCACGGATATTGAGCCTGGTGCCGTAGAAAACGCACATGAAAACTGCGCTCGAAACGGATATCCTTCAGCAGACATGCGTCTAGGGGATATTGATTGTGTAACTGAACGAAATTTTGATATTATCATAGCAAATATTAATAAAAACGTGCTAAAAATTCACCTTCCGCATTATTCGGAAAGATCCAAAACTGATGGAGAACTCTACCTCAGTGGATTTTTTGTGACAGATACCAAAGAACTTATTGATGCAGCAGAACACGCAGGGTTCCGTCATGAAGCCACATTTAACAAGGAAGAATG
The DNA here is from genome assembly GCA_029254025.1 of Crocinitomicaceae bacterium. GTDB lineage: Bacteria > Bacteroidota > Bacteroidia > Flavobacteriales_D > Crocinitomicaceae > JALQTG01. Next base: position 7,838 of record JAQWYK010000029.1, on the reverse strand, counting down.
GGCCGTGCTTAAACTCATAAAACTTTAAACAATGCGAAACATAATACTACTTATTACATTGCTAATTGGCTTCTCAAGTTTCTCACAAGTTTTATCTGGTGATCGAGAAAAATTCGTTAAAGAATTTGATAAACTCATGAAAGAGAGTACCAGTTTTGATTTGAAAGAATTCACACAAAACGATCTTCCTGCCATATTTATTTCTTCAAAATTAAGTGACTCTGATTTTTCGAAAATCGTATCTACTGCAAATAGAATTCTTGAAAAACGCCTGACTCCTTATCCACTATTATATGGCTATGTTTTTTCCGCTTACAGTTTACTTCGAGACAATCAAAGTAAAGAAAGTTTTGAAGCATGGCACGATGCATTAATAGAATTACTTGAAGGTAAAAACACAAAAAAATTTAAAGACTTCATTTCTATTTCAGAAAATTTCTTGAAGAATCGAATTATTGGAAGTAATTCAAACTACAATTGGCACTTCAATGGCGGGGGATATAATTTCCAATACGAAGATGAAATTAAATTAATCCTAACCGATGGAAAACTCGCTTGTCGTATAATTAATCGAGGGAAAAATAGCGAAAATATTAACTTTTCGGACAGTATTGTAGTAAAGAATACTTCCGGTTATTTTGACATTATAAAAGGACGATTTTTCGGAGAAGGTGGTACAATATCATGGGAGAAGGTTGGATTAGACCCTAGTTTACATTTTGCAGAATTAAAATCGTTTATGGTCTCTGTAAGGGGAACTGTTTTAACTTGTGATACAGCAATGATGCACTCCCCGTTTATCAATTCCATTGCAATTGGTAAAATTGTAGACCGATCAATGAAAGGCAATTTTAACGAGGATAAACAATTAAACTTTCCTCAGTTTGTCTCTTTTCAAGAAGTGTATGAAATCAAAAATCTAATTGAAGACGTTGATTATTTCGGAGGCTTTTCAATGCAAGGTTCTGAATTTGTCGGAATCGGTTCTGAATCAAACCCTGCAACGCTTCGATTCTACCAAAACGGTGACTTATTTTTAAAATCAGCATCAAATGTGGTTAGAGTCAGTGAAAAACAATTACTTACAGATAGGGCAAAAACAACTATTTATATCGGAAAAGAAGACTCCATAACTCATTTAGGCTTGAACTTTATATTTTTCAGGGATCGAAAGGAATTAGAATTGACTAGAGGAAATTCTGGAATTTCAAGTGCTCCTTTTATAAATACATACCATAAGCTTGAAATGTATGTTGAAAAAATAATCTGGAAACCCAAAGAAAATATTCTTGACCTAACTTATAATTTTTCGACCTCAGAGCAGAAACGATCTGCCCGATTTGAGTCATTCGATTATTATAATGTTGAACTTTATCAAAAGCAACAAGCATTGGAAAAGGTAAACCCTTTAGCTGCCCTATACAAATATTGTTATAAATATGATAAATATACAATAACATCAGGCGAGGCTGCGACTGCAATTGGTAAAACCATCGAAGAATGCAGTTTTAAACTAATTGAACTCGCATCACTAGGTTTTATTACCTATGATTCTGAAAAGCAAATTGTTATTATTACTGACAAACTAATTCGTTTTGTCGAAGCTAATTCAGGAAAGAAAGATTTTGACTACATATCCTTTTCGGCTAATTTAATACCAATATATCTAGATGGTATCTCCCCAGATCAATTAAAAGCTGATAAAGATTTAAGAGCGTACAAAGAACGGATGCTTAAAAGAAATCAAGACCGTTCTAAATTGAAATCCTTTGGAACCTTGGATTTGAGCAACTTTAATCTTGTTGTAGATGCTGTAGATGTTGTTCCAATTTCATTCTCGAAAAACACTATGATTTTTCCTGATAATTCCAGAATTTTAGTGAAACAAAATCGAGATTTCGTTTTTGATGGATGGATTAACTCAGGCAAATGGGAAATACGAGTGAATGATGGTAATTATTATTATGAAGATAACAAATTTAGTATTATTGAATCTGATATCGCATTCTTTCGAGCAAATCCATTAAGAAAAGAAGATGGGGGTACTCCAATATTGATTTCTTCTAGTTTGTATGGTCTCAAAGGTGAATTATTCGTTGACCATAAAGACAATAGATCAGGAAATAAGAAAGGTGAATCATTCGATATATACCCACTCCTAAGCTCAAAAGAAAAAACAAAAGTTTTTTATAATTATAAAAAACTTTATTTAGGCGCCTATGATTCAACACGATTTTATTTTGAAATAAACCCTTTCGAATTAGATAGTCTACATGCATTCAATGAGAGAACTTTACGCTTTGGTGGCGCTTTAGTATCTGGAGGAATTTTTCCAAAATTTCAAGATTCAATTCGACTCATGAACGACTACTCGCTTGGGCTAACAAAGGATATCCCAGAGTCGGGCTATGATTTTTATGATAATGGAGGTAAATTCTTTAACAAAATAATATTGTCAAATAATGGTTTACAAGGGTCTGGGGATTTAAAATTTATTACCTCCACATCTTCGTCAAAAGGTCTATTTACATTTCTTCCTGATTCTACATTCGGCTATGCTAAGTTCACCAATTCACCTCAAGACATTGGAGTTGAATATCCAGATGTAGTTGGTGAAGATGTCTACCTTACATACTTGCCTAGAAAGGGTAAATTAAATGTGAAATCAAGTAAAGAACTTATCTACTTTTTCAATCAAGAAGCAAACCTTCAAGGAACTGCAACTATAGACAATAAAGGATTAACTGGAAATGGATTCATGAATTTTAGTCATGCAAGTCTTTTTTCTAAAAAATATTCTTACACGCGATGGAATATACTTTCGGACACCTCCTACTTTAAGTTGAAGAACAAATATAGAGAACCGGGTGATTTGACACAAGAAGAATTTGCTTTTCAAGCTGATAATGTCGTCAGTAATGTTTCTTTCAAGGACCGAATAGGTAATTTCGAATCGAATTCGGACGGATCTATAGCCAAATTCCCAATGAATAGTTACATATGTAAAATAGATATGTTTCAATGGTTGTTAGATAATGATGAACTAGAGCTCAAGTCGCCCGATGACAATGTTAATATTGATAGCGACATGGATATTGTGGAATCGAACTTTTTCTCCGTTGACCCGAAAAGAGATTCTTTAAATTTTCGATCAGGAAATGCCCGTTACAGTGTGGAGGACAAGTCAATATATTGCTATGAAACTAGATTTGTACAAATTGCTGACTCCCGAATATTCCCTGATTCAATGAAGATTGTAATTCGTGAAAAAGGTGTGATGGATACATTATTTAAAGCAAAGATAATTTCGAACTATATCACAAAATATCATGAAATTACTGATGTTCAAGCAAGTATAGAAACAAGAGAAAAGTATGAGGCGAGTGGTAGGTATAAATACATCGATGTTGATAGTAATATTTACTATTTCGATTTAACGAGGATTTATCTTGACTCCACCCTTCAGACAATAGGATTAGGAAAAGTTAACCAAGATGAAAATTTTAAATTAAGTTCGGCATTTGACTATTACGGGGATATAAAATTAATTGCATCAGAGCCATACCTGAGATATACAGGAGCAACCCGAATCAATCATAGCTGCGAAAAGTTTGAAAAAAATTGGATGGCCTTCTCTTCCTATTTAAACCCGAAGAATATTCAAATTCCCGTAATGAAAGAAATGAAAGATTTAGAAGGTAATTTTATCTCTGCCGGTATACTCTGGAGAAATTCACAGGATTTGGATAAAGTTACTCTTTATCCTACTTTTTTATCTGGCATTGAAGAACCTAATGATCCAGTTGTAATTACAGCCTCTGGATGGCTACAATACAATAAGATATCCAAAGAATATCAGATCGGAAACAAAGACAAATTGATTAATCGAGGTGAAAAAGGAAACTACATTGCTCTGCATACTGAGTCTTGCTCACTAAATGGAGATGGTAGAGTCAATCTAGGTATGGACTATGGAAATTTAGAAAGCGAAGCTGTAGGAGTCGTAAATTACAACCAATCCACCGGAGAGACAAGTATGAACCTTACCCTGAAGATTAAAGCTCCTATGGACGTCAAACTTTTTGAAAACGTCGGAAAAAAGATTTATCAGTTAGAAGATCTTAAGGATGTTGACTTCAACTCTACTACATTAGAGCAATCTATTGTGGAATGGGAAAATCGTGAGACGGCAGATAAAATCAAATCCGATTATACATTAAGAAAGGAAATTAAAAAAGTACCTAAAAGTTTTGAGTCATCCATCGTATTTACTGGACTTCGTATTTCTTCATTCACAGATGATGATAATATAAAAGGAATCAGAACTTCCTCAGAAAAGGCGGCCATTGTTAATTTCTATGGTGAGCCAGTAATGAAATATGTTCCTCTGAAAGCCTTTTTTGAACAACGAACAATTATGCCTGATCGGTTTGGATTGTTGATAGATCTTCCAGGAAGCTCGGTATATTTCTTTGATTACGACAATAGAAAAACTGGTATTATGAGTATCCTTTCGAATGATGAAGAATTAAACGAGGGCATAAATGCTTTAAAAGCAGACAAACGGAAAGACAAAAAATTCATGTATCAAACAACACAAAGCTCAACATACAAAAGCCAATTCTTACGAATTTTTGAGTAATACTTATGGAAATATCTTTGTATATCATAATCGCATACTTTCTTGGATCTATTCCCACTGCAGTTTGGATTGGAAAATCAAAATTTGGAATAGACATCCGTGAGCAAGGAAGTAAGAACGCTGGTGCAACTAACACTTTTCGTGTTTTAGGTAAAAGAGCTGGTATTATAGTTCTCTCTATTGATATTGTTAAAGGTTTAGTAGCTGTGCTCATTCCATTTATTTCAGGATATTCGGATTGGAGAAGTGATGCTTTGATAAATATTCAATTAACATGTGGAATTATTGCTGTCGCTGGTCATATTTTTCCTTTATTTGCGAAATTTAAGGGCGGAAAAGGGGTGGCAACATCACTGGGAATAATCCTAGGAATTCATCCTCAAGCGGCTTCTATTTGTATCCTTATTTTTTTAGCTTTTTTCATTATTTCAAATTTTGTATCACTCGCGGCAATTGCAGCATCATTAAGTTTTCCAATTTTAGTTCATCTCCTATTCGATAACAATAATACATACCTAAGCGTTTTTTCTGTTTTACTTTCATTTGCTGTTATTATTGCTCATCATAAAAATATCAAACGATTGATGAAAGGAGAGGAAAACAAAATGAACCTTTTTAAGAAATAGCCGTATTTACAACTTTGTGAATTCTTATCAGTGTATTGAGTTTTGTAAGACTACATATAGTTATTTTTTTTCTATTTCTTATAGGGTTTATATCCCATGCTCAAGAAACCATTGAAGAAATTGAGAAAAAGGCGCTATCCCACTTCGCAAATGAAGAGTTTCTTGAGGCTACACCATTGTATTTAAGACTTTTATCACTCCAACCTAAAAATCCGAATTACAATTATCGCTACGGTACATGTCTGCTTGTTAGTTCGAAAAGAAAAGATATTGCCTTCAAATACTTGAACTTTGCAATTAATACTGGAGAAGTTGAAGATGAAGCTTATTATTATTTAGGTAAAGCCTATCACTTAACCTATCAGTTCCGCAAAGCTATTTTTTACTTTGATAAATACAAGCAACTTGCAGGTTCACGAGCTATTGAAAAATTGAATGTGAATCGTCAAATCGAAATGTGTAAAAACGGACAAATTCTGCTTGAAAATCTTTCAGAAACGTTAGTCTTAAAAAAACAAGAAATTGTGTTAAGTGAATTCTTCAGAATTTATGATTTATCAGATATTGGTGGTGAACTAATCGTTACGGCAGAATTTCAATCAAAAGCAGATAAGAAAAATAACCATCTTCCATTGATTCATTTTCCGGCAAATTCAGATCAAATATTTTATTCGAGTTATGGAGATTCTGAGTATTCCGGTAAAGATATTTATATGCGTAAGCGGCTTCCAGATAAGACATGGTCCCTACCCTTAAAGGTATTAGGAGAAGTAAATACTGATTTTGATGAAGACTTTCCTTACATGCATCCAGGTGGTGAATATCTTTATTTCTGTTCAAAAGGTCATAACTCAATGGGAGGATACGATGTTTTTAGAAGCAAATATGATGAGGATAATAATACTTTTGTAGATACAGAAAATATGGACTTCGCGATATCTTCTGCAGACGACGATATACTCTACATAATTGATAGCCTTGATCGCTTCGCTTATTTTGCTTCACAAAGAGACTGTGAGGCAGGAAAAGTGAATGTTTATCATGTTCGAGTTGAAAGAATGCCTGTACAAATGGCTATTATTAGTGGAACTTTTCAATCTACAATTAATCCAGAAAATAAAGGATTATCCATTTCAGTATACAGTGAAAGAACCACTGAACATATTGGAAATTTCTCAACTAGCCAGCAAGGAGATTACCTCATAAACTTACCAAAAGGAGGTAAGTATTTGTTTGTGTTGAAGTTAGAAGGAAAAGACGTAGAGTATAAACAAGTGATTGATGTACCCCTCACAACAGAATTCAGACCTTTCAAACAAAAAATTACAGAGACAATAAAGGAGGGTAATGAATTACTCATTATTGAAAACTTGTTCGACGATCTGTTTGATGATCCAATTGCTATATTGTCAGAAGTCATAAAAAAGAAATCTGAAATGAAGGTCAATAATAATGACTTTGATTTGGACTCTTTAGATCGTATTTATGAACAAAATAAAATACTGAAGGATTTAGATTTAGAATCGTTCAGCAGATTAGAAATTCAACAAATGTCTCAATCCAAGGTTGATGATTTGACTTTACGTCTAGCAAAAAGTGAAAATCGATTATCTCAGTCGTTAGAGAGTATTATTATTTCAAATAACAAAATGGAGTCTTTATTGAAAATATCAGACTCATTGAAGGCGTTGGCAGAAGTGACTGACGATGATAAAAAAAGGGCGAATTACAAAATCAGTGCCCAAAAAGCATTGATATCAGCAAAAAAACAAGCTGAATTGATACAAAGCGGAAAAGTAATTGCAGAATTCATGGAAGCTGATATTTCAGCGACAAAAAATCGATTAGATGAGGCAAATAAATTCAATAATAAACTCTCTGAGATCAACAAGAATAGTGAATATGAATTCATGGAGCTGTTAATTAATAATAAATCCTTTATCGAGGATGAATTAAAACAACGAACAATTATTGATGCCCAATTTGAAATGATTAGTGAAATCAACGAAGAGATTAAACAAAGTGACGAAACTCGTAAAAGGAAATTAGAATTAATTCAAGAAAATCAGAGGCTAAAAAAAGAATTAGATTCACTTAAGAGTGAATTGTCAAATGCCAAACGCAAAGATGCCGAGCTGTTACAACAAGAAATTGATGTGCGAGAAAACCAGATGTACGACTTAAGAAATGAAACAAAATATATCGAACAAAAGATGAATAAATTAAATGATGCAATCAATCAACAAGAGGTGCTATTAGCCTTGAAAGATGAGTTTATTCATGAAAAAAGAACATCTATTGAAGAAGTCATGCAATCGGTTTCATTAAACATTTCATCCATTGAATCCAGAATTAACGCAGAGCAATCAAATATTGATTTATCAAACAATAACAACACGGAAGCTAGTTTAGATGAAAAAAATGAAGAAAACATTAATAATAGTGATCAAACTAAGGGCACAGAATTGAACCAGCTCATCGCTGAACAAGAAAATAGCGTCGCTTCTAATGATACTGATATTCAAACTCAAAAAATAAACATACTAAACAAAGTAGATCAGAATTATGCT
>JAQWYK010000028.1 GCA_029254025.1 Crocinitomicaceae bacterium | reverse complement strand
ATAAATAATGCAAGGTGCTCTGTACTTTTCTATTTCATCCTTTTGTGGAATTTCACTCATCATGTGATCTCCCATAATGATGAAGATCGTATTTTGAAACTCTTGTTGCTTAGCATAAGCTCTAAAAAATTGCTTGAGCACATCGTCCGTATACAAAAAGGAAGAAAGTTCTTTCGTATACTTTTTCATTTTATAATAGATCGGCTCATTGGAATACTCAACAATGCGAATTATTTTCTCTGCTTTCTCACGATAATGCGCTTGATCCTCAAAAATAAATGGATAATGCATAGAAAGTGTCAAGTAAACATCCAATTTGGGGCCTTTGGTGCGGCGATTGATTTCTTCCCAGCTGTTCAGGAATAGGGCGCGATCTCCAATTCCAAATGGCACTGGGTCGATAGACGTCTGATAACTTGTTCCTTCATAGTTATATTCTTCCCGATCTATAATCGTAGTAAATCCCATTTGCGTAACGAAGGCATTCATATCGTCAAACGCAGCATGTCCCCCGTAAAAAAAAGTTCCATCATAGCCATTTGTAATCAAATATTCCGGGAGGGAATAAAAATTAGGGTAATTATTCTTTAACGCTGTGAATCCCCTTTTTCCATGAGGTAGTGATCCTAAAGCACTTGGCAAAACAGCAAATGTGCGTTGCGCAGTTGCTAAAAAGTTGGGGAAATACAATGACTGTTCTGCTAAAGAATCCAAAAAAGGTGTGAAGCTGGCGTTTTCCGCGTATTTCCCGCTATAAGGACTAGATAAACTTTCAACGATAATAAAAACAACATTAGGTGGAGTCTCCTTTAACTCAAAAAAAGGCGCTAAAGCGCTACCCGAAGTTTTTTGATGTAACAATGGATAGTTCGGATTCCCCCAGGTTCGAGAATTAGATTCCCGATAAATTGATGTTGCGATGTCAACATCCGCTAATTTTTCTGAAAAATAATGCGTTTTAAAGGACTTTAAAAAATACATCGTCTTGTTCTCCGCTACATTTATCTCTGTCAATGATAATTTTTTGGGAACGGGAATAAGGCTAAGTAACACCAATCCCCCAACTGCATAATTCCAGTCCCAATAGCGTGAAATCTGTTTCTGGTAGCGGAATACAATCCAAAACAGAAGTACCGAAACAGGGAGCAATAAATAATTCGTCTTAAACACTAAATAGTCCCCCGCTATGGTCGTCATTTCACCGAACGAAAAATCGAGAAGCATGACCGAAACAGGCTCTGCTGTAAGCACAAAATAAAACGTAGAAATGAGCTGAAAAACAAGAGTTACTGATAACAAAAATCCAAGTAAAATCTTCATCCAACGCTTATAAAGCAACGGAGCAAAAAGAAATAAAACCCAAAAAAAAAGTCCTATAAAAACAGCTTCTCGCACCATGGCCCAACCAACGATGGTCTTAGGGTATTCAAAGTGATGCTGAGAAAAAAGGATGCCTAGCTCGATGATTTTCCCAGCGATTGCGGAATAGAAGAAGGGTAAAAACAATGGCAGCGCCTGATCTGAGCGCAAGCAATACACTTTTCGTATGGTAGCCAGTTTTATCACCTGTAAGTTTGCACGAAGATAAGAATTTGAGTTGGTTTGTCGAATGTTGAAAAGTGAAAGTTGAAAAGCACACCCCCTTTTAGACTTTCTACGTTGGACTTTCTAACTGCAAAAGGCCAACCACCTCATCAAACGCTTCAATATGCGCCATGTGTCCCGCTTCCTCCAACAAGAAAAAATTATTTCTATACTTAGAAGTTATCTCCCGCATTTTTTCGAAAGGTATGAGTTTGTCGTGTTTTCCTTGGATGACGGTCAAATTTTCGCCATACAACTCCATTATATTTTCTGCTGGATGTCTATCGCGCATAGCTAAAGTGCTCAGCGCAATGCTTTCTGAAGTCATCAACAAGGCTTCTTCAATAAGGTGTGCTACTTCAGATGGATGGTCTTCAGGTCTTCGAAATAAATTTGGAATAGCTTGGCGAATAAAGAGCGACTTATTGCTTGTAACAATCCGTGCAACTTGCGCGCGTTCGGCTTTTTTAATTTCACTGTCCTCAAAAGGGTGAGAATTCAATAGCACAATTTTTTTACAGCGTTGAAGTCCTAATTGCTTGCCCATTTCAAGGGCGACATATCCCCCTAAAGAGTGCCCCACAACAGAAAACACATCAATTTTTTCTTTATCGAGGACTTCAATAACCTTTTTGGCGAGTTGTTCAATAGATAAATCCGCTTGAGGTGCTGGCGAATTTCCGTGACCACTCAGTTCTATTACAATCGCCTTTATTCCTGAAAGCGCGGGGAGGATCTTTTCCCACATCGTATTGCTTTCGAGAAAACCGTGGATAAAAACAACTGGGGATCCTCCACCAGAGACTTTGTAGTTTAACATCTACTTGGAATTCATGATGTCCTCTATTTCATCTGCTTCGAGCGGAATGGTTGCCATTAAATTCTTAGGTGCACCTTTCGCTTGTACCACTAAATCGTCTTCCAAACGAATTCCTAAATTCTCCGCTGGAATATAAATACCTGGCTCACACGTAAAGACCATTCCAGCCTCTATTGGCTTATGATACAACCCCGAATCATGGGTGTCTAAACCGATGTGATGAGAAGTTCCGTGCATGAAATATTTTTTATATGCCGGCCAATCTGGGTTTTGGTTTTTAATGTCGGTGGCATCAATCAACTTCAGTTTCACCAATTCCGCTTCCATTATTTTACCGACTTCTTTGTGGTATTCTGGGATTAACGTTCCTGGTACCAATAATTTTTCAGCCTCCTTCTTTACATGTAAAACACTATTATAAACTGCCCTTTGGCGATCTGTATAGCGTCCATTTACAGGAAAAGAACGTGTTAAATCGGAGGCGTAATTGGCATATTCAGCACCGAAATCCATTAAAATCACATCGCCATCCTTACACTGCATATTGTTTTCGATGTAATGCAACACACACGCATTTTTTCCACTGGCGATAATCGGCGTATACGCAAATCCTTTCGAACGATTGCATAAAAACTCATGGCTAATTTCTGCTTCCAGCTCATATTCCCAAACGCCTGGTGTTAGAAAATCCAACACGCGGTGTACCCCTTTTTTAGTGATACCACACGCATGTTCGATCAGATCAAGCTCCGTTTGTTCTTTCACACTGCGCAAGGCATGCAAAATTGGTGCGCTTTTATGCACATGATGGGCTGGGTACTTAGCTTTGTATTTTTCAATAAAACGATCTTCTCGCGTTTGAACTTCTGTGTTCGCTCGTAGATGTTCGTTGGTGTTGAAGTAAATTCCCTCTGCTTCCGCCATCAACTGATTGAAAATCGTATCGAACTGATTGAGCCAATACACCGTTTTTATCCCAGAAGTTTCAAAAGCAGCTTCTTTGGTTAGTTTTTCTCCTTCCCAAATAGCGATTAATTCACTGGTTTCTTTTAAAAACAATACCTCTTTATGATTGGGGTTAGAAGCATTTGGAAATAACACCAAAATACTTTCCTCTTGGTCCACTCCAGATAAATACAAAATATCTCTATGTTGCTGAAAAGGCATGGTAGAATCCCCACTAATCGGGTAAATGTCGTTTGAATTATATACCGCCAATGTATTTGGCTTCATCTGTTGGGTAAATTTCGCTCTGTTTTTAATGTACAGCGACTTATCGATACGATCGTATTTCATGCTTTCTGTTTTGAGCCACCAAGATAGGAATTTATCGAGGACGAGTGAAGGAATGGCTGGAAATTAGTTTTCGGGGTATTGAAATCTTGAACAAATACATATCAGTATAGGTTAATAGTTGTAGATTAGCGCGCAACACATAACTTTGCACTCAAAATTAAACCCCATGTTCACAGGCATCATTGAAGTTCTTGGTAAACTCGTAAAAACCGAAAAAGAAGGCGACAATGTTCACTTTACGTTTACTTCCCCCTTTACAAATGAGTTGAAAATCGACCAAAGTGTTGCCCACAACGGGGTATGTTTAACTGTTGTTGCTTTAGAGGGAGAGGCCTACACCGTAACCGCCATTGCCGAAACATTGGCGAAAACGAACTTAGGTGCTTTAGCTATCGGTGATGGTGTAAATTTAGAGCGCTGCATGCCAGCAAATGGACGTTTTGATGGGCACATTGTTCAGGGACACGTTGATACTACTGGTGTCTGCAAAGAGGTTATCACAACCGATGGAAGCTGGGAATTTGTTTTCGAGCACGATGGAAGTCAATCAACAGTACAAAAAGGTTCCATAACGGTAAACGGCGTGAGTCTCACAGTTGTTCAAACGGAAGAAAAGTTGTTTTCTGTATGTATTATTCCCTACACGTTCGAGCATACGAACTTCAAAAACATTAAAGCAGGAGACAAAGTGAACTTAGAGTTTGATATTATTGGGAAGTATGTAGCGCAGATGATGAAGCGGGGTTAGGTTAATAAATTTAGCACAACTTGGAACTGGCAACCTGAAACGCGCGAAGCGCAAAACACTAACTGTGGACCTGAAACTTTTTTAACTTCGATGTCCTCCCATTATTCCAACGAACTTACTATTTTTGGCAGGCATATTTCAACGAGATGAAAAGAACCCGAATTATAGATGTATTGACCTCCTCCAAAGTAGGAGATAAATTAGTAGTGAAGGGTTGGGTAAGGGCGTTTAGAAGTAACCGTTTTATCCAACTCAATGATGGATCTACCATAAAGAATTTTCAAGCCGTTGTAGACTTTGAGCAACTAGACTCAGAACTCTTGAAAAGAGTGACTACAGCTTCTTCTGTTTCCTTGTCGGGAACATTGGTCGAATCACAAGGTGCTGGTCAAGCAGTAGAATTGCAAGTAGAAAGCTTGGAGATTTTAGGTGACGCTAATCCAGATGACGTTCAAAAAACGGTGATGCAGCCTAAGAAACATAGCCTTGATTTCTTGCGCGAACAAGCGCATTTGCGTTTTAGAACGAATACATTTGGAGCTGTTTTCCGCATTCGACATGGGGTTTCATTTGCAATTCACAAATTTTTCAACGACCGCGGATTTTTTAATCTGCATACGCCGATTTTAACAGGTTCAGATGCCGAGGGAGCAGGAGAAATGTTTCACGTCACCAACTTTGATCTTGGGAATATTCCAAAAAATGAAGCGGGCGAAGTCGCTTTTGAACAAGATTTTTTTGGAAAACAAGTCAACCTCACTGTTTCTGGGCAACTAGAAGCCGAGTTAGGAGCATTGGCATTAGGTCAGGTGTATACATTCGGGCCAACATTTAGAGCGGAGAACTCCAACACTTCTCGCCACTTGGCGGAGTTTTGGATGGTAGAACCAGAAGTTGCCTTCAATGACTTGGAAGACAACATGAACTTGACAGAAGATTTTCTAAAATACATCTGTCGCTATATCCTAGATAACTTCAAAGACGACCTACAATTCTTAAATGATCGGGACGCAGAAGAACAAAAATCGAAGCCAGAGGCAGAAAGAAATGCATTGTCACTTATTGAGCGCTTAGAATTTGTGGTGAATAATAATTTCGAGCGAATCACGTATACCAAAGCCATCGAGATTTTACATAACTCGAAGCCATACAAGAAAAAGAAGTTTAAGTACCCGGTTGAATGGGGAACAGATTTGCAATCGGAACACGAGCGCTTCTTGGTGGAGAAAGAATTCAATAAGCCCGTCATCATTACCGACTATCCAGCGGCGTTTAAAGCGTTTTACATGCGTCAAAATGAGGATGGAAAAACCGTTGCTGCCATGGATGTGCTGTTCCCTGGAATTGGAGAAATTGTGGGTGGTTCTCAGCGCGAAGAGCGTATGGATATTCTACTTGAAAAATGCAAGGCTTTTAACATCCCTCAAGACCATATTTGGTGGTATTTGGAAACACGTAAATTTGGAACTGTTCCGCATGCCGGATTTGGATTAGGATTTGAGCGTATGGTGATGTTTGTTACTGGAATGAGTAATATCCGCGATGTGATCCCTTTTCCTCGGACACCACAAAACGCAGAATTTTAGATAAAAACCCTGTGTTTTCAATTTTTTTTAAGTTATTTTAAGGGTGTAATTACAGAACCATGTCATTAAAGCAGTCGTTATCGCAGAAGTTAGACCAACGTCTTTCTCCCCAGCAAATTCAATTAATGAAGTTGCTGGAAGTGCCTACCATGGAACTGGATCAACGCATTAAGCAAGAAATTGAGGAAAACCCGGTATTAGAGGAAGGGAAAGACGATAACGACGATGACTTTTCTGCGGAAGAATATGACGATTACGGAGACAACTCGGACGAACGAGAAGATTTCGACATCAATGATTATTTAGATGATGATGAGCCGGCTTATAAAACGAGTGTAAATAATAAAGGAAAAGACGACGAAGAACGTGCCATACCTCTTTCTTCAGGAAATTCATTTCAAGAGCGCCTCATGGGACAGCTCAATTTGCAAGATTTGACGGAAAAACAGGTTCTACTCGCCTCTTATTTAATTGGAAACTTGGATGACGCTGGTTATCTTGAACGTGACTTGGAAGCAATCGTCGATGATTTAGCCTTCTCTCAAAATATTACCGCCTCAGAAGAAGAGTTGGCAGAAGTACTGAAAGCTATTCAAGAATTAGATCCTGCGGGAATTGGAGCGCGTGATTTAAAAGAGTGCTTATTACTTCAAATTCGCCGCAAACAAAACGGAGACATTACGCGCTATACAGCGATGAAGGTCTTAGAAGATTACTTCGAAGAGTTTACCAAGAAACATTACGATAAAATCATTGATAAACTTGAAATCGAAGAGGATGATTTACGCGCGGCCATTAATGAAATTATTCGTCTCAACCCAAAACCAGCAGGTTCGCTCAAGGAAAGTTCTAAATCGATGATTCAAATTATTCCAGATTTTGAAATTACAGAATCGGATGGAGAACTAGAACTCACGTTGAACGGAAGAAATGCGCCTGAATTAAAAATAAGTCGCAGCTACGAAAAAATGCTGAGAAACTATTCAGAAGGCGCAAAACTGAATAAGTCAGATAAAGAAGCTATGCTTTTTGTGAAGCAAAAATTAGACTCCGCGAAATGGTTCATTGATGCCATCAAACAACGTCAAAATACCTTGTTTTTCACCATGTCTGCCATCATGAACTACCAACGAGAATATTTCTTAACGGGGGATGAAACGAAGTTGCGCCCAATGATTTTGAAAAACATCGCGGAAATTGTTAACCTCGATATTTCTACGATCTCACGTGTCGCGAACTCCAAATATGTGCAAACACCATACGGTGTTTTTTCACTCAAATATTTCTTCTCTGAATCATTAACAACTGATTCAGGAGAGGATGTTTCCACCCGAGAAGTGAAGAAAATTTTATCGGAAGCCATTGAGGCAGAGGAAAAACGAAAGCCGTTAACGGACGAAAAACTTGCCGCACTCCTGAAAGAAAAAGGGTACAACATCGCCCGTCGTACAATTGCTAAATACCGGGAGCAACTCAATATTCCAGTTGCACGATTACGTAAGGAGCTGTAATGAGATTACTCGCAGAAATCGTTTCTTGGATTTTTTTACCGCTATTTACGCCTGTCTATGCGTTACTCGCTGTATTATATATTCCGTCAACGCCGAAAACCTTTATGTTATGGGATTCCTTGTATCATTACCCTGACGCGTTAAAAATTTCGTTCATTTATTTGTTCCTCATTTTTACTACGATTGCCCCCGGTCTTTCACTCATTATGCTCAAAGTGAATCGAACAATTTCAAGCCTTTCGTTGGACAATAAGGAGGAGCGAGCCTTCCCCATTGGTATTATGATTTTTTACTGTATCGTGCTCTACGGAGTCATGACCTATCAAGAAGGGTATATCCCAACCATCTTAAAAGCCATGGCTATTGGTGGAGCGATTTCTTCCTTATTGGCGTTTATTATTACGAAGTCATATAAAGTCAGCCTTCACGGAATGGGGATGGGGGCACTCTGCGGGTTCATTTTCTCCTATTTTCTCGAAATGGAATTCTTTTACGTGGAACTGTTATACCTATGCATTTTACTCAGCGCGTTAACGTTGAGTAGCCGTTTTTACTTGAACAAACATTCATTGGGGCAATTATTCCTCGGCTATGGCATTGGATTTGGTTGTCAATTTTTATCTATTTACTTTTATCCCAGTTAAATCATTTTTTATGAAAAAAAGAGTTTCTATTTCCTTATTACTCAGCGCTGTTTTAGTGCTATCGAACTGTTCCAACCCGAAAGAAGGAAAAACAGGTTTCAACTTGTTCACCGTTCAACAAGACCGTGAATTAGGTGCACAAGTGGCTGCCGAAATCGATGGAAATCCGCAAGAATATCCCATCTTAGACAGTGCACAATACCCTGCAGCATATAAATACCTTTACGACATGCGGGACCGTATTCTGAATAGCGGGCAAGTGGTACACAAAGATGAATTTCAATGGCGTTTGCGCATAATTCGGGATGATAATACCTTAAACGCATTTTGTACACCAGGTGGATATATTTATGTCTACACTGGCTTGATTAAATTCCTTGATGCAGAAGATCAACTCGCAGGAGTAATGGGGCATGAAATCGC
>JAQWYK010000045.1 GCA_029254025.1 Crocinitomicaceae bacterium | reverse complement strand
ACCCTACACGACCAAAGGTTTTAACCCCTTCTTTCATAGCAAGGAAGACATTCTTATTGAACTCAATGATCATCTTGAGCTCGATTTGATCAAAAACGACATCACAAAAATATATTTCTACGGCGCTGGATGTTCTTCGAAAAAGTTAAATGCAATTATCGAAAATGGCCTCAAGGCATTTTTTACAAAAGCAACTATTCAAGTGGACCACGACCTTAAAGCCTGCGCAGTCTCCCTCTATGAAAAGAAACCAATAATCGCCTGTATATTGGGTACTGGATCTAACTCCTGTTTCTTTGATGGAAAAGAAATCACCGAGAACTCGCATGCACTCGGTTATATACTTGGAGACGAAGGAAGCGGAAGTTATTTTGGAAAATCTATATTGTCCGCCTATCTATACGGGCGGCTACCCGAAAAAATGATGACTGAGATGAATCGACTTGGGCTAAATAAAGAAATTATTTTTGAGAACGTCTATATGAAAGAAGATGCCAACGTGTATATAGCATCTTTCATGCCTGTTCTAATTAGAAACAAAGAATTAGACTTTTGTCAAAAAATTATACAAAAAGGGTTTTTAGAATTCATCGATAAGCACGTGCTCTGCTATCCAGAAGCACAAAAATCGACCATCTCCTTTGTAGGATCATTAGCTTCATTACTAAAAGATGAGTTAGAGCAAGCGTGCCTTTCAAAAGGCCTTTCAATTGGCAAAGTAATTCGTCGACCACTTGAAAATCTTGTCAATTATCATTTAAGTCCTGAATCAATGAAAACTGAAAATTTCAATATTAAAATTAACAAAAATTAATTGTTGTTGTATATTTTACAATATCTAAGAATTACGTTATATTTACAAAAATTAACTTATGAAATCTGTTTTATTTCTACTTCAAATTATGCTTCTTAGCATCGTATCTTTTTCACAAGAGATTACTATTTCTGGTACTGTAAAAGATACGAAAGGAGAGCCTGTTCCTTATGCTTCCGTTAAAGTAAAAGGAGCTAATGAAGGAGCTGAAACCGATATTAGCGGTATTTACAAACTTACAACTACAGATGCTCCTGACCTCACCTTGATAATTTTCTCCCCTGTTCATGAGAAAAAAGAAATTTTAGTTGCCGGTAGGACTTCAATCGACGCGGTATTAGAAGGAATAAAAGAATTTGAAGAAGTCGTTGTAGTGGGTTATGGAGAATCCACGAGTAAAGAATTGACCGGAGCCACATCAAAGGTAAGCGGAGAAGACGTGGAAAAAATGAATCTATCCCGCATGGACCAAGCTCTTCAAGGACAAGTATCCGGAGTAAACATCAGTACCAATTCCGGTTCCCCAGGGGGATCATCCAACATTCGTATTCGGGGTTTATCCACGTTTGGAAATAACAATCCATTAATTTTAGTTGACGGAGTTGTGTATGACGCCGCTGGACTTAATGCGCTAAACCCATCTGACATCGAAACGATCAACGTACTGAAAGATGCAACGGCTGGAATCTATGGTGTGAGAGCTGCGAATGGAGTAATCATAGTAACCACAAAAAAAGGAAAGCTCAATGCAAAACCTTCCGTTGAATACAATACTTATTTCGGCATCCAGCAAACTGCCAAAAAATTAAACTTACTGAATGCGCAAGAATATGCCGTAATCAAGAATGAGATGTTCGGCAATGGTGGCGAGCAGCTCCCTTTCAATAACACAAACCTAGGAACAGGAACAAACTGGCAAGATTCTATATTTCAGAATGCACCAGTTCAAAGTCATAACTTTAGTATAAGTGGCGGTTCTCATAACACCCGCTATTCCATTGGTTTAGGTTATTTTACTCAAGATGGTATAGTAGGTGGAGAGAAGGCGACCTTTTCAAGATATAATGCCCGATTGAACTTTAGTACCGATATGTCCGAAAAACTTAAAATAAACTCTGTTTTCTTATTTTCAAACGATGTACGTTCAGGTCTTCCTGAAAACGGACTGGGATCTGTACTTTATAATACAGTAAACGCATTTCCAACGAGCCCAATTATCACTCCTGACGGCAACTTCTCCTACTTAGACGAAGTAAGTGACATTATTAATCCAGTTGCTCAGATTCAAAACCAGTTCAATTCATCCGTTGCGGACAAGTTCGTCGGAAAAGAAGAATTTGTATACGACTTTAACGATCACTTCAGTTTTACTAATAGTTTCGGATATAATTATGCACTTGTAGATTCCAAAGTATTCTCACCACTCGTTTGGTATGGACCAGGTAAATTCGCGAATACCGCTGCCAATGAAGACCTCGAGTCGCCATTAGTTGAAATAGCAGAAGACGTTTTTATCGAGCGCGGAGCATCTGTATATGAAGAAAGAGCATCCTTTTTAGACCTTACCTATGAAAGTTATTTGAATTACGACAAAACGTTTAAATCCATTCACAACATAAAAGGTACACTTGGAGCTACCGTTTTTCAAAGAAAAGGAGAATCCTTGAGTGGCGTTGCCTACGGAATTCCAAACAACTCCCTTGACTTTGCTGATGTCTCTGCGAGCACAGCCGATGGAGGATTTCTAAACAATACCTTCTCCTATGAATTTAAAGAGCGATTGGTCTCTGCGTTCATTCGTGCAGAATACCGTTATGCTTCAAAATATATGGTTTCGGGAATCTTGAGAAGAGATGGATCAAGCAAGTTCGGTCCTAATAATCGCTTTGGAATTTTCCCAACAATTTCGGGAGCTTGGATTGTTAATGAAGAAGATTTTTTTGATGTTAACATGATTGATTTCTTCAAAATAAGAGCTAGTTTCGGTGTTTCCGGGAATGATCAGATTCCGAACTTCGCATACCGCGCTTTACTTGATGGCGAAGGAGTATATGTCTTCAATGATATCATTACGCAAGGTGTAGCTATTGGAAGAACAGGAAACCCTGATTTGAAATGGGAAACCACACGTCAATTGAATATTGGAGCCGATCTTACGCTTTGGAAACGATTAGACTTTACAACCAACTACTTTGTAAAAAATACATTTGACTTGTTATTTCAACCTGATGTTTCCGCAGTTCTTGGCTCGTACGGTCCTGGTGGCTTTCCTCCAATCATCAATGCCGGAGATGTCTCAAACAGAGGTATTGAAATAGAATTAGGATTCTCAACAAACCCAGACAAAGATTTGGTAGTCGACGCTAACTATAACTTCACAGCAATTACAAACAAAGTAACAAGTGTTCCTAATGGAATTGATTTCCTTCCAGGAGCAAATTTCGGAGTAGGCGCTGGTGTTGCAACGCGTTTTGAAGAAGGATTCGAAATCGGGTATTTTCATGGCTACGAAACGGCTGGTATATTCCAAACACAAGAAGAAATCGATAACCATCCTGTTCAGCAGGCAAACGCCCAACCTGGAGACTTAATCTTCGTTGACCAGAATGGAGATGGAATAATTAACTTTAGTGATGATTCTGACAAAACTGATTTGGGGTCCCCCATCCCTGACTTCATTATGGGACTTTCTTTAAATGCGAAGTATAAAAGTTTTGATGTCTCCGCCAACATCTATGCGGCACTTGGACAAGAAATCATTAGAAATTATGAGCGCAACCAACCGTATGCAAATCAATTAGATTATGTTATTAACCGTTGGACTGGTCCAGGATCAACGAATATTCACCCACGAGTTACATCAGGACCAACGAACAACACGATTTTCTCGTCTTACTATGTGGAGGACGGTTCCTTTGTTCGTTTAAGGAACATACAAGTTGGTTATACATTTCCATCTAATATGATGAAGAAAATTAAAGTACAAAGCTTGCGAATCTATTTTGCTGTAAACAACTTGTTGACTTACTCTAGGTACCTAGGTTTCGATCCAGATGTTGGTTCCGGAGGTGTATTATCAGCTGGAGTTGATTATGGTATTTATCCACAAGCACGAACATTCATGGGTGGGATTCAATTAAAATTTTAAACGAAGAATACAATGAAAAAAATACTAATATTATTCACTGTTTCTCTTGCAATAGGAATTACTGCATGTAAAAAGTTTCTTGATGTAGATCCTCCTTACGCACAAGATGCCGAGAACTACTTTCTTACGGAAGAGGATTATGACCGAGCACTAACCGGAGCATATGATCTACTTCAGGCTTCTTTTCTATCTGTTTGGATTGGCGACATTGCTTCAGATAACACGATTGCTGGAGGAGAAAGTGTGAACGACACTAGAGGACTTCATCAAATCGATGAAATGATACATGGTGGATTAAATGATGAATTAAGAAACGTTTTACGTTGGAATTACACTGGTCTCACACGTGCGAATTTCATCCTTGAACAACAGACAAACCCAAATGCCATTGAATTCCCTGAAAAGGACCAAATTTTTGCTGAGGCTAAATTCTTACGTGCTTTTTACTATTTCGAATTGGTCAAATTTTTTGGAGGAGTACCATTAATCATTGATGAACGTATTGGGGTCGAACAATCCAGACAAATTGAGCGAGCCTCTATTGAAGAAGTCTATGCCCAAATTGAAAAAGATTTGACAGAAGCAATTCCAGAGTTGAATCCTGTCGTTCTTGTCAAAGGAAGAGCAACAACGGGTGCTGCAAAATCGTTATTGGGCAAAGTGTATTTATACCAAGACAAGTTCGCAGAAGCCGCAACCATTTTAGACGAGGTTATTGGTTCCAATCAATACAGTTTAATAGCAGATTACAATGACCTCTTTACAGTCGCTAGTGAAGGAAATACAGAAACTGTTTTTGACGTCGAATACAGTGGACTAGAAGGAGGTGGTTACGGCTGTCTTGTCTGTTTAGAAGGGAACGCTGGACCTGGTTTTAACGGAATCAGACAATATACTGGGCCGGTATATGGAGATGGGAATAGCTACAATTTACCCACTCAAGACCTTTACAATGCCTTCAGCACTAGTGACCCAAGAAGGGATGCCACCATATTGGATATTGAAGCATTTATAGCGTCACAAGCGAATCCTGGCAGCATAACATATGCTATTGGAGCAGGTGGACATACTGGATATTACAACAATAAGTACATCAAAAAACAAGGGGAAATAGGATTACCTGACAACGACCTTACAAGCCCAGTGAACTACCGGGTAATCCGTTATGCTGACGTCCTATTAATGGCAGCTGAAGCTCATTATCTTTCTGGAAACCCATCAACCGCTCAAACATATTTAAGCATTGTTCGAGATCGCGCAGGAATGCCCACACTGACGATTTCTTCAGTAACCGATATTTGGAATGAGCGTAGACTCGAATTGTCGTGTGAAGGACATCGTTTCTTTGATTTAGTAAGAACTGGAGAAGCAGCATCAAAAATTGATGGCTTTATTCCAGGCAAACACGAACTTTTCCCAATTCCACAAGTCGAAATTGACTTAGCCGGCGGAAATTGGGCTCAAAATCCAGTGTATTAACTTTAAATATCAAAAACTATGAAAAAGCTCAACTTTTTAATTGTACTTTTTGCCGTTGTATCGGTTGTATCTTGCAAAAAGAAGGATGAACCTACATTAGGTGATCCTCCGACAGCTGCAGATGCCGAGTTCACTTACCAACCTTCGACAGCCAATCCTAATATCATCGAATTTACAGCATTGAATTCAACTGTACAGGCTACCTGGGATTTGGGTAATGGATTAAATGCATCTGGAACAAATGTAACGGGTATCTATCCAAATGCTGGAACCTATAATGTAAAGCTCACCGTTTTTACCTCAGGAGGAAGTGCTTCAACAACTCAAGAAGTTATCATAGCTAATTCTGATCCTACATTGCTCGATAGTCCAATATATAATGCGTTGACGGGAGGTGCAGCTGGTCCGGGATATAAAACTTGGGTAATTGATTCTGTTGTAGCTGCTCACTTTGGTGTTGGGCCAGACCCAATAGGTTCAGCAGGTTATTATCCAGAATGGTGGGCTGCCAACCCTTTAGATAAGGCAGGAGTTGGCCTATACGATGATCGCTATACCTTTCACTTGAACAATTTTCAATTTGATATGGTGAACAATGGACATGTTTATGTGCACAATGGATTAGCTGGAGATTTTCCTGGTTCATATCAAAACTTAAACGATTATACAGCTCCTTATACCGACCAACTAAATAAAACTTGGGTTGTAAGTGAGGGAATTGATACAACTATCACCATTTCTCAGGATGCCTTCATCGGAATGTACACTGGAGTAAATACATACAAAATAATTAACTATTCAGATACTTCTCTTTGGTTGCAATATAAGCACTTCGATGGGGGGTTACATTGGTATATACGACTCATTCCTGAAGGTTTTGTAAGCTCTGGAGGCGGTGGACCTGTCGCTACATATGAACTTCCAATAGATTGCGAAACAGTGGAACCAACATTTGTGGTGTTTGGAAATTCAACAGCAACGGTAATCGACAATCCGGATCCTTCTGGAATCAATACGAGTCCAAGAGTAATCGAAACAGTGCATGGAAATGAGACATGGGCAGGATTCCTAGTAGATTTAACTACTCCTCTTGATTTCTCAACACTTGGGACAATCGCTCTGAAAGTATGGGCGCCTTCAGCAGGTGTGTTTCGTATAAAAATAGAAAATTCTTCAAATACAAATGATTTTGTGGTGTTAGACGTCAACGTTACAACCGCCAACGCTTGGGAAGAAATCGTAGTGGATTTCGCCACAGCGGGAGCACTATCCAATGTTTATGACCGTATCGTACTCTTCCCAGGTTGGGATATTTCCAATGCGGGTACATTCTACGTTGATGATATAGTACAACAATAAAAAAATAAATTGATATGAAGTTGATGATTTCCAATATTATTATAATCGGATCAATAATTATTGGCTGTAAAAAAGAAGATCCTCAGGCATCTATTCAGTTGCCAAGTAATCTTCAAACGGAGGTAGTATTGAATGAAGGACTGGTGACAATAACCGCTACGGCGAATGATGCCAACTTTTACTCCTTCATGTTCTTTGAAGGAACTGATTCAACATATATCGAGAGTAATGAAGGTATAGGCTCTTATACGTTTCAAGCGTCTGGAACCTATACTATTCGTACCAAAGCACACGCATCTGCAGTAGATTATACTGATAAAACAGAAACAGTTACAGTAAACATCACACCAGGTTTCCAAGGAGGAATGCCAGATATTAATGGTGGTTACTCTACTCCTATTGAACGACCTGGTTATACGCTGGTATGGAGCGATGAGTTTGATGGAACTGCGTTATCCTCTGAATGGGTGCATGAAATCGGAAATGGTAACTGGGGATGGGGAAATAATGAACTACAATATTACCGTCCCGAGAATTCAACGGTTGGAAATGGAGTTTTGACTATTACGGCAAAACCTCAAAACTTTGGTGGATTCAATTATACATCCAGTAGAATTAAAACACAAGGGTTAAAATCATTTCAATATGGCCGCGTTGATATCCGAGCAGCGGTTCCATACAGCAAAGGTATTTGGCCAGCATTGTGGATGTTAGGAGATAATATTACTTCTGTAAGCTGGCCATCTTGCGGTGAAATCGACATTATGGAATTAATCGGTGGAACTGGTTATAATGACAGAACAGTACATGGTACTATTCACTGGGATCAGAATGGAAGTCACACCAACTATGGTGGTTCAAACTCATTACCTTCAGGTATGTATGCAGAAAATTTTCACGTATTTTCGATTATCTGGGATGCGAATGAAATTAGATGGCTCCGAGATGACGTCCAATATCATGTTGCAAGCATAACCCCAGCAGCTATGAGTGAATTTCATGAAAACTTCTTCTTTATATTCAATGTAGCAGTCGGTGGCAACTGGCCGGGGAACCCAGATGCATCCACTGTATTTCCACAATCAATGTACGTTGATTACGTTCGAGTATTTCAATAGTCATATACACTCTTACCTATGAAATTAGCGAGACACATGTTCATTGGTGCAATTGCACTGTTTATATCCTCTTGTTTAGAAAACAAGGAAGCCGCTTACGAAATTGAAACTAACATAGGCCTGCTCATCGAGAAGATGACTATTGAGGAGAAAGTAGGACAGACTTGTCAGATTACGCTAGATGCTTTATTACAAAAAGATGAAAATGGGTTACTAACAAACCCTATTAAATTTGATGAAGAAAAATTAAAAGAAGCACTCACAGAGTACCACATTGGATCAGTTCTAAATGTCGGATGGTGTACGTTCAGTAAAGAAGAATGGGACTATGTCAATACAACATTACGCAATGCATATTCCTCTGGAAAAATAATCACCCCAATAATTTATGGAATAGATGCTATACATGGTGTAAACTATACAAAAGGAGCAACCCTATTTCCTCAAGAAATTGGTCTTGCTGCAACTTGGAACCCTGATTTAGCAGAGGAATTCGCTTCCATTACAGCTTATGAGACCAGAGCGTCAGGCATACCTTGGAATTTTTCTCCTGTATTAGATATTGCGCGGCAACCACTGTGGTCGAGAACATTCGAAACTTTAGGAGAAGATCCTTACTTGGCGTCTGAACTAGGTGCATCTATAATTAAGGGATATCAAGGCGACTCCCTTTATATTGATGATTATCATGTAGCTGCATGTATGAAGCACTTTGTAGGTTACAGTGGTACGAATAGTGGTAGAGATCGAACCCCTGCTTGGATACCAGAAAAATACATGCAAGAACTTTATCTTCCAGCTTTTAAAAAAGCTGTTGATCAAGGGGCCCTCACAGTAATGGTCAATAGTGGGACAGTTAACGGTGTTCCTGGTCATGCAAACAAACGTCTATTAACAGATATTTTGAAGCAAGAATGGAGCTTTAAAGGATTTGCCGTTTCCGACTGGGAAGATTTCATTATGCTCCATACTGTACACAAAACTGATTCCACATTGAAAGAAGCATACATTTCAGCATTTAATGCAGGAGTAGACATGTCAATGGTCCCATTGGCTCCTCAATATAAAGAATATTGTGAGATTATGATTGATGCAGTCAAGGAAGGAAGAATTAGTATGGAACGTCTAGATGATGCTGTGCGCAGAATACTTCGTGTAAAAACTTTGACCAAACTGTTCGAAAATCAACCCGACCTTAAAAAGTATGATAAGTTCGGATCAGAAGAGTTTAAGCTGGCTTCGCGCAATGCAGCACTAGAATCAATTACCTTATTAAAAAACGATTCAATTCTTCCATTGAAAGGAACTGAAAAAGTTCTGATTGCTGGACCTACAGCAAATAATTTAATCTACCTTAATGGAGCTTGGACACATACTTGGCAAGGTCAAGATACCTCCTTTAATACTGTGGGGTGCTTAACAATAAAACAAGCTTTTGAACGTCGTCTAGACAAAAAAATGCTGTTCGCTCAGGGCGCAGAGTTATATTCAGATAACTTTATTGAGAAATCAAGGTTGGTGGATACTCAAGAATATTTGAAAAAACTTGATCAAGTAGAAGTAGTTATTCTTTGCCTTGGGGAAATGCCATCCACCGAAAAACCTGGTGATATAACCTCTCTAAACCTCAATCCTGAACAGCTTGAACTTGCCAGAATGGCCTATAACAAAAATAAAAAAGTTGTTCTTGTTTTGACAGAAGGAAGACCAAGAGTTATTCGTGATATCGTCGACAATGCTAGTGCTATCGTACAATGTTACCTACCCGGTGACTACGGAGCTGAAGCGCTCGTACAACTCATTTACGGCGAACAAAATTTCAGCGGAAAATTACCTTATACTTATCCTCGATACGATGGTATTATCGAATTCTATGATCACGAAAGGAGTGTTGACAGAGATAACAACGGAGGGTTTAACGCCTTCAATCCTCAATGGGAATTTGGTTTTGGGTTATCTTATTCTCAGATTCAATATAATAATCTCCAGTTAAGTACACCACAATTAGTTGGCGATAGCATTCTCAACGTAACTGTAGAAGTTACCAATATGAGTACTATAGCATGTAAGGAGGTCGTTCAATTATACTTGAGCGATGACTATGCATCTACTGCTCCAGCTAATAAACGATTAAAACGATTTGTTAAAATCAGTCTTGAACCAAACGAAAAAAAGATTATTAACTTTAATTTATCGACTGAAGATCTCGTATTTATTGATGCTGAAGGGAAAGAAAGAAAAGAAAATGGTAAATTTACAATCAAAATAAACAGTTTAGTTTCATCATTTGATTATAAAAGTGGAAAATAAAAGAGACCATAAATTAGATAATTTTTTTTCCTACTCCTTTTCTTTGGATTGCCTAATATTCGGATTTCAGGATGGAAAAATCAACCTTCTATTAGTAAAAAGAGAAAGTGAACCCTTTAAGGACCAATGGGCGATACCTGGAGACCTTATTTATCCCGATGAAGACCTACCGAATGCTGCCAGCAGAATTCTAAAAGACTTAACTTCTATTGAAGGCATCGATTTACATCAAGCACAAACTTTTGGCAACCCAGCTCGGCACCCTCAAGGACGAGTAATTACTTCAGCCTATTTCGCCTTAGTTCGAATGGATGATTTACAAGAATATGCCAGAAGTTGGTCGGATAGAATTCAATGGATGCCGATCTATTCCATTCCCCGTTTGTCCTTCGACCATAACGAAATAGCTATATCAACTTTTGAAGTGTTGAAACAAAAACTAACCATCTACCCAATCGCTTTTGATCTACTTCCTGAAAAATTTACCATCAATAATTTACAGGAAATCTATGAATATGCCTTTCAACAAGATTGGGATAAAGCTAATTTCCGCAAAAAGCTCAAAAAAATTCCGCTCATTAAATTAAATGAGAAACAAAAAAATGTAAAACATAGGCCCGCATCTCTCTTCAAATTGGACTCCGAACAACTAAGCAAAATGATAAAACGGGAGGATTATTCTTTTAGTTTAAAAATAAATTGATGTTTTTTTTGCTTTTAGTAAACAAAACCATAACTTAGTTGTTTGAATAATAACAATTAATTTAGAAAGCTATGAAAAACTTTTATTTTTTAGTCGGTGCATTACTAACCAGTTTTAGCACATTATCTCAAAACGTTGTCGAAGTTAATGCTTCGGATAACTGGGTAGGTTATATGAATGTCTTCGAACTTGGCGGAAACTATGTCTTCGGTACTGGTTGGGGAGTACCTGACCTCAAAACAACAGCAGATTTAACAGGGAATCAGGTTATACTTCAACCTAATTTTAATACTTATGAAAATGCAGTAAATTCCGGTGACCCTGGTGAAATTGCATTCTGGACGGATGGTGCAGACGGAGGAAATAAAATCATGGAAGCCAACACGTTAGTTGAACCTGGAGCTGGATTCAATGAGCAGGACTTAACATTTTCTGGTTCAGTTGTTTCAAACACACTTGATGCAGGATATGAAGCTTCCTTTTTCATTAAAGCACTTGATCCCGCGGCAGGATATTCGGATGCTCTGGGTGGTTCAAAAATATTTCCAATTCCAGCTTCGGGAAATTTTAGTGTTTCCGTAACCGCAGCAGAAGTTCCTGCTGGACTCATAATCCAATATGGTTTCACCGTTGTTGGAATTAACGCCAACCCAACTGAAGAAGCAAACCTTGGCAGCATTGTAATGAGTGCTCCGGCGTGTAATATTGATGTTACATCAAGTTCTAATGGACTTACAATTGAGGCCAATGCTGCAGGTCTAGCATACCAATGGGTAAATTGTGACGATAATTTCTCCGTTATTGCTGGTGCAACCAATCAATCATACACAGCTACTGCAAACGGAAACTATGCGGTTGTAATAACCGACGGAAATTGCTCGGACACTTCAGATTGTGTTGCGATAAGCACAGTTGGATTAGAAGCAGAAGATTTCTCCTTCAACATCTATCCAAATCCTGTGACTGATAACTTATACATCAATGTTAATGGAAGCTACGAAACTTTCAAAATCTTCAATGCAACAGGACAATCCGTAAAATCAGGTGATGCCGTTTCAACTATCAACCTACAGGCTATTCCAAGAGGGATATACTTCCTTCAGTTGAATACTTCTGATGCTGTCTTAACGAGAAAATTTATCAAAAAGTAATAATCTAGAAACAAAAAAAGTGAGCATTACATGCTCACTTTTTTTGTTTATGATTTCCTAGATTAGGAAAGACAGAAGAAATAGCAATGTCGAAGTTATTGTATCAGATACAATAAATGTAATTAACAGTAAAAATAATTGATAACAACAAAATTTTAACGGTTAAGACCTGAGATCAACAACTTTTTAGTAAAACCAAGTCACCTAAGGTCATAAAATGAGTAAATAAAGTACCACGTTCTGCATATAACACAATACGCAGCTGTCTATTGCTTTAGGATTCATGTGTGTGATATTTGATTTGTAGAGTTAAACCTTTAATAAAACTCCCACTAAATAAATGTTATACAACCAATTATGAATCAAACCAAAAAATCTTCATATCCTACTGATAAGCTCATTGAAAAAAGATAAATAAACGAAATATGACAACTAACTTCGATTGGCTAGACTATTCCATTTTTATTGCGTATGCAACGCTTATACTCTTTATAGGTCTTTGGGTGTCACGTAATAAAAAAGGGCAACAAAAAAGCGCTGAAGAATATTTTTTAGCCGGAAAAACACTACCATGGTGGGCAATCGGAGCTTCGTTAATAGCAGCAAATATTTCAGCTGAACAGTTTATAGGTATGTCAGGTTCAGGCTATACCGTTGGCCTAGCTATTGCATCATATGAATGGATGGCTGCTATTACATTAATCATAGTAGGAAAATATTTTCTACCCATCTTCATAGAAAAGGGTATTTATACAATTCCGGAGTTTGTCGAGAAAAGATACTCCACAAACCTTAAAACAATACTTGCTATATTTTGGATAGGATTATATGTCTTCGTCAACATCGCTTCGGTCTTATATTTAGGAGCTCTTGCTTTAGAGACGATTCTCGACATTCCAATGGTTTATGGAGTAATGGGCTTAGCCTTTTTCGCAGCGGCATATTCACTTTATGGAGGCCTCGCATCTGTGGCATGGACAGATGTAATCCAAGTTATTTTCCTTGTTTTAGGAGGACTTATTACAACCTATTTGGCTTTGGATACAGTATCCGGAGGTCGAGGCTTCTTCGCAGGACTCGAAACTATATACGAAAGAACTCCAAGTAGCTTTCAAATGATTTTGGATAAGTCTAATCCTGAATACAAGAACCTTCCTGGAGTAGCTGTTTTAGTTGGAGGAATGTGGGTTGCGAACTTGTATTATTGGGGATTTAATCAATATATTATTCAACGAACGTTAGCAGCAAAATCACTTAAAGAATCTCAAAAAGGAATCTTGTTTGCTGCAATACTTAAATTATTTATACCGCTAATTGTTGTTATTCCTGGGATAGCAGCTTATGTAATTACGAATGATACAGAACTTATGCTTAGCCTAGGTGATATAGGGCAAAGTAATGTTCCAACGTCTGCCGAGGCTGATAAGGCCTACCCATGGTTATTACAACTGCTACCAACAGGACTAAAAGGACTTGCATTTGCTGCCCTTTCAGCTGCAATTGTTTCCTCTCTTGCTTCTATGCTTAATTCCACGTCTACTATTTTTACAATGGATATCTACAAACCATATTTCAACCCAGGAGCAAAAGACAAAGCATTGGTGAAATCTGGAAGAATTTCAGCACTTACCGCATTAGTAATTGGTGCAGTCATGGCGCCTTTACTAGGTGGAATTGACCAAGCATTCCAATTTATCCAAGAATATACAGGAATCGTGAGTCCCGGAATATTAGCGGTTTTCTTACTTGGATTATTTTACAAAAAAGCCACCAACAAATCGGCTATAATCGGTGTTATTTTATCTATACCAATTGCCATGTATTTTAAAATTGGTGCCAAGCAATGGATAGATAGTACTTTATTCGTAGATTTACCATTTCTACACCAGATGGGGCTAACCGCAGTATTAACTGCCATTATTATCATAATAATGAGTCACCTTCAAGGTAAAGGTAGTGATGACAAGAAAGGAATTGAAATTAATAAAAGTACATTCAAGACATCCTCAGTATTTAACATTGGGTCATTTGCAATTGTTATTTGTTTAGCGGCCCTTTATGCATTTTTCTGGAAATAATTTACCACTAACATGAGAGATCTTATTACAAACTTTCCAAGTCAGATAGAAGAGTCAATAACTATTTCGAATGGAATCAAAATTGAACTAGATAGAACAATTACCAATATTATTATCTGTGGCCTTGGAGGCTCAGGTATTGGTGGTGAAATTGTAAAAACCTGGTTTAAGCATTCTGCTTCACTTCCAATTGAGGTTTGTCACAGTTATGATTTGCCCAAGTATGCTTCAAAAACATCGCTAATTATTGCGTGCTCCTATTCAGGTAATACAGAAGAAACACTATCAACATTAGACCAAGCAATCCAGGTAAACTCTTATGTTATTGGAATAACAAGCGGAGGAAAACTCGAAGGAATCATAACCGAAATTGGTATGCCCATTGTAAAATTACCAGGAGGACTTCCTCCACGTTCAGCACTCGCCTACCCACTTATCCAATTGGTAAAAGTATTGAGCATGGTCTTATCATCAAGCGATAAAGTGATGACGCATTTAACTACTTTTCCAAAATT
Source organism: Crocinitomicaceae bacterium (assembly GCA_029254025.1). Lineage (GTDB taxonomy): Bacteria > Bacteroidota > Bacteroidia > Flavobacteriales_D > Crocinitomicaceae > JALQTG01. The sequence goes on along the minus strand of JAQWYK010000045.1, from coordinate 57,489 downwards.
TCTGCGCGCACATCAATCTAAAACCATAAAGATTGCTGAAGAAATTTTATCCAATTCTGGATCAAACAATATCTTATTTTATTCGGAAGATCAATTTGAACCTGTCGGCCTAAGAGCATGTCAGCAAATGAATGAAAACAGTAAAGAACTCGCATTTAGGAATGTAATTCCCGAAATGAATCACAACGAGATAGTTGGTTGGGCCGAAGCTCCTGAAAATATTTTTACAGTATTCTTGCGTAGTAATTTAGAACATCCAAAAAATAGACAGCGTATTGATATTACACATGAAGTTATTTCTAAGAAAACGCCTAAACACATGACGATCGAAGCAGTAGGAGATAATTTAGTGCACCAAACACTCTATTTTATTCACATTTTAGATTGGGTTTCTTTGATTCGAGCGGAGCATAAAAAAATTGATGTGGAAGAAGTAAGAGTAATTGATTATCTCAAAAAACAATTAGCTCAAGGATCAAGGGGTTAATCTCCCTGACCACTACAACCCCATTAATAACAAGTCAATATCTTTGTATTTGAGATCGAATACTTTACCAAGAATTTCGCTCGTGATGGTTCCTTTGTACATATACACACCGCTTCGGAATCCAGGGTCGTGTTTAATTAGCTGCCCTACTCCTCCATTGTCTCCTGTTTTTAATAAAAGTGGAGAAAATATATTGGACAAAGCAAAAGATGCTGTTCGACATACACGAGAAGCAATATTAGGTACGCAGTAATGCGTTACACCAAACTTTTCAAAGGTTGGTTTGCCATGGTTGGTAATTTCACTTGTTTCAAAGCACCCACCTTGATCAATGCTGATATCAATGATCACTGAACCCTGTTTCATATTTTGTACCATCTCTTCTGTAACGATGCATGGAGTTTTTCCAAATGGTGAACGCACTGCACCGATAGCGACATCCGCACGCATAAGAGCTTTTGATAATACCTTTGGCTGAATAATCGAAGTATATATCCGTTGTCCTGTAGCCGTTTGCAAGCGTCTTAATTTACTCAATGAATTATCAAATACTTTGACAGAGCAACCAATTCCAAGAGCACTTCTCACTGCATACTCCCCTACTGTTCCTGCACCTAACACAACTACCTCTGCCGGCTGAACTCCTGCTATTCCACCTAACATCACTCCTTTTCCAGAAGAATATGAACTCAAAATTTCTCCTGCAATCAATATGGAGGTATTTCCAGCAATCTCACCCATTGCTCGAACAACAGGGAAATGCCCATCTTTATCCCGAAAATAATCCCAGGCAATCGCAGTTACTTTCTTTTCCATAAGCTTTTGAAGGATTTTCTTAGGCTGCATGGTGATTTGTAAAGCAGAAATCAAAGTTTGATTTGATGTCATCATCGTAACTTCCTCTTCTATTGGCGGAGACACTTTAAAAATGATATCACATTGAAAAACATCCTTTGGATCATACACGATTTCAGCCCCTGCCTCACTATAGTCGCGGTCGGAAAAATTAGCATACTGACCCGCTTTAGTCTCTACCTTAATCCGATGCCCATTCGCCACCAGTAGGGAAACTGCTTCTGGGACTAGAGCAACTCGGTGTTCTTGAAAGGAAGTTTCTTTGGGAACGCCAATGTTCAAACTGCCTTTTTTACGCGCAATTTCCAACATTTCCTCTTGTGGAAGAAGTCGGCCTTCTTTCATCAGGTTTCTAATCAGTTCAGGATCTGTAATCATTTTTATATGGTTAACATGACAAAATCGCTTACGAGAAGAACAGGGAAAAGGTTATAACTATTATGCAGAAATCTTGGGCTCATTTAGTGAGTACTTTATAATTCGTAAACTATAAAAAATAATAACTCGGATTATCAACTAAAATAATCCACAATTGTTGCTATTTCATAACCTTGAATTATTAAACCTGACTATTTTTGTAGCATGTCCGAAAATAAGGCAAAAATCGATGTTAAAATATTTAAGCGTTTATTGCTTTACGCAAGACCTTACAAGCTTTACTTAGCATTAGCCTTCCTTTTCACAATTGGCATTTCATTCACGGCGCCTTTGCGACCAAGTATTTTGGGAGATGTTGTCGACCAATTTATTGTTCAAACGAAAGATTTGGACAAGCTCCTTTTTTGGACACTAGTAGTTATTGGCTTGCTCTTACTGGAGACACTGTTCCAATTCTTCAACACCTACTTTGCTAATTTATTGGCGCAAAGCGTTATTCGAGATTTGCGGAAGAAGCTTTATGCGCACATGATTTCATTCAAGATGAAATACTTCGACAAAAATCCCATTGGATCTGTTGTGACTCGCATAGTATCTGACATGGAAGCAATTTCTGAAGTGTTTTCACAAGGCTTGGTCAACATGATGGGAGATATCATCGTATTGTTGACGATTCTTGTGTGGATGTTCATCACAGACCCCATTCTTTCTATTTTCATCTTAATACCGATACCGCTGCTTATTATAGCGACGCGCATTTTTGCACGTGCAATGAAGAAGGCATTTCAAAAAGAACGCGTTGAAGTAAACAAATTGAATACCTTCGTTCAAGAACGACTCACAGGTATGGCCATTTTACAGCTTTTCAACCGCGGAAAAGTAGAGGAAAAACGCTTTGAGGAAATCAATAAGCGTCACATGAATGCACACATCGATACGATTTGGGCGAACTCCATTTTCTTCCCTGTAGTTGAATTCCTGAGCTCCCTATCGATTGCCTTCTTAGTAGTTTATAGTGCCTATGCCGTTAGTGTCGAAACACAAGTCACGGGAGAATCTACAGGCACGTTCGTTAAATATACGCTTTGGGTGCATATGCTGTATCGTCCAATTCGCCAGCTAGCAGATAAATTCAACGTTCTACAACGAGGAATGGTCCGCGCAGAAAGAGTTTTTGAGACCTTAGATACCGACTTACAGATTCAAAATAAAGGATCAATTAAATCCTGCGATTTTCAGCAAGAAATCGTATTTAAAGATGTCTGGTTTGCCTACAATGAACCGGAATGGGTTTTGAAAAATATAAACCTTACAATAGCACCAAACACCACGGTTGCTTTTGTAGGAGCGACAGGCGCCGGGAAGTCATCTATCGTAAATTTACTTTCTCGGTTTTATGAATTTCAAAAAGGTTCTATTCACGTCGGAAGTGTCGACCTAAAAGAACTGGAATTGAGCTTTCTGCGCAGAAACATTTCTGTTGTTTTGCAGGACGTATTCTTATTTTCAGATACAATTCATGAGAACATCACGCTTGGAGATACCTCCGTCACTCGTGAAAAAATAATTGAAGCGGCAAAAGTAGTTGGCGCTCACGACTTCATAATGCGATTGCCAAACAATTATGACTACCAAGTTGGAGAGCGGGGAGGTGTATTGTCGGTTGGCCAGCGCCAATTACTTGCATTCATTCGTGCCTACGTGTACAACCCTCACATCCTCATTTTAGACGAAGCAACGTCTAGTGTTGATAATGAAAGTGAAGAGTTAATTCAGCGCGCAACAGAACGATTAACGGTGGGAAGGACGTCCATCGTAATAGCTCATAGGCTGTCAACTATCCAGAAAGCGAATAAAATTATTGTATTAGATAAAGGAGAAATAAAAGAGCAAGGAACGCATCAGGAACTACTTCAGCACAATGGATTTTATAAAAACCTTTATGAGAAGCAATTTATAGAAAAACTCTGAATTCTGAATTGATTGTATACCATGACTCCCAAAAGAGTATAAAATAATGGTTCTGAATTCATAATTCTAAATTTAAACACATGTTACGATTAAAAATAGGAGGAGTACCTGAACATTTTAATTTACCTTGGAAATTAGCCATTGAGGAGGGGCGCTTCCGTGAGAAAAATATTTATCTACATTGGGAGGATATAGCTGGAGGTACAGGACAGATGGTTCGGGGTTTAGAAAATGGTTCGATTGATGTCGCAGTTTTATTAACAGAGGGTATTACGAAGTCCATTCTGGAAGGATTAGATGCGAAAATCATTCAGGTTTATGTGATGAGCCCTCTGCGATGGGGCATTCATGTTCCTCAGCAATCGAACATACATCAGAAAAGCGATTTAAAAAATCAGACCTTTGCCATCTCGAGAACAGGATCTGGATCACATTTAATGACGTACGTTTTAGCGAATCAAGAAGGCTGGGATACCAGCAGTCTTAAATTTAATGTGATAGGAGATATTTACGGAGGTTTATGGTCACTTGAAAATAATGAAGCCCAAGCTTTTTTGTGGGAAAAGTTCACTACCAAGCCCCATGTAGATTCAGGGAAATGCAGAATTATCGATGAAGTAATTACCCCTTGGCCCTGTTTCTCTATCGCGGTGCGTAAGGAAATTTATGACAACCACCCAGAAGCATTGAAAGATTTATGCATGGTAGTCAACACCCGAGCAGCACAGCTAAAAAATGAAACAGACGCTATTGAAATTCTTGCATGGCGTTACAATCTTGCAGAGGAAGACGTAAAACAATGGTTCTCACAAACGGAGTGGAATTATACTGGAGCTGAACAACCAGAGGCATTTGCATTTACAATAAAATATTTACTCGAGCTAGGATTAATCAACGTGGATCAAACGAAAGATTATTCGGCTAAATTATTTTAGGAATATGACGAAAATTAGCGATAAAAGAGGCGTACAACAATTCCTTCATCAAGCGAAAAGTTATGGACTGAAGAAAATTATTGTTTCTCCAGGTTCGCGCAACGCTCCTTTATCAATTTCATTTTCTCAATCGTCTGAATTAGAGTGCATCGTCATTCCTGATGAACGTGCTGCAGCATTTTATGCCCTTGGAATGGCAGAACAACTCAATGAGCCAGTAGCAGTGGTTTGTACATCCGGTTCCGCCGTTCTGAATTATGCTCCTGGCGTTGCTGAAGCATTTTACCGATGCATTCCTCTGGTAATAATTTCAGCCGATCGACCAGTTCAATGGATCGACCAAGGGGATGGTCAAACAATCCGCCAAGTTGGAGCGTTAAGCAATCATATTTTAGCAGAAACATCCCTTCTCGAAGCTCCTGAATCCAACGCAGAAGTTAAATTCAATCGTACAGAAATCCAACGAGTTTTTACCGCTTGCCTCGGAGCTCAAAAAGGTCCCATTCACATTAACTTTCCTTTTAATGAACCATTATATGGAACTATAGAATCTTCGAATTTGGAGGCCAATCAATTGGCAATCGAGCTTATAGAACATGAATCCAGATTATTGGACGAACATGAACTCGAGGAGATTAAGCAGGTTTGGTCAACAACTAAAAAGAAAATGATAATTTGCGGACAGCTGGAGTATCAACCACAACTTCAACATTTTTTGTCTGAATTATCAGCGGACAGCTCCGTAGCGATACTCGTTGAAAACACGAGCAATCTAGCGCACCGTCGCTTCATTCATTGTATTGACAGAACACTCAATAGCATAAGCGAAAACCAGTTAGATGATCAATTCCAACCCGAACTATTAATATCAATTGGTGGAGCAGTCATATCTAAGCGAATCAAATCTTTTCTCCGAAAATCAAGAAAACTAACTCATTGGAAAGTAGGATATGAGTTTCCCGAAATGGATACATACCAGCACTTGAAGAAGTCATATCAACTTGAGCCTAGCACCTTTTTTAGGCAACTGAATACAACTCAGCCGAACGTAAATATTTCACGTTATGGCGAACAATGGAAACAGTTGGATTACCTCATTCAAGATAAACATGCAGCCTACTTTGAATCTGCGCCTTATGGAGATTTGAGCGTCTTCCAGTACCTGATGGATATCATTCCTAACGATTCCTTCTTACACATGGCCAATAGTTCAGTGGTCCGTTATTGTCAATTGTTTGATGGATTAGCTTCTTTACGGTACTTCTGTAATCGTGGAACCAGTGGAATCGATGGCTCTACAAGCACTGCAATTGGTGCCGCCATGGCAAAACCAGATAAATTACACACCTTTATTTCCGGTGATATTTCTTTCTTTTATGATAGTAATGCATTGTGGAATAAGCGTTTACCTAACAATATTAAAATAGTTGTCATCAACAATGGCGGAGGAGGAATATTTAAAATAATTCCAGGCCCCGATACATCTGAAGAACTCGATGAGTTTTTTGTTGCGAAACAAAATTATTCTGTAGAACATCTATGCAAAGCATTTGGAGTAAATTATTTATCTGCAAAAAGCATAGCCGAAATTGAACAACAAATTGCTTCTTTTTATTCCCAACAATCAAATAACCAACCTGTTTTAATGGAGGTTTTTACCCCGCACGATGAGAACGATAAACAACTCAAGGAGTATTTTGAAAAAATAAGACTCGAAAAAGGTAAAGTCAAGCTATTTGAATAAAAAAAGCGCCCTTCAAAGAGAACGCTCTAATTAGCTTATGAGAAATTTATGTTTTTCGCAGGATTAAATTATTCTTCTACAAAATACTACCATTCAGTAATTGGACGAAAGGAATTTATTAAAGATAATCGGCAAGAAGTAATCTTTCTGTCTCAATTGTATTTTTGAATGATGGTCACCAATAAAACTGAATAAACCCCTCTTTTGCGAGATCTTCCTCAATATCTATATCCGACTTCGCATCCATTAACTTGTAATCAATTTGATTAGCATCTAGTGTAGCAACCGTCTCGCTCATTAAATATTCAGAACTCCAAGACTTATTTTCAAATAATTCTGGAATGAGGTAATTCATCCCTAAAAGATAATAACCTCCATCATCTGCAGGACCTATCACCACCTCATGTTGAAACAATAAACGAAAAGCTTCTTGGATATCTAATTCATTGATTTGGGCGCAGTCCGTTCCAATAATGACAACTGATTTGGCACCATCTTTAAACTCCTTTTTGAACGCTGCTTTCATTCGCTCACCGAGGTCTCCATCTACTTGTTTATCCTTATAAAATCCTGAGTGGCTCCATCTGTCAAATTTCGAAATTGCAGAAGAGTAGTATACTTTTTTTGGAAAAGACAACTTTTTACAAAAGCCAATGGTATAATCTAACAGTTGCTCATAGATAGACAAGGCAGCCTTATCGCCTATTGTTGCTGCTAAGCGAGTTTTGCATTTCCCTATCTCAGGATTCTTGGTGAAAATAATTATCCGTTGATCTCTACTCATAAACGGCTTCCGCATTCTTTATCCATTTTCCCCAATCTTCATCATAGACATGGACCTTATTCGTAGGTATTCCTCTATTATCCTCTAAAGGACGTCGTTGATTCGCCCATAGAAACACTCCACCGTATAAGTTTTTAACGTTTGTATACCCCTTTCTTTTTAACTCCTTTCCAATATTCTGACTTCTAGCGCCGATAGAACAATAGACAATAATCTCGGTATCTTTTGATAAACCGGCCAATGACTTCCAATTTTTATTCTCATAGCCAAAATAGCGCGCACCTGGTATATGACTCACCGCAAACTCCTCTCTTTCGCGCGTATCGAGTATTACCATTTCTGAATCATTCTTTAAACTACTCTGCAGTAATTCAGGGTGAATAAGTGGAAAACTTTCATAGTAACTTTCGATCATTTTTTTATAATCGGGTTCGATAACTTGAGCTTGAAGTCTATTCCCTAAATGGAAAGTACACACCCAAAAAAATAAAAAGACTACTAACTTCATATATCAATCATGCTAAACTACCTTGGCAACTTGAACCAGCGCCTGCCGTGCATCCGTAGCAATGTTGCCCGAGTACAATTGAACGTTGATTAATTGTTTGGACCTGAAAATCTTTCACATGCTGTTGTTTATTGGCTACTTTTAACTGCAGCATTTGATTAAAATCACAGTCATACATATACCCTTCCCAGTCAATGCTAAGTGTGTTTCTGCACATCACTTTTTCAGCAGCTAAAGGATTAAAGGATTCAATGAGTGTTGACATGTATGCTTCATATTTCCCTGCAGCCAATAAAAAATCTAAATATCTAGAAATCGGCAAATTCGTAATCGTATATAAATGATTAAATACCAAGCCCCAATCTTCTTTTAGACGAACTTTATAGTCTTGTTCCAATTGAGTCTGATCAGGGGGTAACCCGGCGCCACCCGGATTATAGACCAAATGCAAACTCAACCCTGTACCTTCTACCCCATACCCCAAACTATTAAACAGCTTAAGTGCCTCAATGCTTTTATTAAATACCCCACTCCCTCTTTGCTTATCGACGTTTTCTTGCGTATAACAAGGTAACGAGGCAATGACCTCAACTCTATGCTTTTTAAAGAAATCCGGGTATGTCCGAAACTTTTTGTTCGAAACCAGAATCGTTAAATTACTTCTAATAATGGTCTTAACATTCCGGTCACTTAATTCTTCAACTAACCACAAAAAGTGAGGATTCATTTCTGGAGCTCCACCTGTTAAATCAACTGTGCTTACTTGAGATTGATCTACTACTCGCAATATCTGATCTAATGTTTCCTTGGTCATGATTTCTTTTCGATCGGGACCGGCGTCCACGTGACAATGCTCACAAGTTAAGTCACACATATAACCAAGGTTAAGCTGTAATATTTCAAGTTTGGTAGGGGTCAATGGAAATAATCCTTGAGACTTTAATTTTTCGGAAAATCGTTCACCTTGCAAGTGGTCTTTTTCCAAAAATTGAATTTGATTAGCGGCATGGGCTAAATAGCTACCACGACGTTGAAGAGACTTTAGTTTTGTTTTTTTATTGGCGACACTCATTTGGCAATACGGGGTTTAGAATATATCATTCAGGAAAGGTCATAGGATACTTTTCTACCCTAAATTATTCATTCAACTTCCAATTATAATTTAAGTAAGATATTTTTGTTCCTGGTTTAATTTTCGTTTTTGAATACTTATTTAAATAATCGATTACCCCTTTACTACCTCTCGTAAAATCATCTTTATACCATTCAAAAATTTGTGAAATTTTGACATTGCTTGAAGAAATTTGATTCCTTTTTGGATCGTTGATAAACAATCGTGCTTGAGACTCTAATTGGGCCATTAGCTTATCTGAAGTGTATGCAGTATTTAGAAGAATAGGACAACTAAACGAAGCGCAATTAACTGCGAAATGAATTCGCGGATCATTATATTTCTTGCGCAGTTTGGTATGTTCAATATCATTTAACGAAAGAGTTTCAGCACCTATTTTAATCCATTTGTAATCCCAGGCACTTTTACCCTCGTATTTCAAGTTAGTAATTGAGCTCAATGGATAATTCTTTATCATCAGCTTAACTGTATAAGCATTGTAGGCGTTAATCCAATAAGCCATGGTTTCATTCTCAGACCACGATGAGGATGGAGCATTCGCAGCCAATTCATTTAAATACGCAGTAAGTTTAGATTGATCTGCTTTAAACCCATTATAATCAACGATTCCTGACTTAGAAACGTGCGCAGTGAGTAAGGCATCCCATTTCGAATGATTCACTTGGCTGTTCACAGAAAAAAGAGTCAAAATAGAGATAAACAAAACAAAATATTTCATGCACATTACTTTAGTGTTGTCCTTTAGTTACGAGTAAACTTACTAAACAGATTCCACATGAAACAATTATTGTTCCGTAAAAACATAAAAAAGGCATTCAATTGACGAACTAGCGCGTTGGCAGTTTTGAAGGCATTTTCACTACGCGATCATTGAGTACAATACTACCAGTAACCGCGACATTAAGTGAATAGTTTCCAGGCAATTGAACTAGATGCTGACAGGAGTCTAGTGCCATTGGAGGAAGCCCATTGTCTTCAGCACCCAATAAATAGACCGCTCTTTTTGGATGTTCAAATTCATGAAGTGGTGTAGCACGTTTGTCTAATTCAATCCCGATGAGTTGACAATCGTATGGTATTGCTTTCTTGAACTCTTCGAATGTATCATAATGAAACAACGGAATCCGTGACCAGGTTTTAAGGACATCAGAAGTTTGCTTTTTGTAGCTTTTTCCAATAGTAAAAATATAAGAAGCCCCTAAAATGTATGCAGATCGCCAGAGTGTTCCAATATTAAAATCTCGTTTGTGTTGCATGATACCTATACCATAATATCCGTAATTCTCTTCAATCACTCTCATAGTTTACCACATCGTTTTATTTAACATAAAAGGCAATTCTTCAAAATGCTTGATTCGTTCGATTTCTTTTCGTGCTTCATATGCATCATGTGGATCAAATAGGATCGCTCTGATTCCTACCCGCTCAGCACCTAAAATATCCGCTTCGAAGTCATCTCCAATCATTAATGAATTTGTATTCTTCGCGTTTGTCCGTTGGAGTGCAGCATGAAATATTTCTGGATTCGGTTTGTTCTTCCCGACCTCTTCACTGCACAACACGTCCTGAAAGAAATGGCGTAACCCCGAATTCTCTAATTTGATAAACTGGACCTCTTTGAAACCATTTGTAATAATGTGCAAGTGATAATTTTTATCTGAAAGCTCTTGCAACACTTCTTTCGTGCCTGGAAAAAGATGTGTTTGAAAGGGAGAGATCTTTACATAGTCTTCTGCCATAGCGCTACTCAACTGAATATCATCTCGTCCAAATGAAACCAATGTATCGTGAAATCTACCAATCCTCAATTTTTCTTTGCTTACTCTACCTTTAGCATAATCTTCCCAATATTCCGCATTTATTTTCCTATACACCGCATGAAAAGACTCGAAACTCTCAATGATATTATCCAGTTTTAATTCATAAAAAAGTTGAACCAGTGCACTTTTGGAATTCCTTTCAAAATCCCATAGTGTGCGGTCAAGGTCAAAAAATATATGTTCTAATTTCTTCATTAAACGATAAAATCAACAAGGTAAGTTCCTCCTGTAATCAAGGTGCAATTTATCAACATACCCAGCAGTATCCAACTGAATGTATTTTTTTGATGGCGATAAAATTTGGCAGTAATCAAACTTCCCAAAGGCAAAGAGAAAAACAAAGGAACGAGCCAACATACGCCCCATTTGCCAATTCGATGCTTAATTTTAATAATTCGTCGATTGTTCCGGGTAAACCTCTTGGAGCGGAACACTTTTCCCTGAGCGATTGCCTTTTCTGCTTTTTTCGCTTGTTTTTTTTGAAAGCGCTGCATGAAAAAACTACTTCCAAAATAGAAGATGCTTACTGAAATCAACCCTCCTGTCATTGAGCATAAAAAAGTCTCCAAAAAAGAAAGATCGGCCGCAGGACCGGCCATTGGTGTGAACATAAATTTCCAAGTACTAAAAAGAACAAACGATAAGTAAACCCACATAAAGTTCTTACAGTTTATCTCCAAAGGCTAAATCACCAGCATCTCCAAGACCAGGAACAATATAAGCCTGTGCCGTCAATTCTTCATCAATAGCACCGACCCAAACCTCTGTATTTTCTGGAAAATGTTTTTTAATCATTTCCAGTGCTTCCTGCGTAGCGATGGCTGAAACGATATTTACTCGCTTGGGGTTTCCATTTTTTAAAAGTGCCTTATACACCATTACCATAGATGTTCCTGTTGCCAACATAGGGTCAGATATCACCAACACCTTTTGGTCAATCGTAGGGGCGGCACAATATTCTACAAATACATCAAACTCATCACCGGAAGTATGTTTGCGGTACGCACTAACAAATGCAGAATCAGCCTTATCAAAATAATTTAGTAACCCCTGATGCATAGGTAATCCAGCTCTCAAGATTGTGGCCAAAACGATTTGTGAATCTAGAGTATTCATGTTTGCCTGTCCTAAGGAAGTCGTTATTTCCTTAGATGAATACTTCAATTTCTTTGACAATTCGTAGCCAATAATTTCAGCTACTCGCTCCATATTTCTTCGAAATCGAAGTGAATCCCGCTGAATCATTTCATCCCGAATCTCAGCTAAGAAATTATTGAAAATAGAATTCTGTTGACTTAAATTGTGTACCATATCCTAATTTTGTATAAAATTAGCAAAACCGAAAAGATAACGCTAGAAATAACCTATAAATCTGTTCGATTGGACAACTGTTAAATAAAGATTTTATTGTAGCAAAATCACTCAGCCATTCCCGCATCAAAAGTCAATCCATCGTACGCTGGAAACACATTATTTGGAAGAATTTTCATAATATCCTCGTGCTTGTCAAACAAATGAGAAATATGTGTCAAATAAGTTATTTCAGGTTGAACCTGATCAATAAATCGTAATGACTCCTCAAGGTTAAAATGCGATAAATGTTCTTGATGCCTTAAACAATCCAAAATTAGGTAATCTAGCCCCCGCAGTTTATCCGCCTCATGCTCCTCAATAGTTTTAATATCAGTTATGTAGGCAAAGTCACCAATTCTAAAGCCGAGAACAGGAAGTTTGTAATGCAAATATTCAACTGGTGTTACAAGAGGGCCGTCAGGGAGCCGAAATGTCTGCATATCAATAAAATTTATTTTCACATTCGGCACTCCAGGATATCGAACGGTTTCGAATGCATAATAAAACTCACGTCTTAATGCCCGCTCAACGTCTTCATTACAGAAAATTTCCATGTCTCTCTTTTCGAGGTAATTGTATGACCGAACATCGTCCATTCCTGCAATATGATCTTTGTGTTCATGAGTGTACAACACAGCACGCAAGGACCGCACATCTCCCCGCAACATCTGCTGACGAAAATCTGGGCCAGTATCAATCACAAAATTCTCATCTCCCCAAGAAAATAAAATTGAACTTCGTAGACGTTTATCCCTTGGATCAGTCGATAAACAAACTGAGCATTGACAACCGATTACGGGAACACCTTGGGAAGTGCCAGATCCTAAAACGGTAACTTGAAGACTTTTCATTCAATGCTAAGATAACCAAAAAATGATCTTTTGACTACCTACCATAGAAAGTTGTAATTAATTTTACAGCATGTATAAGAATCAGAGAACTATTGATTATTGGGTTGAGCACTTAAACCTTCAACCTCATCCAGAGGGAGGTTTTTTTAAAGAAACATATCGTTCTGAAATAAAGCTTCAACCATTCGAAAATAATGGAGAACGAAGCCTGAGCACAGGGATTTACTTTCTCATCACCAGTGGTAATTTTTCTGCATTCCATCGCATTAAGTCAGATGAAATGTGGCACTTTTATGCAGGTTCACCACTCACCGTTCATGTAATCAAGAAAGATGGAACATATACTGAACTAAACATTGGTTTAGACTTAATAAAAGGTCAACTTCCCCAAGCTGTTGTTCCTGCGGAAGCTTGGTTTGCCAGTGAGTCCTCAGGTGAATATTCATTAGTCGGATGTACCGTTTCACCTGGCTTTGACTTTACCGATTTCGAGTTGGCCTGCGAGAGCGACCTCATCATGCTATTCCCATCTCATAAAGAATTAATTACACGATTAACTAGGCAATAACTGATATAATTCAATTGCTGGAATGATCAAAGTTGGACCCAGAATAAGTTTAGTATTTGACTCTTTTATTGTTCTTCCGGCTAAATCTGATTTTGTTATACAAACTTACACGGATTATGTATACAACGATCAAACAGGGGCGTATAACGAAGTTCAGATTACTCAAACTGTTGAACGCAAAAAAACAGGATTAGGGTTATTCGTTCCTGGAATTCGCTGGCACCAAGAAGAAGGCCAGGCTTTTTAGTTTGGATTTATAGGAGTCGCAACGGGCGGAGAAATAATTCCAGTTCCTATACCGATGGTTCAGTGGTATAGACGGATTTAATAGTATAGAAGTCAGAGCTTAGAATTCAGAATTATTTGGGTTTCGACTTTTTTCAATCTACTACCTAAAAACATAGCAAATCGAATTAAGTCTACCCTAAAAGATGCATTAAAATAGCTACTTCTTCTTTTGTTAATTGAAGTCCTCGACGTGCCATCATATTGTTCGCAGCTACCAATGCTAATTCGAACTGAAAAAATTCACCGTCAAATCCTCCCCAAGAAAAATTAGGAATCATTTTCGGAGGAAAACCAGCCCCAAATATGGTTGACGAAACACCTACAACTGTCGCTGTATTGAACATGGTATTAATTCCCGACTTTGAATGGTCGCCCATCATTAATCCCATAAATTGTACATCCGTTTTTTCAAACTCCTGTGTTCGGTAATCATAGGTAGAAACGTAACCGTAATTATTTTTCAAATTAGAAGTATTGGTATCGGCACCTAAATTACACCACTCTCCAATAACAGAGTTCCCCAAGAAACCATCGTGGCCTTTGTTCGAGTAAGCATAAAAGATAACGTTATTTACTTCCCCTCCAATCTTACAGTGCGGACCAATTGTCGTTGCGCCATAGACTTTCGTCCCTAGTTTAAGCGCAGCATGTTCACACAACGCTAAGCTCCCACGAACGATTGAACCTTCCATAATCTCAGCATCCTTTCCAACATAAATTGGACCTGTGGTTGTATTCAAAATTGCCCCTTGAATACGCGCCCCTTCCTCTATAAAAAGTTGATCAGATGGTCCAATCAATTGATTGGATGTGTCCAGTTGAATTCCATTACGATTGGATTTCACCCATTCAAAATCGTTACGCAATATCTGCTCGTTCAACCTGAACAAATCCCAACGCTGCTTGACCACTGTCAAATCCACTACTTCTCGATCTATGCGTGATCCTCTCCCATAATCATTTCCTCGATAGGCAACAAACTCGTTATTCAAATAAAGTGATTGCCCAGACTTAAGTTCCTCCACCTGTTGAGCGATTTCTTTTGTTGGAATCACTGCTGCATTCACCCAAAGATTATCGGATTGTAGTTTACACGGGAATTTACCCTCAAGGTATTCCTCTGATTTAAAGGATATATCCGCCGTTGGACAATAATTTTTCCATCTTTTATCGTTAGTGAAAATTCCCATACGAAGATTTCCTAAAGGTCGCGTAAGGGTCAAAGGAGCGAACGAAAGATGTGCGTCGAGATCGTGAAGAATTATGTTCATAACAGGTAGTTTCAGGTTAAGATATTGCAAATTTGATATTAAGAGTTGAAAATAATGAGCGATTCGTTACATTCTATCCGGGACACTGATTCCCAAAAGACGCATGGAATTTGAAATTATTCGAGCAATGTTTGAGGCGATTACTAAACGTGTTTGTTTCAATTCTTCGACTTCCTCATTTAGAATACTCACCGATTGATAGAATGTATTGAACTGCTTAACTAGTTCATAGGTGTAATTGGCAAGTAATGCAGGAGAATAATTTGATCCTGCTTCCTTCAAGATATTTGGAAATTCAGCCATAGTTTTAACCAGTTCCTTTTCGATAGGCAAAAGCGTCATATTATTCGCTAATATTTCGGCTCCATACTTGTTCAGCAGGGATTTAATCCGAGCATGCGCGTATTGGATAAACGGACCAGTATTACCATTGAGTTCAATTGACTCATCAGGATTAAACTTCATTCGTTTTTGAGGATCTACTTTTAAAAGGAAATACTTCAAACCACCCATCCCAATCATTTCGTAGAGCTCTTGCTTTTGCGACTCATCCAATCCATCAAGATGTCCTCGTTCGCGAGTTCCATCTTCTGCCATATCAACAACCTCAGCCATTAAGTCATCTGCATCCACAACCTTACCTTCACGCGACTTCATTTTTCCATCCGGAAGATCTACCATCCCATATGATAAATGATAACAATGTTCCGCCCAATCATAGCCCAACTTCTTTAGTACAAGAAAAAGTACTTGAAAGTGATAATCTTGTTCATTCCCCACCGTATATACAATTCCATCTAAATCAGGATAATCTTTAAATCTATCTATAGCGGTTCCAATGTCTTGGGTCATATAGACAGCGGTACCATCGCTTCGAAGTAATAACTTTTCATCCAGACCGTCATCCGTAAGGTCAATCCAGACAGACCCGTCCTCTTTCTTGTAAAACACGCCTTTATTCAATCCTTCAATCACCACATCTTTTCCAATTAAGAACGTGTCTGACTCGTAATACAACTGATCAAAATCAACTCCCATTCGGGCATAGGTTGATTCAAAGCCACTGTAGACCCAACCGTTCATAATGGACCACAGCAAGTAGGTTTCCGGATCTCTCGCCTCCCATTTCACCAACATTTGTTGCGCATCATACAACAACGTGGTGTCATCCTTAGTCAAGCCAGCTATTTTTCGATAAACAGATTGGTATTTCTTTTCCTCTGTAGATCGATTAATGCTATGAAGAGCGCCAAACAGCTTTTGCAATTCTTCTTTCTTTTCTTCATCTAGTCCTTCAAAGTTGTTGTCTGCATGATCCTGAGCGATTGAGAATGCCTCTTTCGTCATTTGGTTGTCAAATTCAATGTAATATTTACCCACGAAATGATCACCCTTTAATCCCGTCGAAGCAGGAGTTTCACGATTTCCATTTTCACCGAGCGGTGCAAATCGCTGCCAAGCCAGCATACTTTTACAAATATGGATTCCTCTGTCGTTAATAATTTGGGTTTTTACAACCTTATGACCATTAGCCTTTAAAATCTCAGCAACACTATACCCCAAAAAATTATTTCTCAAATGACCTAAGTGCAACGGTTTATTAGTGTTTGGCGATGAATACTCCACCATTATGGTAGGTTTAGAATTAGGGGCTGAAAAACCATACTTGTCCACAGCATTCATTTCTTCCAATACAGTCACCCAATATTCATCCTTAAATACCAAGTTTAAAAAACCTTTGATAACATTATATTCTGCCAATTCTTCGAGTTCATTCACCAAAAAATCCCCTAATTTACTCGCAGCACCTTCCGGAGAAGTATTCATTAATTTTGCGAAAGGGAATGTAACAAGTGTTAAGTCTCCCTTTACTTCTTTACGTGTTTTTTGAAATTGAATGAGTTTATCGTCGATTCCTCTACCAAAAATAGTTTCAGCGTTTTCTTCTAATGCTTGTTTAATCTTTACTTCCATCGATATGATTCGCGCAACTAACGCTTTTCTTCAATTGTTTTAACTACCTCATGAATTAAATCATAGGCCACCTCTGCCATTCGGTTTGTCTTTTCGTCCAAGCATGGATTTACTTCAACAAATTCAATGCACCTAACTTTTGGGTGTGCTGCGAAATGGGTCAGAATCTGAAGTGCTTCTTCAGGAAATAAACCATTGTCAACAGGGGTACCAGTCCCATGTGAAACCACTGTTGGATCCATGCTATCTACGTCAAAAGAAAGGTATATTTCATCGCAATTACAAAATTTATCTTCAAGCTCTACTGCCACCTTATCAAACCCCTTTCGTCTGAAATCATCAACTTCAATACTCAATAAATTCAACCGATCAATCATGGCTACTTCTTGACTCTCCAGAGCACGAAGTGCTATGAAAGCTACATCCTCAGGTTGAACTTTTGGGCAAATCCCACCGATGTTTTTTATTTCATTCCAATACTTTGCTGTTTCTTCATTTACATTATTCTCTTTGCATTCAAGGTTATCTTCACCAAGCGCTGTAGCTAAAGGCATGCCGTGCATGTTTCCTGAAGGAGTTGTGTAAGGCGTATGCAAATCGCCATGCGCATCTACCCATAGCACTCCAATTCTATGGTCAGGGTTGGCTATTTTCAATCCTGCAATAGTTCCACCTGCAGAACCATGATCCGCTGCAATAACTAATAAAACCTCCGCATTATGACGCTCCTGACTTACAACCTTGGATACGTGCTCATACACCTTAGCCAAACCATTCGCTCGCTTACCCCACAATAGCGGAGTGGGTTCGTCCAACAAATGATTTTCATCTTGTACGTAAATATTTTTGTACCTTCCGAAAAGGTAGTTTTCCCGCTGGTGGTCAACTACTCTAATCGCTCCCGGACCTAAACTGGAGCCTCTTGTTCCTGCGGATATTTCAGACTCATTTATGATGCAAACAATACGACTGGACATAACAACGATTTTATAAAACATCAATCATTTGAATGAGACAAATATAGGATTTTAGCCCTATTAACAACTATCTTTTTTCGCTAAATACACCCACGTCAAAACCACTAATCTCATTGCTGTAATGAGAAACGTACCTGTGCTCTTCATAAACTCTTATAATCAGCCTTTGTCAAGAATTAGTTCAGACTAGAAGACGCCAATAAATGAAGATTTTAACTAACTTCACCCCCACCAGGAAAAATTATGGAGCCTAGCTATATTGAACATGTCATGAGAAAACTTCTTTTTAATTTATTTGGACTCATCGTTGTCAGCTCATTAACAACGAGTTGCAACTCCAATAATGAAATCAAAGAAGGAGTTATTGAGTTCACAATTTCATTTCCTTCTTTTGATATGGATTCTCACCCCATTACAGGCATGCTACTTCCCAAACGACAGATTGTTTCATTTCGAGGGAATCAGTTTCACGCTCAAATAAAAAAGGCGATGGTTGAAATAAATGCAATTTCTAATACTGAGGAGCGCTATTTGTATTCAGAGTTGAAGTTTGGTAGCCCTATTTATTTTGAAGGAACAATATCTGCAAGCGATCTTAACAAAGTCAGTATACAATTCAGCGATAAAAGGGATATTATTGCTGGTTTTGAAGTCAAACAAGCCTTTGCAACAAGTAACGACTTTGGCATCATTGAGTTATGGTATACTGAAGAAATTACAATGAAAGATCCTAATTGGCACACACCCTATTACGAAGTCCCGGGGATGTTACTCGCGTACACCATTTTTGAAAATGGTGTAGCGATGAGGTTTACAGCAACTAGCTATTCTTCCGAAGCAATTGACAAATCACTTTTCACTCCTTCCAGGCAGGGTGCTTCAACCGATTTTAAAACGTTTAAAAACGAATTGTATTCTGTATTGGATAATTTCACAAAGACTTAAGTACAATGAAAACTAATCGATTAATTCTTTTAACATACTTGATGACATTGCTTATCGTAAATTCTTGTGGAACAAAGATTCCTGAACGCTTCGAAGGTAAAATGGTCTATAAAATATCTTCGCAACACATTGACGAAATGGGAAGTGATAGCTCTGGTTATCAAATTATTTATGCCAAAGACTCCATGTTGCGCATTGAAAATTTTACACAACTAGGAAAGCAAGTCTACATCAAGCACATTACTAAAAATCGGGCATACATACTGATGGAATTTGACGGTAAGAAAGTTGCCTTAAAAAGCATACCAGAGCCTCCAGTAAATACAGGGAAATACGAATTCAAAAGGAAGCGGGGAAAAACTGAAATTGCAGGAAGAACTGCGCACAAGATGCAAGTAAAAATACCTAATGTAGATAGTTTATTTTACATGTACTATTTCGAAGATATTTCACATGATTACAGCGAAGCTATTCCAGGGCTTCCAGGACTACCTGTTAAGTATACCCTTATTGCGAATGACGAGCTCTCTGACTTCGAACTGATTTTATTCGAACCGAAAGAAATAAACATCGATTACTTCGGCATCCCAACTGATTATGAAATGATGACCATGGATGAATTCATTGAGCGGTTTCAGAACTAACACTTCCTTGTGGATATACTCTTCACCTAACGCTTTTCGTCAATGCATTCCTTGATTACCTTCGTAAGATATTCAATTGATCATGGCGAAAGGCAACGTACTCAAAGAAAATAAGAAAGATACTTCTACAAAAAAAAAGCGTCCCGTATCAAAACTTAAGTTTACCTCACTATTTGCGCAAGTAGACCAGCGTAAAGTGAAATCAATTACCGGTGCTTTTTTTCTTTTACTTTCTGTTTACCTTACAGTCGCTTGTCTTTCCTATTTGTTCACCTGGCAATCAGATCAAAGCTTAATCGCAAATAATGGATTCTGGTCATTCATGCTTTCTGATACCGATGTTGAAGTTCAAAATTGGCTCGGTAAATTTGGAGCATGGACTTCACATATGCTTATACATTCATGGTTTGGAATAGCATCCTTTGCATTTTGCTTCATCCTCTTTATTGCAGGAACACGTTTATTGTTTAACATTCGTATTTTATCACTGAAACGTACACTAGTTGTATCGGGTGTGGCTATTGTTTGGTTCTCCTTGTTTTTTGGATTATTCTCGGAGAAAATCACATTTCTAGGTGGCACGTTTGGTTATTTTGCTCGCGAATGGCTCTCAGCATCTTTTGGAATTTTCGGAGCTATTTTGTTTGTATTGGTTACTCTTTTTGCGGCGAGTGTACTTCTGTTTAACCCCGACTTTAAAGCGTTATTCGCACGACTACCATTTTTTAATTCTTCCGAGGAAGAGGATGAAGAAAATCTGTCTATGAATAATCTCAATGTATTAAATACACTGAAAGATGAGGACGTCGAGGTTGATCAAGAAGCGCTAGAAGTAGAATTTACCGATGAACAAGAAGAGCAAGAAGATATTCATACTTTAGAAGAATTAGAAGAGTACGAATTAGAAGAAAATGACTCCGAATTAATCATCGAACACACAGATGAACTGGACAAGCAAATTGAACAGCCTTCATTTGACGAAGACGAAGATTTCTCGATTGAAGTGGCACCAGAGGAGGCCGAGCTTTCGGATGAAGATTTACAGGAAAAAATCGATGAGTTTGGAGAATACGATCCAAAACTTGACCTTTCTAGTTACACGCTTCCTCCTATCGACCTTCTTCAGAAATTCGAAACGTCACGCTCAGGTGTTGATAAGGAAGAGTTAGAACGTAATAAAAACAACATTGTTGAGACATTACTCAACTACAAAATCGAAATTGACAAAATCAAGGCAACGATAGGTCCAACGGTTACTTTATATGAAATCATTCCAGCACCAGGCGTGCGTATTTCTAAAATCAAAAACTTAGAAGACGACATAGCACTAAGTTTAGCCGCACTTGGAATTCGTATCATTGCACCTATCCCTGGAAAAGGAACCATAGGGATCGAGGTCCCGAATAGCAAACCCGAGATTGTAAGTATGCGTTCACTTATAGCATCCGAGAAATTCCAAAACTCAGAAGCTGAATTACCAATTGTACTCGGTAAAACAATTACCAACGAGACGTACACTTTCGATTTAGCGAAATCACCTCACCTATTAGTTGCTGGAGCAACAGGACAAGGTAAGTCGGTAGGTTTGAACGCAATATTGGTTTCTCTGCTTTACAAAAAACATCCTGCACAGGTTAAATTCGTACTGGTCGATCCGAAAAAAGTAGAACTTACCTTATTTAATAAAATTGAGCGACACTTTCTAGCAAAACTTCCGGGCGAAGAAGAACCTATTATCACAGACACTTCGAAAGTGGTGAATACGTTGAATTCACTTTGTATCGAAATGGATAACCGATATGAGCTGCTTAAAGAGGCTCAAGTCCGAAACATAAAAGAATACAACGAAAAGTTTATTAAGCGCAAATTAAACCCAGAAAAAGGGCACATGTACCTCCCTTATATCGTTGTATTGATTGATGAGTTTGCAGATTTAATTATGACAGCAGGTAAAGAGGTAGAACATCCGATTGCTCGATTAGCTCAGCTTGCCCGTGCTATTGGAATACATTTAATCGTGGCTACTCAGCGGCCATCTGTTAACGTGATTACAGGTATGATTAAAGCGAATTTCCCACAACGCATTGCTTTTAGGGTACTTTCAAAAATAGACTCTCGAACCATTCTGGACGCATCCGGTGCAGACCAACTCATTGGTAAGGGAGATATGCTTATCTCTACGGGGAATGATATGATTCGACTGCAATGTGGATTTGTTGATACACCAGAAGTCGAAGAAATTTGTAATTTCATCGGGAATCAACGTGCTTATCCGGATGCTTTCTTACTACCAGAATATGTAGATGAAAACACAGGTTCCGACCTAGGAGCTGATGACTTAGATGATCTAGATGCGAATTTTGTGGAAGCTGCACGAATCGTGACTATTCACCAACAAGGCTCTGCGAGTTTGCTGCAGCGTAAGTTGAAATTAGGATACAACCGTGCCGGACGTATCGTAGATCAGCTAGAAGCGCACGGAATCATTGGACCCTTCAAAGGAAGCAAAGCGAGAGAAGTGCTCTTTAGTGATGAATTATCTCTTGAAGAGTATTTAAAATCAAAAGATTTGATTTAGTTATTTGGCATAGTTTGTGTAAACTTGCAATCAAAATAAAAACTATGAAATATTTAATAGTAGCTCTCTTCTTTTTTAGTCTAACAGCATTGGCTCAAAATGACGAAAAATCGCAAGAACTTTTGAATAAAATGTCGAAGGAGATAAAAAGTCTAAGCTCATTTTACATGGAATTCAGCTTCACGATGAAAAATGCAGCGACGGGAGAAGACACTAAAGAGAGTGGAAAAGGTTATGTAAAAGGTGACAAATTCAACGCATCATTGGGTGACAATGAAATTATCTCAAATGGTATTAAAATTTGGACGGTCGTTAAAGAAGAAAACGTTACTTACGAGAGCGCTGCTGATGATGAAGACGAAGAAAGCATCAATCCTAAACGACTAATGACAATTTGGGAAAGCGGGTTTAAAAACAAATATGTAAAGCAAGATAAACTGAACGGTAAAGCGGTTCACGTTATCAACTTGTTCCCAACGAATCCAGGAGAAGTTCAGTACCATACAATCACGCTTTATATTGATGTTGCGTCTTCTGAGCTATCCAAAGCGATTATGAAAACGAAGGACGGAACTACGATGTCTTACGAAATCGTTAGCTTTAAAAAGAATCCTGAAATTGCAGCTTCAAAATTTGTGTACGATACAAAAAGATATCCCGGATATAAATTAATTCGAGACTAATCCATTCAGTTTAATCTTTCTTAAAGCTGTGCTTGTGCACAGCTTTTTTTGTTTAAACATCTTATAAACAATCAATAATCTCATTCACATAGGACTCATAAGACTGTATTTTACAAACAATTATTGTTTGTATTGAAATTATTGTTAATTTTCAAACATATTTTGAATTAACTAACCTATGTCTAATATTGGCAAAATCACTGAAGACATCATTAATCGCTCACCATTTTTGAGAGAGTCTCTTACTGAAGAACTTATCAATGTATCAGCGTTAGCACGAAAAATCAAACCTGAAATTGAAGATATTGTTAAGAAAGAAATTAAAGAAGGTGCAATCATAATGGCCATTAAACGCATGTCCCCTGGCTACTACCACCGGATCAATTTGAAAATCAAAAATTTCATGGGGACCTTGGGAGATTTTCTTGTCCGCAGTGATTTGGAAGATTTCACTTTTGAGAATTCAGAAACCTTGACATTGAGACAATCTGAATTGATGAAGTCTTTGAACGACGATAAAGATGCATTTTATACTTACTGTGGTGGAGTAAACGAATCCACAGTGATAACGAGCACCTCTATTTCTGACAAAATTCGCGAAATATTCAAAAAAGAGAAACTTAAATCCCATACTTCAGATTTAGCCTCTATCACTATCAAATTACCCAAAGTAAATACTGAGATTTCCGGAATCTACTATTACATACTGAAACATTTGGCTTGGGAAGGAATCAATATTGTTGAAGTCGTTTCTACAGCCAACGAGTTCACTGCCGTGGTGAAGTCAGACGATATCGATTCAGCATTTTCGGTATTAATACAGTTAAAAAAATTAGGGAAAGTATCAGAATAATAACAACTGAGACGTTGTTACCCTCCCTCCTATTGTTTTATCAATTTCTTGCGCAAGACTCCTTGATTGTGTTCAATAATCAACACATAAATTCCAGAAGGAAGTGTCGATACGTCGATATCATTTAGTGAGTGAACAGCAAACACATGTTTCCCATCAGCAGAAAGGCAATTTACCGAGTGAATTCCTTCTCCATGGATAGAAATATGATCTTTTGCTGGATTAGGAAATAGATTCACCTCATAGTTTGCCATATTATTTGGCAAGAATAGAGGATCCTCTTTGCGCAAGTCAATACTATCAAGGTATAACTTAAATCCATTGAATGTTGTAAGTACAAATGCGACATGAACGTTTTCATTGGCAAACTGCTCAATTTCAAGTTGATGAAACGTCCAATCAGGAGATTCATTCGTAACCACTATTAACGTATCCATGAAATCACTACTATTCGTCCCAGAATTAGAAATTAGGACTTTATAAGAGTCAGGAAATGAAGGGTCATGCGATTTACCATACCAAGATATAAAATTTCCACTTCCACCCAAAGTAACATTCGGTGTAATCAACCAGCGGTCTGCTCGATCTACTGGCTGAAAGTAAGAAGTACTGGAGACAACTTTGTTCAATGCATCATCTGGGTCAGCTACAACAATCCAAGCATCAGTGTATTCTGATACATCTGGATGAGGTGTATTACCATCATTATTGATTAGTGACCAGTCTGTTGGAATCCCTCCATCGAACGTTTCATAGACCAATGGCACTTGACCCCACAACGAATTGATGCAGCCAACACAAAAAACTAATACAAGTGCTTTCATACGGCGAATTTACAAAAACTGAAACGTTCTAGTGTAAAAAAGCCGAATTAATCTTCTTTAACAGCAATTAGCTTTAGCGGAGAAAGGTGCGTGATACGACCATCTAAATCCATCGCTTTGATATTCGTAAAGAATATTTCAGAATTACTACCAAAAGATTGAAATATCGCGCAAATTGTATCTGGAATGGCATTCCCTACCACATGAGCTTCGACTGTTAATTTACCATCAAAATAAACAACATCATAGGTAAGAATCCGATACCCTACATTTGTCGTCAGCCCTTGAACGTCGCAAATCACTTCAGCAGGAATGCGCCCATTGAAGTAACCTACAATTTGTGGATGAAAATCCATTTCTGTCCATTCTTTTTCAATACGAACAACCCGCGGATTTTGGCTGCACACCATCGGAATAAGAGCAAAGACAAACGCGCTAAGCAGATACCCGTTCCTCATTTAGAATTGTTTTTATCCTTTCCTCAGTTACTTTCTCAGCGGGTATCACATTGAGTTGAATTCTACCTGATTGTTTTACACCTGCCTTGGAAGTATGAGCATATGCCACTTCGTTATTTTCAAGAACAATCATTACCACATTTTCATTTCCATTCATACCAAATGAGGTCAACGGATTTGACAAAGAACCAAACTGATAACGCACATCCTTATCCAGATCAAAGACATACACTGATTTAGGGGAAATGACATTTCCAGCAATTTCAAAGCGGATGAAGTTCTCAAAGGGTTTGGGATAACCAACTGGCTTATCGCAATTGAAGACTCCAAACTGAGTAGTTCGAAACTTTGCTGAAGCAGCAGTTAATATTTCACCAACAAAACGGTCTTTACGCTGTTCTTTAGCCTCGAGAATTTTCTTGGCCTCAAGATAATCCACATTAGATGCATTGAATCTCTTTTCCATATCCGCAATATAACGTTGTAGCTCGATATTTTTTTCCGCTCGTCGATTGACCAACTGCTCTCTTTCTGCCTCAATGAGATCACGCTTCGCTTGAGCATCCTGTTTGGCTTCATTATATTCTTGTATAGCTTCCTCTAAGCGAATGCCAGTTACAATTGGTCGAACCTTAAGGGATTCCTCTCCTAGTTTATCTGAAAACGTAACGCTATACTTCCCTTCAACTTCCTCAATTGTAAAATTGGACCAAGATTTTTTAAAAATGTTCTCGTAATTCGCTTGATTGGGGTATGCCTCAAAATTAATTGGCCCAAGAGCAGCTAGCTCTGGGAAATCGCGTTTATTGTAATCTAAAGTAAAGATATATTGCTCGTTTTTGGGTAAATAATACGTTTCTTTGCGCGGAAGAGGTGCCTCCAGCAAATCGTTTTCCTTTTCACTAATTTGAGTAGTAATTGATTGAATTTCATTCGTAAGTACAGTCTTCTTTTTATCTGTTTCTGAAAGAGCTGTTACTTCATCCAACTTTCCTCCTAAAAACTCGCAAGGATACGTACTCCATTTCCCGGATTGGTCATCTAGTGCGTAGAAATCAAATCCATTATAGTCCTTGTATAGCTTTAAATCTACTTCTATCGGCTGATCGGCACGGACAAAAACCTCCATTCCCTCTTGCTCTCCGCGAATCTCAATCATACCAGCAGATTCGAATGAACTATTTTTGAAATCCATTGGGACACCAGCCAAAAAAGCAGTTGTTTTATCTTCAAATACGCGCGTTTTAATCACCACACGACCTGATGATATAGTTTCAATTGAACCCGCTTTAATGGAAATTGAAGTTCCATTTTCAAGGATAATTTCATTATCGATTGAGGGGTCGATTTCATGACTTACAAAAGGTATCTCCACTGAAGCCACCGGAGACTTAATGCATTCAGTATCTTGAGGAAGGCCATCTAAGGCTAAAGTAATGTTCTCTTCATGTAATGTTTCTTTTAGCGTTTCGTTTTCTGTTAAAAATTGTTTTGTCAAAAGGAAAAGACCTAGGGTAGCTACACCGGTAGTCCCCCAAAACCATATCGACTTCCAATATGGGTTTTGGGGGGCTTTAAAGGACTTTAATAATTTGTCAAAATCTTGTCGTTCGGCTATTTCTTGTGAAGAAATAGGTCCTCTGTCTAAAATTATTTTGCGGTTTTTCATTACCGGTTATTTTGATTAAATAGTTGTTTCAATTTTTCCAATGCCCGAAAAGTTTTCACTTTTGCATTGTTTTCAGTAATCCCTAATATCTCCCCCATTTCTTTATAGGGACGTTGCTCGAAAAAGCGCATTTCAATTAAATGAACATCTGCTTCTTTTAGTTCGGCTATCGAACTGAGTAATCGTTTTTTATTGATTTCATTTTCCTCGTCTTCAAAAACATCCATGAAAGTTGCCAAATGAACGGTTTCAATATTGATAGCCCGTTTCGAAGATCTGTCACGAAATGCCTGGTACAATTCGCTTTTTGCAATGCGATATAACCATGAACCAAAAGGAACACCCCGATATTCGTATTTATGAAGATTGTTCATGGCCTTCAAAAAAACTTGAGAAGTCACATCGAATGCCAATTCTTTGTCATCCATCCGTTGATAGATATATCGAAAAATCTGCTCATGATATTTCTCATAAAGAGGTGCGAACTTCTCTGGATCTCTCTTCGCTAACTGTATCCACTCCAACTCAGACCTGAGTTTTTCATTGGTGTGATGATATATGGGGTTCATTCTACTCATAGTTCACTGGTTTTTGGGTACTAATGTACTGCTTGCAGACAGTACTCTATTATTATAATTAATATTCAAGAAATAGTTACAGGAAACGAATAAAAATTATGCCATTCTAAACGAAAGTTTTTCACATTTATTACCACATTACCATTAAACAGCTATTATTTAGATGTTTAATAACTGGTAATAAGTGAAGTATCTGTAAGCGATTCAAAAAAATCCAGTAGATCTTTTATCTCCTCATCGCTTAAATCAAAAGAAATTATTCGCTGATCTTGATTTGGATGCCCATCTCCACCCTTGGCATAGTAGTGTATAACTTCCCGTAGACTTTGAACAGAACCATCATGCATATAAGGTCCAGTTAGTGCTATGTTTCTCAGCGTTGGAATTTTGAATTTGCCAATGTCTTTAGTTAGACCTGTGATGCGATAGAGTCCTTCATCATTTGATAAACTATCTCGACCATTACTTAGAATGTCATAAGTAGTAAAAGTCGGGGCAGGGTGACAACTAGCGCAGTACAATTTATCGGAAAAAATACGATACCCATTTTTGACACTTCCTGATACTGCATGCTCATCAGCATGATAGAACCACTGATCGAAGGGTGAATTTTGACTTATTAAAGAACGTTGAAAACTACCAAGAGCTCGTGTCAACACGAACGCGTCAAACTCCCTTGCGTAAAGACTTTTTGCTAATTGCTGATACTCTGGGACATGGCGCAACTTTTCTATTAATTGCTGAATATCATTCCCCATTTCGTTCGTATCCTTTAGGGGTACTAATGCCTGCATTTCAAGCGTAGGAACGGCACCATCGAACATGAAATGAGGTTGATACTCTACATTTAGTAAAGTGGGAGCATTTCTCATAGTAGCATTGTTATTTATTCCGACGGCTTTTTTTCGCCCGTCAGTAAAGGCAAGCGCAGGCAAATGGCACGAAGCACATGCGACTGTATTATTGACAGACAATCGCTTATCGAAAAACAATTTCCTACCCAGATTAACGGTTTCCGCATTATATAGATGTATCGAATCATATGATATCTGCCCCATTGGTAGAATGGAACCAGATCCAGTACCGCCGTCAGCACTACATGATGAAAACAAGAAAAATGCTGCCCCAAAAATCGTCGAACACTTCAAATAACTGGCTATGGCTCTGAATTGATTCAAAATAAATTTGGATAATAAATAATTAATTAAATTTACAGATTATTATATCAACAATGGCGAAAAACACGTTAATTTGTTATTGAAATGTTAATGTATCCCTTTAGGCATAATTGTTGAACTGGACGAACTAAACTACACAAGTTATATACAATGAAAAAGTTATTCTTACTTACCTTATCAATGCTTACTGGAGTTTTAATGATGGCCCAAGAATATGACGACCTACTTATACTAAAGGCCGATCAAAATTGGGAGAAATTAATTATTTCTTCGGAAAAGTATACATTGAAAGATGCTACAAAAAATGACCCTATTCCATATTATTATATGGCATATGGTTTATATAAAATTTCATTTGTTGGTGATCGTCCGGATGAATTTAAAAATGCCTTTAAAAACTCCATAGGTGTCATTGGGAAAATGGATCGAAAAGACAATGATAAAGTTGTATTTAATAGATATCAAGATTTCTTTGGAGAAGTAAAAGGTACATTATTCGAAATGATCCGGAATGATATTGAGGCAGATGATTATAGACGTTCATTTGGTTGGGTAATGAATATGTATAAATTCGGAAGAGATGATATAGGTGCTAAATTCTTGGATGGTACATGTCGCTATAGAAATGGAGATAAAGCAACTGCACGAACTAAATGGAAAGAAGGTAAGGAACTGATTGGAGCTCTTGAATCTTTAGACGGATTGTTAGAAATCGACCGCGAAATACTTAAGTTTGCGCTATATGAGTCAGCGAAATGCCAAGTGGACGCAAGACAAACTGCAGAGGCGCAAGCTATTATGAATCTTGGAGCACAATGGTTTGAAGAGGATAAAGATTGGCAACGATATTACGATGAGATTGTAAATTAATTCAACATATTTAGATTAAAAAAGCCCTCAATTGAGGGCTTTTTTAATTGCTATTCTGACAGAAGATCGAATACTCCTTTCAACAAATATTCTTGGTTAGAATTAAAGTAATAGTCTGGAACTTTGCGCCAATCATCACTACTCTGAGCGCCTGAAATGTATATTTCTTCGAGCTTATAACCATCTGTAGTTTTCTGAACCACTCGTAAGGCACGATATCTCCATACTTCAAATCTTGGTTAACCACCACCTGAAATATCCTATCAACTAGAACATATGATTTAGGCGAAGATATCCCACACTGAGATCCTTTTTTGGGTTGTTCTTTCTGTATATCCAATTTAAATTCAATACAAATAAGTCATAAAAAAAGCGGTTGTCCAGGACAACCGCTTCTCAATCATTTTGGTATTACGCCTATTTCACAATCTTAATTGCGTGAGTAGTCGTTTCATTTGAAACCAATACCGTATAAATTCCTTTTGACCATGCTGAGGTATTCACCTCTAACTTCTCATCAACATTAAAATGTGTCGATAAAACTTTTCCTTCTAGATTAAATATTGTTACATTAAAACGTTGTTCCGTCGCTTCAATTGTTAACATATCGTTCACAGGATTTGGATAAGTGGAAACCAATAAACTGTTTACTATATCCACTCCGATGGTACTGATTGCCACACAATCAGAAGTATCTGAACATGCACCATCAGTAACAATTACTGCATAGTTACCATTTGCAGTAGCCGTAAACGATTGATTTGTTTCTCCAGAGATTGGAGCAAAGTTATCATCACAATCTACCCACTGATATGTCAATCCCGTTGCAGTCGCTTCAATTGTAAAGTCTGTTGTGGTGGTGGTTACATCTACGTTACATAACTCTTCAACAGAACAAGGGAAGATTTGGTAACCTGCATCAAACGGACTTGAGTTATCAAATTGTCCCCCAACACCTGTAATATTAAATGGACCTACAGGAGCAGCTGCACCTGACAAAGGAGAAGCATTCACTACTCTAACCGTGAAAACAGTCGTTCCATCTGTAACATCCACATTTCCATTCGCTGGCCAATTCGCAGCTGGGGTAACGAACGTTAAATTCTCTAACGCCACAAGTTGACTTTCAGTAGACTCGTCTAGTGCAGTAACAACATTAGGTGTTACAGTTGCATTACCTTGAGATACAACAATAATGTTATCAGCGTTAATTTGTAGCAAACCATTGAACTGAGCAACTGTTCCGAAAATCTGTAACGAATCTCCTTCAGCTGATTCATAACCTGATACCTGATTAAAGTTGAATAATTGAATTCCATCTCCAGCACCATCAATTACAGTGACATTATAACCATTACCTCCTCTAAAGTCAATACAATGCACGATACCTCTCAGTTCTACCAAATCACCCTCAGAAGTACCTACTCCATTAGCATCAATAGCGGTCACAGCACCAATAGTAGTTAATGTATATTCTAAAGTTTCTCCAGATAATGCGATGGTTTGATTAGCTACCCCTGTGGAGGCAACTGTAATATCTCCTACTTGACTTGGATTCGCAGTCGCTCCATTCAACCGTACATAAATTGTTGTTGGCGCCACCTCACCAGCTGTCTGCGCTAGCGTTACTGTCGGACCGAAACCAGCTCCTGACGTTTCTGAAACTTCATAATTTGCTGGCGCCGTAATTACAATGTCGTCGGTTAAGAATGAACCAGATACTTCGAACGTCTGCTCAGCAGACTGTGTTCCAACGAAATGCGAAAAACCGGAGAGTGCCGTTTCTGAAACAAACACAGTAGGCACCGCATTCAATATTTCACCTTCCAAGTTTACCAATACATCTGTCGCTCCTGTCGAGGTAAGTGTAACAACACCATTCGAAGGTGACGCCGCTAACAACCCATTCAAACGAACATAAATTGTAGTAGCCGCAACTTCACCCGCAGTTTGCGTCAAGGTAATTGAAGTTCCAAATCCAGCTCCTGAAGTCTCAGAGATTTCATAATCTCCAGAAGTAACTGTAAGGGTAATATCATCTGTCAGCAAAGTACCTGTCACCTCAAATGTCTGCTCAGCGGATGGTGTTCCTAAAAATTGCGTAAATCCAGTCAACAAGGTTGGTGTTGCAGTTATAGTTGGTGTTACAGCAACATAATCTGTAATTGTAATGTCATCAATATTCATTCTACGATTAGAAGTTCCCGCTCCTGTAACCTCTACAACGCGGATTCTCGCATTTCCTAAAACATTCATTGTCTCACTAAATGTGGACGGTGAGGCATTTCCGCCAGTAGCAGTAATATCCGTTCCAACTTGTGTCCAATTTGCTCCAGCATCTGTACTGTATTCTACTCTCCAACTTGTTTGAGCATCTGTTCCATATTCTGAATACAGAAAAGAAATCGTTCCAATGCCATTCGGTTTATCTTGCAACATCGTAAATGAAGATGTACCATAACCACGTAAACGAAGTGACTTCAAACCATTTTTGAAATCATTGGCCAACGTTCCAATCAAACTTTCTGTTAAATCCCAATCTATCCCGTTAAGTGTCACGGTCTCGGAAGCATACCCACCGGAAGTTTCAGCTTCAAAATCAACAACATATTGTGCTTTAGAAAAATTGCTTACACAAAGGAAAGCGAATAAGATTGCAAGAGAAAGAAAAGAACTTCCATTTGCACCTACGTTCAATATTTTTTTAATCATACTACTTTAATTTATTTTTTTGCAAAAATAAGCAATCAAAAAGGAACTAAGAAAAACAAACGATTAAACTTGTGTTAAGAAGTTCTTCGAACTGAAGGATTTTATTCCACCACTACAACATACTTTGAATCCCACCCCCACGTCGCAAAATGTCCTAATGCATCGTTGGACCAGTTACTTACTGGGTTAGCTGGCGCAGCACTTTGGCCTCCGTCACCTGCCAAAACAAACAGCTGTGAGAAATATTCGTAGGAGTTTTTATTGTAACTACGAAACTCGACCACCACAGAATCACCAATATTATAACGGTCTCCGAAGAAAGGAACGGTTTGCGTATTTCCTTCAGAAAATGAATCATCGAAAATAAATTGATCGCCTAAATCGGTTAATACTTCTCCATTAACGGATCGAACTGCTCTGTAATAGTTGGGCACACCAGCAGGATCTAAAAAGTTCATGTACACAACATATCCTTCTGGTCCGAAAAGACTTGCTTCCGTAAAAATTGATGATAACGAATCTAAGTGTACCACCTCCGGTAAAAACGAGGATGCCGAATACATAACACCATCAACTGTTACATTCATAGAATAGGTCGACAAATACGTCGGCGCATAGTTTTCTAGTAAATAGGACCCGTTCCCCTGATCAACTAATGGCGTGGCCACCCCATTCTCGTCAAGAATTTCTACAGCAGCACCTGTAATGACCGGATTAACTCCTCCTGAAAAAACATTCTTAGACATCGACAAATTCACTTGAACGCGCTCATTGGTAGCATCGTAATTTGCCTCGATAACCAATTGCGTTTCTGCATCATTTACATCCACTTCAATAATTTTCGTGCATGAAAAAATCATACCGAAAGAAAAAATGAGAAATATATAGTTCGCTGCTTTCATCTTATTTCAATTTAAAATTATACGTTATCGCTGGAATCATCTTGAAAAGCGCTGTTTGTTCAGCTACTGTTTGTCCTGCGTCGTTTTGAGTAAATCGTACCGAAAAGGCATTCTCCCTTCCATAAACGTTGTAAATGGAGAAATTCAAACTATGCTCAAAACGCTTCTTCTCCTTGAGGTACCAAGTAGCTCCTAGATCTAACCGATGATAATCAGGTAAACGATTTCCATTTCGTTGACCAACGTAAGGAGTAGTAATACCATCGTACACATATTGAGCAGATGGAAAGGTAACAGCGTCTCCAGTATAATAAACAAAGCTCGTACTAAAAACCCAGGCATCTGATAATTTGTATGTCAATACAAGGTTTAAATCATGAATACGATCTTGACGAGCAGAGAATACTTGACCTTCATCAATATCATCGAACTGCCGAAGTGCTCTGGATAACGTATAGTTGAACCATCCAGTCAACTTTCCTTTCGTTTTCTTAACTTGAAATTCAACACCGTAAGCCATTCCTTTCCCATATACTAGCTCACGTTCAACCTGTCCATTTAAAACCAAATTGGCATTCGGCTTATAATCAATTTGATTTTGTAACCATTTGTAATAGGTTTCCACTGAGAATTGATATTCATTATTTTTCACATTTTGATAATACCCGATAGCGAGCTGATCTCCAATTTGAGGAGCGACCAAATTCGAGGATGGAACCCAAACATCCGTTGGACTGCTCGTGGTTGTATTACTCAACTGATGGATATATTGAAATATTCTATTATATCCAGCCTTCACAGAACTATTTTCATTGGTAATATAACTCATCGAAAATCGTGGTTCCAGACCTTGGTAATATTTAATGGTTTCAAACGAGTCGTATGTTTGTTCCGTTAGGACGTTACCATCACTATCATAGGTGTAAGCTGTTCCCTCCCCCAAATAATTAAATCCAGAATACCGCAACCCATAAAACATCGAAAATCGATTCGATAATTTTTGTTCGTTTTGCACATAAGCCCCGAATTCAGCTGCATAACGCTTATCCAGATCAATTTGATTGAATCCTACATTTGCTCCACTTTCAAGAACTCCTGGTCGGAAGATATGATAAATCGCATTGAATCCATATTTCAATGTGTTGTTGGAATTCAAATAATAGGTGAAATCTTGCTTCAAATTTAAATCTTGGATGGACGATCGAATTCCAAAACCGTCATCCCCTTCTCCAATGCTAAACTGGTAATCGAAATTGCTAAAAATGAAGGAAGTATTTGAAAACAAGCGATCACTAAAAATATGATTCCATCGCACAGTGGCCGTAGAGTTTCCCCAATCAAATCCAAAATCTTGACCCAACTGAAACTTATCGCGACCAAAATATCCTGAAACAAACACGCGATCTTTTTCGCCAAATTTGTAATTCGCCTTCATGTTCAAATCATAAAAGAACAAGGTCGTACCGCGTAAATTGGTATCAGGAGCGAAGTTCAAAAAAATATCAGCATAGCTGCGTCGTCCGCTAAAAATAAACGATCCTTTATCTTTCACAATAGGACCTTCCACCGTAAGGCGGGAAGAAATAAGTCCAATCCCACCAGAAACCCCCATCTTTTTATTGTTACCATCACGCATACGAACATCCATTACTGAAGAAGCTCTCCCCCCATACTCGGCAGGAATACCAGATTTATAAAGCGCAACATCTTTAATGGCATCAGAATTAAAAACTGAAAAGAATCCTAATAAATGAGAAGCGTTGTACACGGTAGATTCATCTAACAGAATCAGGTTTTGGTCAGCACCACCTCCACGTACAAAGAAGCCCGCATTACCTTCTCCGGCGCCTTTAATACCTGGAGTCAATTGAAGTGTTTTCATAACGTCCTGCTCTCCGAAAAGAATGGGAATCGTCTCAATAGATTTTGGATCAAGACGAGTCACCTCCATTTGCGCTGAAGTAATGTTTTCATTTTCCTTTTTCGAAGAAATTACAACTTCTTCGATTTGTTGTACATCCGTAGAAACACCGAGTTCGATATTGAGCGTTACATTTTCTATTAAATCAACCGTTTTCACCACGTCCTCATACCCCGAATAGCGATATACCAGGGTATAGTTTCCTTTCGGAAGAGACAATGAATAAAAACCATATACATTTGCTTGCGCCCCTGTATTTGTTAACTCCTTAACAATAACCGAGGCACCAAATAAATCCTCCCCATTTTTCAAATCGGTGATTGATCCACTGATTGTGAACTGCTGAGAAAAACCAAGCGATGTTAAAAACAGAACTCCTAATAAAAACAAGTTTCTCATGCTAAATATTTTATCCTATTGACAATCATACGCAACGATTGTTTTCAATTTGCGCAAAACTACAGTGAAATCTTCAATTATTTAGAATGAAAAGTGATGACTGGAGCAGCCTTGAGGATAGCCGGAGAATAGAAGAGCCCAATCGTTCAGCTTTTCGAATAAGAAGTCAACAAACCACTTCATTCATTTGACCTGTAGAACTGTATTCAATTTATTCTAAAACTAAAAAATCGTATTATTTTTGCACTCCAAACTAACGATTATGCAAACGATTAGCAACTATGATTTTAAAGGAAAGAGAGCTTTAATTCGCGTTGACTTTAATGTACCGTTAAACAGTGAGAACTTTGAAATTACAGATGATACGCGTATCCGCGCTGCACTCCCTACGATTCAACTGATTCTGAAAAATGGTGGTTGTGTTGTACTGATGTCCCACTTAGGTCGACCAAAATTGGGTCCTGAAGATAAATTCTCGTTAAAACATATTGTACCGCACCTCTCGAATCTACTCGGTTTACCTATTTTATTTTCAAATTCTTGCATCGGCGCAGAAGCGGAGGCTTTCACTTCTAACTTACAGCCTGGCCAAGTTGTATTACTTGAAAACCTACGGTTCTTTCAGCATGAAACAGCTGGAGACAAAACGTTTGCTGAACAACTTGCTAGACATGGAGATGTGTATGTCAACGACGCTTTTGGAACAGCTCACAGAGCGCATGCAAGTACAGCAATTATAACACAATTTTTCCAGAACGATAAAATATTTGGTTTGCTGCTTGAGAATGAAATTAAGAATGTTGACTTAGTATTAAATAGCGCTAAAAAACCTGTAACAGCAATCGTTGGAGGAGCAAAAGTCAGTTCAAAAATCACCATTATTGAGCGTCTCATAGAAAAAGTCGACTACCTCATCATTGGAGGAGGTATGGCATATACATTTGCTAAAGCTAAAGGTGGGAAAATAGGTTCTTCTTTGGTAGAGGATGATTATTTAGATATTGCCTTATCAATTCTAGATAAAGCCAAGACACACGACACAGTCATTTGCTTGCCGACTGATACAAAAGTTGCCGATACATTTTCAAATGATGCAAACACCCAAGTTGTTGACATAAACAATATTCCAGATGGATGGATGGGACTTGATATTGGAGAAAAAAGTGCAGAATCATTTTGTAAAGTGATTAAACAATCAGCTACCCTACTTTGGAATGGCCCCATGGGAGTATTTGAAATGGACAACTTTCAGCAAGGCACAATTGCCGTAGCGAATGCCATTGTTGAAGCCACCAAGAAAGGAGCATTTTCTTTGATTGGAGGTGGAGATTCAGTCGCTGCTATCAATAAATATGACCTCGCAGATCAAGTGAGTTATGTCTCAACGGGAGGTGGGGCAATGCTCGAATATTTAGAAGGAATAGAATTACCAGGTATTGCTGCAATTAGGGGTGAATAAATCTCCCCTCAGCTTGTTATTATCAGTTATGTTTTCCTGCATTCCAGCCATCTGAATGCAACAATTGCTCTCCAGACTCTTTAGCAGGTCCCTCTAGCGTTGTCCCCATAGAGTCGTTCCATCGGTTCAAATAACCAAATAGTGCAATTACGCCTAGTATTTCGACGATTTCTCCTTCATTCCAGTACTGACGCATACGCTCAGAAAGGGATTCATCAACAGCGTTCGGAACTGAGGAAGCTGCCAAAGCTAAATCCAATGCAACTCGTTCTGCATCGCTAAAAGCCTCATGTGTTCGATACGACCAAATATTTTCAAGCTGCTGAACCTCCGCACCATATCGTTCGGCCGCTCGAATTGTATGTGCTTGGCAATATCTGCAACCAGTGGCATGACTACTGATATAACCTATCAACCGTTTTAAAGCGCTGGTCACCCTACCTTTATTTTCCATAACAGCCTTATTCATCTCAATAAAAGCATAGGCGATTCTTGGACGGTGATACATTGTTTTAACACTATTCGGACAAAATCCTAACGTTTCATTATAAAAATCAACGAGCTCTTGCAATGTTGGGTCATTTTGCTCATTTGTCGGATTTACTAAGGGTTGTTTCATTCTTTCTTTTAGGCCAATGTAGATAAATTTACTCGAACAATCACCCACTTCACATGAATAGTTGGTTGTTAATAAATAGCTTTTTTCTGCGCAGATAGTACCGTTTTGTGCAGTAATTTTGTACAAAATGTTATATTATGTTGAAATTTGGAGTAATTGGAGCTGGTCATCTTGGTAAAATTCATATCAAATTAGCATTAGCACTAACCGATCATTATGAGTTCGTCGGATTTTACGATGCGGACCCTGAAAATGCGAAAAATGTGGCCGATTTGCTTCAAATCAAAGCATTTGATAGTCCAGAAGAACTGATGGAAGCTGTCGATTGTATTGACATTGTTACTCCAACGATTTCACATTATGAGCTTGCCGCTGCTGCAATAAGAAAAAGCATTCATGTATTTATCGAGAAACCAATTACGCAAACCGTAGATGAGGCTAAATCACTCCTTCAATTGGCAGAAGAAGCAAATGTTAAGGTTCAAGTCGGACACGTGGAGCGTTTCAATCCAGCATTCCAGGCTGCAATTCCTTTCCTGAACAATCCGTTATTCATTGAAACGCACCGATTGGCACAATTTAACCCGAGAGGAACAGATGTTCCCGTTGTACTCGATTTGATGATTCATGACATTGATATTGTATTAAGTGCTGTGAATTCACCCGTTCGCAGAATTTCAGCTTCAGGAGTTGCAGTCGTATCAGACACCCCAGACATTGCGAATGCCCGTATCGAGTTCGAAAATGGTTGTGTGGCGAATCTAACAGCTTCTCGAATCTCTTTAAAAAACATGCGGAAATCACGTTTTTTCCAAAAAGATGCCTATATCAGTGTAGACTTTCTGGAAAAAGAAATGGAAATTGTACAAATGGAAGATGTTCAAGGGGAACCAGGTCCATTCGATATGGTACTTGAATTAGGTCATGGAAAGCCTTCCAAGAAGATAGTTTTCGATAAACCTTCTGTTGAACCTACGAATGCAATTCAAGAAGAACTTCGTACATTTGCACTGGCTGTAGAAAATGATACTGAGCCGCTAGTTACTTTAGAGCAAGGATTAAATGCATTGTCTGTAGCGGATCAAATACTTTCGAGATTAATTGATAACGGAAGTATGATCAAACATAATATTTTATAACCACCCGCGTTTCAAGAACTGAAACTGTGCTATGAAGAAACTTATCGGTCATTTACTTACCCTCTTAATTCTGTTTAGTTGTGCTAAAGAGCAACCTAAAGTTTCTTGGCTAAAAATTGAATCGTTTCAATTAGAAGAAAATCTATTTGCTCAAAATGATCAAGGTGAATTATCTCATGCTTTAACCGAGGCATTTGTGAATATGGATGGTCAATACTTGGGCGCTTTCCAACTCCCGATCAAGATTCCGATTATTGGTGAAGGCCAACATGAAATAGTTATTCTTCCAGGGATAATTAACAATGGTATTAGTGATACTAAGAAACGATACCCTTTTGTAGAGCCTTATACGGTTTCGGTTAACCTTTTATTGGAAGATACTATTTCAATCACACCGATTACCCGATATTATGCGCAGACCAAATTTCTCATCGAGGATTTCGAAAATGCTGTACTTAAAATTGAAACGGACGGAGCCTCACAAGCTATTATTGAAAAAGAAAACGATCCAGCCGTACTGCAATGGGGAAATTCATATGGAGTAATCTTGTTAAACCCGACCGATTCTTTATTTATCGGTTATACAAATTTTGGACAAAGCCTGCCCAAACAAGGTGCTGAAGTATATCTGGAAATGGATTACATGAATACTAACTCTATGTTAACATCAGTACTATCCTATAGCTCAACCACCTTTAACGATGATATTCATATTCAAATTAACCCGCAAGAAGAGCCTCCCGTTTGGAAACATATTTATTTAGACCTAAAAGAAATTGTTTCATTTCGAATGAATGCCAACACGAATGAACAAGGCTTTACAGCTCTCCTAGATGAAGCAGGAACTTCGAAGTATATCTACATTGATAATCTTAAAGTAGTATACTATTAATGAAAAGATCATTTGGAATATCCCTACTTTTCGTCCTTTTGGACTTCGTGACCGCGGCGATTTCGTGGGCTTCTTTCTATTATTTCCGGAAGAGTTATGTGGAAAACATGCCCATCGAACTATCCGAACAGTTTTATACAGGAATGCTCGTCATACCAGTATTCTGGATTATACTTTACACTCTATTCGGTACATATTTCGATATCTGGAGACTTTACTTGATGCGCATACTCTCTATCACGTTCAAGTCTGTTTTTATAGGTACTATCATCATTTTTTTCGTGGCCATTCTTGATGATGAAATTAGTGATTACAGCTCGTATTACACTTTAATTGGAGGAGTTTTCTTTATTCACCTTTTCCTCACGCTGGTTCCGAGATTATTACTCACGTACTTCATTGTAACAAAGATACACAACCGATCAGTAGGATTTAACACCTTACTAATTGGAGGAAGTTCGAAAGCTGTTGATATTTATAATGAAATCCAAAGTTTACCAAAAGGTATTGGGAATAAATTCGTTGGATTTGTAAATCTCAATGGTATAGATAAAGATCTTGAAGGTGTACTTCCTTACCTAGGGCATGCCCGCGAATTAGAGGACATCTCGAAAATCCATGAAATCGAAGAAGTCATTATAGCGCTCGACCGTTCTGAACATGAAAAATTGAAACAACTTATTTCAATTGTGCAAGGAAGAGATATTCGTATTAAGATTATACCGGATATGTTCGACATACTAAGTGGATCAGTGAAAATGAACAACATTTTCGGGGCTCTGCTAGTAGAAGTAGAATCGCACATTATGCCTTTTTGGCAATTCATCGTAAAGCGCCTTATCGATATTTTTGTTTCTGTAATCGCTTTAATTTTACTCATCCCAGCTTACGTTACGCTTGCAATACTGGTCAAGTCATCCTCCAAAGGCTCCGTATTTTTTAGGCAGGAAAGAATTGGAAAAAATGGGGTGCCATTTCACATTATTAAATTTCGAACTATGGTGCAAAACGCGGAACAATCAGGCCCTCAACTTTCCTCAAGCAATGATCCTCGAATTACAAAAATTGGACGTACTATGCGTAAAATGCGTTTTGATGAACTCCCGCAATTTTGGAACGTACTAAAAGGAGAAATGTCTTTAGTAGGACCACGACCAGAACGACAGTTTTTTATTGATCAAATTGCTGCTAGAGAACCACAGTTTTTACAACTCAACAAAGTAAAGCCAGGAATTACCTCTTGGGGACAAGTGAAATTTGGATATGCTGAAAATGTTGAAGAAATGCTTCAACGGATGAAGTATGATTTATTGTATCTAAAAAATATGTCCATCGCTCTGGACTTTAAAATTTTACTATACACAGTCATTATAGTTTTTAAAGGAACTGGGAAATAATCGATTTTATTTTCTGTAACCGTATCTATTAATTCTGGTTACACGTACATTATAAAACCCGCTATGACAAAAATCCTTTTCGCAATCGCACTAGTTTCTACGTCGTGTTTTGCACAGAAGCAACCGTCTATGGAGGATAGCATCTTCGAGTTAGTTAATTATGTTCGACAAGAACCAAAGCGATTTTTAACAGAGGTGGCGCAACCCTATATTAAGTCCAACGAATTGGAAAAGAGTAGTTATGCCAAGAGTTTAACTAGGACTCTTCAAAAACAAAATCCACTACCTCCATTATCAAGAACCAAACAATTGATGGATATGGCGGCGAATTTTGCCGTTGAGGCTGGTAGAAAAGGATGGACAGATCACGTGAGGACAGACACCCGTTTTAAGAAGTATGCCCCTGAAATCGAAATCACCGGTGAAAACCTTCAATTTGGCTCTGCAGATGCGCTTTCAGTCATCATGGAATTACTCATTGATGAAGGAGTTCGGAACCTAGGCCATCGAAAAAATATCCTGGATCAAGAATTCTCGCTCATCGGAATCGGCTTCGGAAACCATAAGACATTCGATACAATTGGTGTAATTGTTTTCGGTGGGTTCGTCGAATGAGTCGGGCCCACCTATCGACACAGGAAAAGGAACTTATGAAATAATCCTTCTAAATGTCAAATTAATGCGTGGCTCTTTTACTTTACGCTGCTTCGGTAATTGATGCTTCCAGTAATGTTGCATTTCCCCCCCCATAACAAACAGACTTCCCGACTTTAGCTCTACAGATAATTTTTCATTAGTTACTTTGTGTCGTAAATCAAAGCGACGGGTTGCGCCAAAACTGAGTGACGCAATGAGTGGATTCTCTCCTAATACTTTTTCGTTATCCGCATGCCATCCATTACTATCCAGTCCATTACGATATAGATTGGCAAGACATGCATTGAACTCTGAGTTAAGCTCTTTTGATACTTTCTCTTTAATCTCCAACACAGTTGGATGCCACACGTCAATAACGAGTTGCTTACCTGAATATGAGTAACCCAATTGATTCTCTGAAAAGTACACTTGCTTGCGCGGAATTATATATACTTTACCAAATAGTTGAATTTCTCCAGATTTCCAGGGTAACTCACGGAAAAGAGTATTTAGAATTTCTTCAGCAAGGTTCTGATGGATGTAATTTTCCTCATGCACGTACCACCCATTCGTAATTTCAACTTTAACCATCTTATATATACCCCATCACTTTGTAGGTAATAAAACCCACCCATTCTTTGATCAGCGTAAACCAATACGTAAAATTATCAACATTAGGAATAAAGTATTCATCCCAGTGATAAAAACGCTTACCTCCTGTAAATTGGTCAGTAGGATAAACATCACACGATATATTTTGTTTTTCAAAGCAAGCTTTTGCACGCCGCATGTGATGGGAAGACGTCACCAACAAAAAACGTTCAAAATGCGGATACGATTGTTGAATGATTTTAGCGGACTCAAGTGCATTTTCGAAAGTATTCCGGGAAGTATTTTCCACGATAATATCCTGTTCAGGAATTCCCCACTCAATTAGTGCATCTTTGATTTGTTGTGCTTCATGCAATCCTCGTTCACTCACATACCCATGATCCCCAGAAATAAGCAACTTCTCTACAACTCCTTTATGATAAAGGTCTAACGCTTGCCAGATCCGATCAGCTCCTCGTCTTGCACTAATTCGGCCAGCACTTTCGTCATATTCAAACATCCCACCCAAAACTATGGCGACATCATAAGAACTATCCTGAGTGATTTTCACAGAATCGACCTCCCAAAGTCGAATAAACTCTTTAAAAATAAATGAATTACTAAAAAAAAGAAGCATAAAAACCGTACTCCACTTAGCAATTGACTTCCATTTTTGACGTTTAAAAAAGAAAGCTCCAAAAACAGCCATTAACACCCATGAAAATGGCTGAATGAAGAAGTACGCTATTTTGGATAACACGAAAAACATAAGCAAATAAAACCATTTTTTATGAATTAATTGGAGAATCTCTTTTGCTTCTCTAGTGATTCAATAACTTTGCACTAAAAATTACATACACATGGAAAAAGAAACAGAATTATTATTTGGTTACACCCAATCTGAGATTATTGATTTAATTATTTCTGTAGGGATTAATTTACTGATAGCGATAGTTATCCTTTTTGTCGGATTCAAACTTGCAGGCATTATTAGTCACTCGCTAGGAAAAATTTTAGAAAAAAGAAATAGTGATATCGGTTTGGTAACTTTCCTTAAAAGCTTCATCGCAATCGTAATTAAGCTTCTCACCATTATTACCGTTTTCACACAATTAGGAGTCGAAATGACCTCCTTTGTTGCCATTCTTGGAGCGGCCGGTTTTGCAATTGGTATGGCCTTCTCAGGAACCCTCTCAAATCTTGCTGGAGGAGTAATGATTTTACTCTTTAAGCCTTTTAAAGTAGAAGACTTTATTGAGGCGCAGGGAGAAACAGGTATTGTGAAGGAAATACAAATTTTTCATACCATCATGAATACATCGGATAATAAAACGATTATCATTCCAAATGGTCCTTTATCGAATGGCAATATCACGAATTATACTATGCAAGAAATTCGTCGAGTAGACTTCTCTTTTGGATTTGCCTATGGTGAAGATTATCAATTGGCGAAAAAAGTGCTGATGGACTTGTATCTGAATCATCCAAAAGTATTAAAAGAT
This sequence comes from Crocinitomicaceae bacterium, assembly GCA_029254025.1. Taxonomy (GTDB): domain Bacteria; phylum Bacteroidota; class Bacteroidia; order Flavobacteriales_D; family Crocinitomicaceae; genus JALQTG01. The sequence continues at coordinate 14,144 of JAQWYK010000045.1, read as the reverse complement.
CCAGAGCCATTTATTGGTCTTGGTGAATTAGCCGACTCTTCAGTAAATGTCACTGTCCGTTTATGGACCAAAGTAGAGGACTACTGGGAAGTATATTTCTTCATGAATGAAAAAGTCTACGAGAAATTCAATGAAACGGAAGGACTTAGTATTCCATTCCCGCAAATGGACGTTCACGTTGATCAAGTAAAATAAAACTTACAGGACTCAAGTGGCGGGTAAAGATCTCGCCACTTGAATGCCTAAATCAGTTCTGAACCACCATTTTTTTGGTGGTTTTTGTATTTCCTATCTCAATTTGAACAGCATACACACCCGTATCTAATCCTTCGATCAACACCGTCTCCGAGTAGTTTGCAACCGATCGCACTATTCTTCCTGTTAAATCCACTACATTCAACACATCCCAAGGCATGTTTGTCTCAACATACACACTTCCCTCAGAAGGGTTTGGATATAAATTCAACTCCACAGTTTGAAACTCCGACACATCCAATAGGTCATCCAATTTATACTTACGGAAGAATCTCCAGATTTCTACACTCGCATCAAAATCTTGATTTGTTGTTCCAATTGTTACTGGAGCTCCTGGCCAAGTATGCCCTCCGCTGATCACTTTATAAAATTCAACAGAGGTATTATTTTGTCCTCCGGAATAAACGTAGTGCTCTGCAGTGCACCCATCTGTGGAACTAACATTCGGCACCGCTGTAAATTGAGGTGTTGGATTACTTCCTGTTTGATTTACCCAAAAATCGACGACATCCTCAATGGCACCATATTGCGCATTACCATTGTAGGGAACAGTTGGGTCCACCGTGCCATGAATTTGCAGTGCAGGCGTAGGCTTTACTGGGTTGCACGAACCGAGTTTATTGAGGGTCATAGTACCAGTAACTGAAGCTACAGCCGCAACTCGATTACCCAGTGCACATGCCAATTCATAACTCATAAAACCACCATTACTCATTCCTGTGCTGTAAACACAGTTTGCATCAATGTTATAACTTCCAGAAACTTCGTCTATAAGCGCTGAGATAAATCCAACATCATCTACTCCCGGAACGTCAAATGCATTCCACCATCGATTATTCGATTGGTCGAAGGTTCCATTCGGATGAACGAGGATGAAATTTGCGGTGTCTGCAATAGGACGGAAGTCACCATAGAACTCTTGCGAAACATTATCAGAGGTGTATCCGTGTAAATTAAATACTAACGGAACTGCCACGGATCCATCGTATATCGCTGGAACATATACGCGATATTCGCGTGCAATCCCATTGTGCTGGATGGTGTAGTTCGTGGAGAGTTGCCCAACAGTAACTCCAGAAATAACCAACATGAAAAAAATAAATAAATGTAGCTTCATTACGAGTATTTTTTTGATAAAACTAGGCAATTGTAAGCACTTATTTGGTACTGTCTTGCTTATTTTTACTATTTATTTGCTAAATCAAAGAAATGCATTATCTTTGCCGGCTCAATTAATTAATTTATTAATCGGGGTTTTCGTACCCCAACCAATAAAACAGTATGGCAACAAAAATTAGATTGCAAAGACACGGAAAGAAAGGATATGCTTTCTTTCATTTAGTAGTAGCTGACTCACGTGCAAAACGTGACGGTAAATTCATCGAGAAATTAGGTATTTACAATCCAAACACTAATCCCGCAACAATCGATATCAATTTTGATAAGACATTGGAGTGGGTTGGCGTAGGTGCTGAGATGTCTGACACAGCTCGTGCAATCCTTTCTTACAAAGGTGTTTTGTACAAAAACCACTTGGACAAAGGAGTTAAAAAAGGTGCTTTCACAGCAGAAGAAGCAGACAAGCGTTTTGAAGCGTGGACGAAAGAAAAAGAAGCTAAAGTAGAAGCTAAGAGATCAGGACTTTCTACAGCAGCTCAAAAGGCAGAAGCTGACAGTTTAAAGGCTGAAAAAGCGAAAAATGAAGAGCGTGCAGCAGCTCTTGCAGCAGCAGCAGCTCCGATTGTAGAGGAAGTAACTGAAGAAACTCCTGCAGCAGAGGCAACTGAAGAAGCTCCGGTGGCAGAAGAAGCTCCGGTTGTAGAGGAAGTAACTGAAGAAACTCCTGCAGCTGAAGATACTCCAACGGCTGAAGATACTCCAACGGCTGAAGCAGCAGAAGAAGCTTCAGCAGCAACTGATGAAGAAAATAACGAGGAAAAAGCAGCTGAATAAATATTCTTTATGAATAAAGCAGATTGCTTTAACTTAGGTCATGTAGCGAAACTTCACGGATTTAAAGGTGAAGTTTCGCTTTTTTTTGACGTTACATATCCTGAACAATACGCTTCACTCGACGCGCTATTCATTGAAATCAACGGATTCTTAACGCCATTTTTTGTAGAGCGTATCACGCTTAACGGAAAAGGCTTTGCACGTGTTAAACTTGAAGGAGTGGACTCTGAAACACTCGCCCGACCTCTTCTTGGAAAGTTATTATTCCTACCCTTAACTGTATTACCTGCATTAGAAGGAAACGACTTCTATGACCATGAAGTCATTGGCTACAAGGTCATTGACAAACACTTTGGTGAAGTTGGTACGCTTTCTCAAATCATCGATTTACAAGTAAATCCCTTAATTCAAATTGATACGCAAGGCAAAGAGGTTTTAATACCTATGCGTAAAGAGATCATTTTACGTGTTGACAGAACCAAAAAAATTCTCGAAATTGATGCACCTATCGGTTTGATTCAAATGTATCTAGACTAATCCATGTCTATTTTTAAGTTTAAGTATTTCTCTGTTTATCAATCGAAATCTGTTCATCCTATTGGAACCGATAGTATGATTTTAGGCGCTCTAGTTTCGAACAAACAAGACGCAACTACCATTTTGGACATCGGAACAGGTTCTGGAGTACTCGCACTCATGTGTGCACAACGCTTTCCAACGGCAAAAATTGTAGGAATAGACATTGATTCCCAATCCACCATTACGGCTGATTCGAATTTCGAACGATCTCCGTGGTCGTCACGCCTAACGGCTAGGCAATCCTCTCTTTCACAGTTTAAAAGTGAGTATTCGTTCGACGTTATTGTTTCGAATCCTCCTTTCTATGAAGAAACGTATCACTCCCCTTACATCGACAGAGTCCGACAACGCAATTCCGTAAGCTTGCCCCTGAAGGAACTCTTCACTCAATCCGCTGAACTCCTTTCCACAACAGGTTCTATCTGGCTAATCCTTCCATACCGAAGAAAAGAAGAATCTGAACAGCTTTTTGAACAAGCAGGTCTCTCCGTTCGAAAAGAAATCACTCTTTTCGGCAAGCCCTTTATTCCCAGTAGAATCATTTTCGAATTAGGCTTCGAGACAGGTTTTCATCAACGGTTAAGCAGCTCTATCACGGTGAGAAATTTGGACGGAACCTACTCCGGTCAGTATAAAGAACTGACCAAAGATTTTCACGACCGACCGCTTTAGTCAACAATGCGCTTCTCGATATAATCAGAATTGAACAAGCGCAATGCCCCCAACTAACCAAGCTTAAAACTAAGCATCAAGGAATGATTTAAACAACAGGTATTCCTACAAAAAGACACTGCTCTTTTCCTGCGACTTCCGCAAATCGCATAATTATTTCTATCTTCACGCACCGAACAATAAAGCGCTTGACATGCTAAAAATTGATATGCATACCCACATTATTCCGAAACAGGTTCCCGACTGGACAAAAAAATTCGGTTATGGTGATTTCATTTATCTCAATCACCGCGATGATGGGAAAGCTGATATGATGCAAGGGGGGAAGTTCTTTCGTACCATTGAAGAAAATTGTTGGGACGAGAAAATCCGTATCCAAGAGTACCAAGATTTTAGTACTCAGACACAAGTAGTTTGCACCATTCCAGTAATGTTTTCCTATTGGGCAAAACCAGCTGACTGCCTTGAGCTGAGTCGTTTTTTGAACGATCATATTGCGGAATTGGTAACGCTCTATCCAAAAAACTATATTGGTTTAGGTACGGTTCCTATGCAAGATAGTGATCTCACAATGCGCGAATTAGAACGCATCAAATCAATCGGGCTTGTTGGAATTCAGATTGGCTCCAACATCAACGATGAAAACCTCAGCGAAGAAAAGTTCTTCCCTATTTTCGAAGCATGTGCTCGACTCGGCTTAGCGATAATGATCCACCCTTGGCAAATGATGGGATTCGATAGTATGAGAAAATACTGGTTACCCTGGCTAGTAGGCATGCCTGCTGAGACATCACGTGCAGCTTGTTCATTGATTTTTGGTGGAGTTTTAGAGCGACTTCCCGAACTGCGCATCTGTTTCTCTCATGCCGGCGGATCATTCTTTCCTACCCTAGGTCGAATTGAACATGGTTTCAATTGTCGACCAGATCTAGTAGCCATTGATAACCCTATTAATCCTAGGGAATACGTTGGTAAATTCTGGGTGGACTGCATTACACATGATATTGATTTACTTAACTATATTCTTAAGATGCAAGGCAGTACTAAAGTATGTCTTGGCACGGACTACCCATTTCCGCTTGGTGATTTAGAAATTGGTAAATTCATAGAAGAGAGCAACCTACCTCCCGATGTGATTGACGATATTTTTTGCAATTCCACGTTGGATTGGCTAAACCTCGATAAAGAACTTTTTTTACTTTAAAAAGACCTAGAAATTGCATATAAACTCAAAAGTAAACCATGAAAAATCTATTCTTCAACCTGTTTGTAATAATCGGCTTGGGGCTCACCCTTCTTTCTTCATCGTGTAATTCATCTAAAAAAGTGACAGAAACCGATTTCTCAGATAGTTTTAAACTTCACCCATCAGCTTATCAAGCTGATTTCACTGCATATGATACCGATTCTACTTGGAAGCTTTCTATCCGTTTTGGTGAAGAGATAATTTTTACATCTAAAAACGAAAAACTTATTTTCAGAGCGCCCGCTCAACCAGAGATTCTCGCTCAAGGAATCAACGTGGTTAAAATATTCGGTGAAACAGAATTTTATCGTGCTGCGATTACAATTGATGCGGCTCCTTGCAACGAAAATGGATTTGTAACAGACATTATACTTGAAAAACTCAATACAACCGAGAAATCTACTTTCTCCGGTTGTGGAATATACAATGGAGCTCCTCACTTATTTGACATCTGGGCATTATCAGAACTCAATAATGAGTCTATTGACCCTTCACTATTTCGGAAACAAGTACCTTATATGGAGATCAACTTAAAGGATAAAACATTGTCTGGATTTGGTGGGTGTAACAATTTCAATGCACAATTAAGCTTTAGTTACCAAAAAATGCACTTGAGTCCCATTGCTGCCACCAAAATGTATTGTGCAGATGAATCGAAAATTGAACGAGAAATATTTTCCATTCTCTCTGGCCCGGTACGTTATATGCGAAAAGAACAGCTACTTATTTTGGAAAACACAACGGGAACACTTATATTTAAGAAAGTAGATTAACACCAAAATAACACCCATTAAAGAAGATAAATTAACATCAGAAGACACCTTTAGTAAAGAGCACACTGAATCTAGTAAGAATATCTTTCAAAAACATCCTATGACCTTTCTACTCTTAGGTGCACTACTAATCGGCATCCTATGAGGTATACTTAGTAATAATCGTTTAGAAAAGGTACATGCTGAACCAATTTCTCAATTAGAATGAAGCATCAAGCGAGATTGAATTCCAACACGATATCGCATGCTATCCAGATGATTGAAACCCTTACATGGGTCGCAAGAAATGAAATGATAACATACAAGAACAGCCTTGAACAAGTGAACACGTATTTCATTGAACTCATCAAAGTACCTTCTATTAAAAGTATTCAGATGGTGGACGCAAATTCAGGGGAAGTGTTACTCGATGCGAACAAGAAAGACGAAGGCGAAATGATAACGGATGAATTTATTCTTTAGGCAAAATCACCTGCTTCTTAAATACGCGCTGGTATCCTCACCTCAGCAGCACCAGTTTACGGACTCAGTGTTTAGTTGGCAACATTAATAGTACAGCGCCAACAATAATCCAAAAAGAGAAATTCTTAAACACAGAAAAAGTCCGTAACAATCTGCTACGGACTTTTACTTATATACTTACTTAGTGGATTAACGTTTCGCTAACTTCGCGTCAGAAACAGTTAATCTCTTTCTACCTTTTTTTCTACGAGCAGCCAACACTTTACGACCGTTTTTTGTCGCCATTCTGCTTCTGAAACCGTGCTTATTTCTTCTCTTTCTCTGTGATGGTTGAAATGTTCTTTTCATGCCTTTATGTCTAAAATATTAGTATCTCTTCTCAATTGAGGATTGCAAAGATAAAGATTTTTTGGTTTCCACACTAACGAAAGACAAAAATAATTAGAATTTTCTGTTCATTCTGCTACTGGAGCATTAACTTTGTCCCTTATAATTTAGCTCGGCATGTTGCGTCCAAAGAAAAAAAAAGAAACTATTTCCCTAACAAAGGACTCCGTAAAGAAAGCACGTCGCATATTTTCATACATGCGCCCCTATCGCGGTGTCTTCATTATCGGGTGGTTTTTTCTGCTTTTCTCTTCATCTGTTGGACTATTCTTCCCCTATTTGTTAGGTCAACTTTTGGGTGGAACCGATACCTCTGGACCTCAACTAGGGACAAGTCCAAGTGCATCTGCATTCGATGGGATTGACCTGAACAACATCAATGTTGTAGCCCTACTATTGCTCTTCTTATTCTTAACGCAGAGTATTTTCTCCTATTTTCGAATTATACTTTTTACGAGGGTAACGGAGAATACATTACGCGATATTCGTATGAATGCGATGGACCGTTTACTTCATATGCCAATGGATTTCTTTAACAATCACAAGGTGGGAGAATTAACTAGTCGTTTGTCTTCAGATATCACGTTAATTCAAGACACACTAAGAACCACCATCGCAGAATTCTTTCGTCAAATCATCATCATCGTTGGATCCATCGTTTTCATTGCGATGATATCTTGGAAGTTGTCGTTAATCATGTTAGCTACTGTTCCAGTGATGGCCGTTGTGGCCGTTATATTTGGGCGATTCATTCGTCGTTTGGGAAAAGAAGCGCAAACTGCAGCAGCAGATTCTAATGGCATCATCGAAGAGAGCTTGATGGGGATAACCAACGTGAAAACGTATACCAATGAGGGATATTTACTGCATCGATACAAAAAGGCAGTCAACGATATCCAGAAACTCAACATTAAAAGTGGTAATTGGCGGGGACTCTTTGTTTCGTTTATCATCATGTGCTTGTTCGGCGCCATCATTTTTATAATTTGGCAGGGGCTTCATATGACCTTAGGTCCAAATCCAACATTAGATAAAGGGGACTTTTTCTCGTTCGTTATGTTCACTGTTTTTATGGGTGCAAGTATTGGGTCTATCCCTGATTTATACGCAGGAATTCAAAAGGCTATCGGCGCTACGGAACACCTAATGGACATTATTGGTGAACCAACAGAGCAAGATATTTTTCAAGGTAATCTAACACGCCCTATTGATGGAAAAATTGAGTTCGATGCAGTAGAATTTGCTTACCCACAACGCAAAGATATTCAGGTATTAAACCAACTTTCTTTCAACGTGGCGACCGGAGAGAAAGTCGCTTTAGTTGGCTCTTCGGGAGCTGGGAAATCGACAATTGTTTCGTTAATTTTACGCTTTTACGATGTTAATGCGGGAACTATTTCCATTGACGGAACGCCAATTCATGAAATGGACATAGAGCACCTACGTTCTTCCATTGCTTTGGTGCCCCAAGAAGTCATTTTATTCGGAGGAAGTATCAAGGAAAACATTCTGTTTGGAAAGCAAACTGCCACTGATGAAGAAGTAATTGAAGCAGCAAAAAAAGCCAATGCTCACGATTTCATCATGTCATTCCCAGAAGGAATGGAAACACAAGTGGGAGATCGAGGGATTCAACTCTCTGGTGGACAAAAACAACGCATCGCTATCGCTCGGGCAATTTTAAAAGACCCAAAAATTCTGATTCTGGATGAAGCGACATCTGCATTAGATGCTGAATCTGAAAAACTTGTTCAGGATGCGCTTAACGAATTGCTAAAAAACAGAAGTGCTATCATCATCGCTCACCGCCTAGCAACTATTCGTAAAGCAGATAAGATTCTTGTCCTCGATAAAGGTTCAATTGTGGAATCGGGAAGTCATGACGAATTAGTAAAAGTCAAAGACGGAATCTATGCGAACCTGAGTGAGCTTCAGTTTCAGGAAGGTTAGTTAATCGCTTGTACACCCTCTAGATGTACTGTTATAAAAGTTTCCCAGCAATAAACCCCGTGGTCCAAGCAGCTTGAAAATTATACCCTCCAGTTATGGCATCAATGTCCATAAGCTCTCCTGCCAAGTAGAGATTAGGCACAACCTTACTTTCCATCGTTTGCATATTGATGGATTCCAAACTTACACCACCACATGTAACAAACTCTTCCTTGAAGGTAGTTTTTCCTTTCACTTCGTATTCATCATTGGTTAATAATTGCAACAGTTTATTCAAACCCTTTTTACCGATTTCTGACCATTTTCTGTCTTGAGGAATCTCCGCTTTTTCCAATAGGAAATACCATAAACGCGTAGGTAAAAAATACGGACGAATAGTTTGAACTTGCTTTGCACTGTACTCATTTGATAATGAAATCAATTGTTCTAGCACCTTTTCGTGATTGATTTCATTCACCCAATTGACTTGTACAACAAACCTGTAATTCTTCTCCGCCAATAAACGTGCACCGAAAGAAGAAAGCACCAATATGGCAGGACCACTCATCCCCCAATGGGTGATCAATAACGGACCAGAAGCAGTCAGTTTCTCTCCTTTTATTTTCGTGATGGCATTTTCAACAACCACACCCATTAAATTGCGTATAGGTTCTTGTGGCATGTTAAACGTAAACAAAGAAGGGACAGGGCTTTGAATTTTGTGTCCCAGGCGCGCCAGCCAGTCCAAACCCGTCAATTTAGGCGAACCGCCAGTGGCTAGAATTACTTTATCATATTGAATGACATCCTCGTTTGATAGCGTAAGCGCCAATCTCTCTCCCGACTGAGATAAGGCAGTTACCCCGCAAGACGTTTTGATTAGTATACCCAGCCGTTCTGCTTCACTTAGAAAACAATCAATGATAGTTTGTGAATCCTGGGATTTCGGGAAGATACATTGATCCGCTTGAGTAACTAACTCAACCCCCCGAGATTCGAACCATTCTATCGTGTGTTGTGTGTAAAATTGAGGAAACACTTTTTTAAGTTGCTTTCCACCGCGAGGATAAGCCTTGGCCAATTCCGAAATAGATGCTTTCGCATTTGTGACATTACATCTACCGCCGCCTGAGATGCGCACTTTAGACAAAACCTTAGTGGACTTCTCTAAAACATGTACAGTTGCCGCTGGGTAATTCAATTTTACATGAATTGCCCCAAAAAAACCAGCTGCTCCTCCTCCAACAATCGCGACCTTCATAGATTGGCTCCTAAAAAGAAAAACCCCGGAATTTCCGGGGTCCATCATAGTTTCTTTTCAAATTTACTAAAACTTTTCTGTGAATCCGAACATCTTTTGGAGAAAAAGTCCATTTTCTTAGATTCAACCGTACTTAATTTAGTAAGCCAAGGCTCAATGATCGCTATTCACAACAAAGAGACTTGCAACTCTTTGTACATGAGCGTTATCCACAAAAAGACAAACTTTTACACAAGTATTAAAATTCGTTAAAATAATTTCTGTATGTTTGACAAAACTAAAAACTATTAATTATGTCTGAAAATGCAAATTTAGATGGAGCTGGAGCTCCACAAGGAAATGGAATGGCGACTGCCTCTTTAATTTTAGGTATCTGTTCTATTGTTTTATTTTGGCTTTCTTTTATTGGAATTGTTTGCGGTGTTCTTGCAATAATCTTTGCGGTTGTTGCTAAAAACAAAATTAAAGCAAATCCGAACACAGCAGGAGCAGGCTCCGCAAAGGCTGGATTAATTACTGGAATTATAGGAATAGCTATTTGGTTAGTTATGGTTATCGTTGTGGCGGTCTTTTTGACCAGCGCAGTTGGTGTTTTTGAAGAGGCTATTCAAAATAGCAATGATTTACAAGATGCGCTGAATGAATTAGAAAATTATAATTAGTATTATCCCTATCAACAAAAGAAAGGTGAAGCTTACTTCACCTTTTTTTTTGAACAGTAATAACAAAACAATTTAAAAAATGAATGAAGACGTATTAGACAATATCACCAACACGAATGATATTTCATCGCACGCATTGCAGCATTTAGGCAAAGCCTCAGGCTGGGTAAAAGCTGTAGCTATACTCGGGTTTATCGGTGGTGGATTTATGGCATTAGGGGCCATAGGAATGTTTATTGCGATTCCTCTAATGGGATTCCTTTACCTAGTGATTGCTGGTGCATACATTTACTTGAGCATCTTGTTAATTAATCAAGCCAATTCGATTCAAGGAGCGAACCCTAATATGGAGAAATTCGCATTAAGCTATTATACCTTCTGGAAAACTGCAGTCATAATTATGATTGTCATGTTCGGATTATCCCTTATCGCTGGAATTGCAATAGGAGCTGCAGGATTCAGTAGAGCCTTTTAAATTTAAGGTCTGGGCAATCGGGCTAAGAGGTCTTTTATTGGACCTCTTTTTTTGTACTCCAAAAGAACAAACATGAGCAATCCGATATACTCAATTGCCACTAATACATCGACCCATTTACTATTCCCCAAAGCATAGAAGGAATAACTTAAAAAAACAATAAAGGACCAGTAAATCATGAAATTATAACGTGTATAAACACAAAATCCTAAAGGAATAATTAAATACCACGGATGAATAGTTGTAGAAAAAAAAAGATACACAACGTATCCCGTTAAAAAGAACGTAAACAACGATTCTCTTCCTTTTTTTAACGAATATATGGCTAAAAGAAGAATTACTATTAACGCTATTTTTGAAAGCAAAGGCCCAATTATAAATGCTATATCGTAGATCAGAATCGGTCGAAATAAATACGTAGAAAACCGATAAAAGGATGAATTGAATTCAAAATTATTGAAATAGAGCTCAACACTTTGCAGAAAGTTAGCTGTCATTGATGGCCAAAGAAAAACCATCAATAGTAGAGCGGAAGAACTCAAGGTGGTTAAGTAAAATAACATCGATTTCTTCCAGCCCAGATAATTTAAAAAGAAGGGTAGTAACAACAAGGGAGTCAGTTTTACGTTAATCGCCAATGCCACAAATAAAGCCGAAATCCACCACTTCTCTCTCACCATAAAATAAATAGCAATCGCGAATAAGGAAAACATAACGCCTTCAAAATGTAAATTTCCCGTTGCTTCAATGATGAGTAAAGGATTTAATGCAAATAAAAAGACCTGTTTTTCTGGTATTAAAAGTTCCTCCAACGTCTTCTGAATAAAATATATTCCAATAATCAAGGTCAGCAACATGATAATACGCATCACAAGTATGCCTGAGAAGACACTTTCCGTCAACACAGCTGGAATAACGAAATAGAACTGATTCAATGTTGGATAAACACTATAGTTCACTCTCGATAAATCGGTTATGGATGCGTATAGTTGTGACATATACGGAGTCATCTCCAAGTTACCCGAATTGACTAATTCATTAGGTGTAAATGCATATGGATGTATTCCTTTTACAATTAATTCTCCATCCCACAAAAATCGGTACACATCTGGAGATAACGTGGGGATTGAGCACAACAGAATTCCGTGCATGAATAATGTCAACTTCCACAGCGTTTTTGAAGAGAACGAATCGCGCAATAAATAAAGGCCAATGAATGCACCAAATGTAATCGAATAAAACGCGAAATTCACGAAGAAATTTTCCTGTGTGGTAAAGTAGCCTAACAGCACATATCCTGCGGCACTCAGGAACACCAAAATCGCAGTAAGGATAATCGTTTTACTTTGCCACATAAGATCTAGTTTCTTCAACGGGGTAACTTGTTTGTCGTTGATTCTTGAATTCAAACATATTGTAATTCATCATCAGCCATCTGCTTGTAATCTGGGGCCTCATCCTGATGGCTTTTGATATAACGTATAGCCAAATACAACTGTACCAAGCCATACATAAAAATAAAAGACAAGCAACAACCATAAACAATAAGAATTACAACCGCCAATTTATGTGACCAAAAATGTTCCTCACCATATACGTCACCCCAATCAAACATCCAAGACACCGTATTTTGAGCTATATCTAGTGTTCCTATCATTTTCCAAATTTATACTTAAATACCGCACCAATTATCTTGATACCTGCCATCACTGTACCTTTAATTGTTCCGCTGACTTTAGACGTACCAATTCTATTTTTATAATTAACAGGAACTTCAGCATATGAAAATTGATGTTTGGCTGCTTTGATCTGCATTTCAATTGTCCAACCATAGGTTTTATCGTCCATATTCAGTGCTAATAATTTCTCCACTTTCATGGCGCGAAAAGGTCCTAAATCGGTATACTTCACCCCATAAAAAAGCGCCATCATATTTGTTGCCAACCAATTTCCAAAGATTTGCGGAATAGTCATAGAACCTTTTTCTCTTTCTCCTAATGCACGCGAACCAATCACTAAATCAATGTCTTTTTCCAATATAGGTGCTAACACATCCGGGATTTGCTGCGGATAATCAGAATAATCGCCATCTAAAAAAACGATAATATCCGTTCCTTTAGTTACAGCATGCTCAATTCCTAAAAGACAAGCCCAGCCATAGCCCTTACGGTCCTCTCGCAGAACAGTCGCTCCCTCTTTTGCTGCTACTCTATCCGTGTCATCGTTAGAACCATTGCTCACGACAATCACTTCATCTACCCACTGCTGAGGAATATCACGGATTACCAATGGAATCGATTTTTCCTCGTTGAACACAGGAATAACTACACGAATACGTAAATTTTCAGGTTTTTCTTTCATCACAGCGCCATTAAGATAATTACAGATTCAACCTGGGCGTTTTATCTTTTCCAATTATGATCGGATTATCGTTTATTCTGCCGCTTTCAGGACCATTTTCTAATTTTAGAACACCTCTGGGGCATACAGAAGAACAAACACCACAGCCCACACAAGAAGCACGCACAATATTCTGTCCTTTTTGAGCATAAGCGCGTACATCAATTCCTTGCTCACAATAGGTGGAGCAATTACCGCACGAGATACATTGTCCTCCGTTTGTCGTAATTCTAAACCGCGATTTAAAGCGCTGAACAATTCCCATATATGCTGCAAGTGGACAACCAAAACGACACCATACGCGATTTCCCATGATTGGATAAAAACCCGTACCAATCACTCCAGCGAAAATAGAACCTATTAAAAATGAATACCAGGTACGCACATCAAAAGCAGAGATCCCCAAAAGGATTTCCTTCTCTCCCATACCAGGATTATTCAATTCATTATAAGTATGATAACCAGTAAAAACTGTCATTACAACAGCACAAACAAGCACCAGATGAATCATCCAACGCTCGATTTTCCAAGCCTTGATTTTCTTGTCAGATAATTGTCTATACGGATCTCCTAATGTCTCTGCTAGTCCACCGCAACCACACACCCAGGAACAATACCAACGTTTCCCAAAATAATAAGTAAACAATGGAACGATGACCAAGGAGAGTCCAATCCCCCACACAAAGGCGAATTTTCCAAAGTTTCCACTTTCAAGTAGACTTTTAACATTCCAATCAAATAAGAAATCATAATCCAAGGGCCAAGCATTCTTTAAATCGACTCCTGGCAAACCGAAGGCCGGTAGAATTTCAACGAGCAAAAAAGCAAACACGACTTGGAAAAAAACAACGCTAAATGTGCGTACTATTTGGTACTTACTGTGGCGGTATTTGATCAACATTTTCACCCCCATTACGACCATTACGGTACAGTACAAAAAACCGTACAAGAACCATTGAGATGCTTTCTCCCCTTCAATGAACCAACCCTTTATAGGATCAAGAAGACTAATTTGATTGACCATCACGTAAGGGTAAAAATACAGAATGATGTAAAACGCTACTAAATAAACGAAGGTTACGATTCCTAT
>JAQWYK010000040.1 GCA_029254025.1 Crocinitomicaceae bacterium | reverse complement strand
GTTTCGTGTTCCAAAGACGGCTTTGTGGTTAATGAAACTTTCGTACTTTTAATAAACTTTTGTGGTAAAAATACCGCCCTTCGGGTAGCCCCAAAACGTTGGGTGCAAGCCTAGAAAACCCGACAGAAACGACAGAAAAAGATATAAAATCCGTAAATTTGAAGCGAAATATTAAATAATTATGAGTAAGAAAAAACGAGTTGGTGAAGCGATAAAAGGTGTTGTGACAATAATGATGGACAGAGTGATGAACAATGTTCTCATTAACGACCCATTTATTAAAGAAAAACACCATTCGGCTAAACCTCTTTACGCAGCATTAGTTCCAGACGAAATATTTAAAGGTGCACATTTTGAAAGAAGATTTGTGACACCTTTTGGTGGCGTTTGGGAAAAACTTGCTCAAGTTGTTGCTCTTGAGGCGCACGGACATTGCTCAATGGGACATAAAATTGACGGAGTTATTGGAAGTGAGAGTTTAAGAAGAATCCAAGAGGTTTTAAACAGTTTAGAAACCAAAACAAAAGGCAAGGAAAAAGCAAAACCTGATTGGTCAAAAGAACTTGAATACATACAAAAAGGAGGAGGAAAGCCAATCCCCGTAAGTGTTACTTGCGACATTTTCATCCATAACCAAGAAACGGACACTAAGTACGCTTTTGAATTAAAAGCACCCTTGCCGAATAGTGACCAAACAAAAGTAAGCAAAGAGAAAATGTTCAAACTCTTGGCAATGAATCCAAAACAAGTGGATTTTGCCTATTACGCACTTGCCTACAATCCTTATGGCAAAAAATCTGATTATAAATGGACTTTTCCAATGAGATGGTTCAATATGCACGAAGATGAATCAGTTCTTATTGGAAATGAGTTTTGGGATTTAATTGGAGGCCCAGGTACTTACAAAACATTTATTTCAGAAGTCAATAAACTTGGCAAAGAATATCGAGAAAGGATTTACAGAGAGTTTTTAGAAATTGAACCACCTGAAAACATTAATGACGAACTCTTAAAATAGGAAATATGAAGAAAGTAAAATTTACCTTCATTGACCTTTTTGCAGGGATTGGAGGTTTCAGAAAAGCAATGGCAGATAATGGTGGTGAATGCCTATATTTTAGCGAAATCAATACAGATGCGATAAACACTTATTGCGTAAACTCAAATGAACCTGTAGAGAAGAATTTAGGAGATATTACAAAAATTAAATCTCTGCCCTCGCATAACTTGCTGACAGCAGGAGTGCCTTGTCAAAGTTGGTCAATTGCAGGAAAAAATTTAGGGTTTGATGACGACCGTGGACAACTTTGGAATGACACTATATTTTTACTTAATCAATCAAAACCTGATGCTTTTATTTTTGAAAATGTAAAGGGTTTAGTTGACCCTAGAAATAAAAAAGCATTGACATACATTCTTGAAAGAATAAATGAAGCAGGATACTTTGCAAAGTATTACGTTCTTAATTCTTTTGACTATGGTGTCCCTCAAAATCGAATTCGCATTTACATAATTGGGTTTAAAGACCCCAAAATTGCAGAATCTTTTAGACTTCCAAAACCAATTGACGACAAAGTAAAGTTGGCTGATATTCTAAATGATTTTACAGAAAAAATAGATGATGAGGACATTGAACTACCAAGAGATTTGTTTGGAAACATAATTACTCAAAAGAGTATGAGTTTATCAACAAGTAATGGACTGAATGATTATTTCCTTTTTAACGATTTAAGAAACGGACATTCGACAATTCATTCTTGGGATATTAAGGAAACAACCGAGAGACAAAAAGAGATTTGTTATTTGTTGCTTAAAAACAGACGCAAAAGTGCTTATGGCTGTTTGGATGGCAATCCTTTGTCTTTAAACCATTTCCAAGGACTAGACAGGTCAATCTCTAAAAACGAACTTGAAGAATTGGTTGATTTGGAGATTTTGAAAAAAGTAGATTATGCATTTAAAATCAACCCTGACAAACTAGAAAATCTTGAAGAAGAAGAACAAATACTATTAGAAAAGTGTAAAGGCGATATTTTAATAATTGACGAACTTAAAACAAGTCGTGAATTAAAACTGAAAAAAATATCAATTTCAAAGACAATTGAAATCCTATTAGAAAAGGAAGTTTTGGTGTTGTCTGAATCAAGATATGACTTCAAAAACACAAAAATCAGTACAGGACTATACGGAGTAAATAGAATTTTTCTACCTAGTTCAAATATCTTCCCTACTCTAGTGGCAAGCGACACTAACGATTTTGTTACAACCCAAATAATTAAAGCAAAAAACGAAACTGAACACAAAAAAGAATTTATAGACAAGGTTTACAAAAAAGAGAATTACAGAAGAGTCACAAAAGAAGAAGCCTGTTTAATTCAAGGCTTTCCAAAAGACTATATTCTTCCTGACAGCAGAGCAAGGTGGATGAAACTTATTGGAAATAGCGTTTCTGTTCCAGTTATTGACATACTTGTAAAAGCAATAATCGAGACAGGCGTATTTGACAAGATTGAGACAGAAAAACAAACTGAAGTAACGACCAAAAAGAAGGCCAGCACCCAACAGGCGTTTGGCTCAATGGCGGGTGATGTGGTTAATTGAACATTCTGCCTCGCATCAACTTTTGTGGTGTATTGACAGTTTTGTGCTCCGAAATCCGCCACTGCGCCAAGCGCCAAACCGTTATGTGTAATTATAAAAAACAAAAGAACATGATAGACAAGATTAAAAAAATCATTCCAAACAGACTAAAAAAACAAATTAGACTAATGTTACACAAGGGAGATAAATATATTTGCCCATTTTGTAATTATTCTTCAAGAGACTTATCAATAATTGGAATTGACATTCCAATTTTAATAGAAAAACAAGTCGTTGGCGGGGGTAAAAGGTTTGGTGGATGCTATAATTGTGATGCTACTGACAGAGAGCGATTAATTTATATTTACTTAACAGAAAAAGTTAAAATCTTCAATGCTGGTAAAAACCAATGCATTTTACATATAGCACCTGAAAAAAATTTATCAAGATTATTACTTGACTTTTGTTTCAACAAATACGTTTGTGGTGATTTATTTACAGAAGGTTATCAATATCCAGCACATGTCCAAAATATTAATGTTTTAAACATCCCATATGGTGATAATACGTTTGACTTAATAATCTGTAACCATGTTTTAGAACACATACCGACTGATTTAGAGGCCATGAAAGAACTTCAAAGAGTTTTAAAAATTGGAGGACAAGCAGTTTTACAAGTTCCAATTTCTAAAAATTCAGCACAAACATTTGAGGACTTTTCAGTAACAGAGCCCAAACAAAGGGAAATTGTTTTCGGACAATTTGACCATGTAAGAATTTATGGGCAAGACTATGTGAATCGTTTAGAAGAAAGTGGCTTTAAAGTGAGGAGAATAAATATCTCTAATGAGTATATGAAATACGGGCTAAATATTGACGAAGACATTTTTATTTGTGAAAAATAACTACACATAACAGCACCTAAAAAAAATGGCGGACGAAGTGTGAATACGAACATTGTGCAACTAATAAAGTTTGGTGGGTATAGACAGTTTAGTGTTCCAAATCCGCCACTTCTTTTAGCTGCAAAACGTTAGGCGCAATGCAACCTATTCAAATCGAGCTGCATTAGATAAATAAAGAATATTATGAAACTGAAAGCTATACTAAGCATTTTCCTTTTAACCGCAATTTATAATCTTAGCTTTTGTCAAGTACCAATTATTACACAATCCGATTACTTTCAGCTAGGAGATGAATATTTAAGAATAAACAAATTCGATATTGAATTAAATTCAGTCTCTATAGGTTCTTCAGGAACCAATATTACATGGGATTTTTCAACAATAGACTTTGGGCATCCATCTGTGATTTTTGACACAATTTCATGCATATTACCAAATGGTACTCCTTTCTTTAACGAGCCCGGGGTAAACTATGACCTCTCTAACTATTGTTTACGCAGAGACACTGAAACATTCTCACCAGAAGATGATACGTATTTCTATTATAGACTTGAAAATGACTCACTTAATTTCATTGGCGATTGGGCAGATAATGGCGTTTCTGAAAAATGGTTTTATTCTTTCTCTAATCTGAGAACAGATTTAATATTTCCCTTCACATATAATGACAGCCATATAGATACCTTTGAGTCTTCTTTTAATGACATGTCTGGAAGTGATTGGCATTACCAATCCGGTTCAACTGAAGTTTTCGTGGATGGATATGGAGAAATAATTACCCCTGACGGAAACACAATATACAATACAGTAAGAGTTAAAGAGGTTGTAAATATTATAGATTCAAATGTGTTGTTTGGAGTTAACAACTACATTAATACATCCTACTACTGGTATTCTACTGATGAGGAGGGTCCAATTTTACAATTTGATATGCACCCCACTCTACCCAACACAATTAATAATGCCTATTATTTTAAAAAAATAGGGCAAACTGCTTCCATTTCTGAGATACCTGAAACACCTTCTTTTAACATATACCCCAACCCAACATCAAACACGTTTAGTATCTCAATTGTGGATAATAGTAATGACGATTTTGCGATTTCTATTTATAATTATTCAGGGAAATTGGTAAAGAAAAAAGAGAATGTTTCAGCGAATACAGTATTTACAAATAATGAAGACTTGTCACCAGGTATTTATATCATTGAATTGAGCGAAAAAAAGATGCCGATCGGTAGACAAAAACTAGTGATACAATAGAGAAACATACGCCTAACAATGCATAAACGGCATTAAAACGACCGTTTATACTAAACGTTTGAGTTAATACATAAATTATGAATAGACAAATTAAATATATCATCCTTTGCCTACCCCTTTTCTTATTGAGTTGTGGCCCAAGTGATGAAGAAATATTAAAAGAAGCTGAATCTGTTGTCCAATCATTTGTCGATGAATTAAATATGCAGAATTTTAATTCAGCTGAAGAGATTTACCCAGAAATGAGTAAGATTTCTCTATATAAAATCCCTCAAAACTTTAATATTTCTAGTTCTAAATTTACATCTGATAAGAAAACAGAAATAAAAATAATTGGTAATTATGGTACTACTGAAAATACCAAACCTATGCAGTTTGTTGTAAGTAATAAAGAAAACGATAGTTGGAAGATAGTTAGATCTAAAGGGTTATCTTCTTACTACGAAAGTAACTTGTATAATGTACTGAAAACTTCTGGCTGTATGGAAGATATTGAGTCTGACGCATCAATCCATGAAACATGTCAAAATCTTGAACCGAAATTTGAGTCATTGGTTAGCGAATACAAGGAAATCATTGAAAATTCGATATCATTTGAAAAGAGCGGCTCAAATCTTTCGAATAGTTATAATATAAGTATCAGTGGCGAATTAATGTTGAAAAACAATTCGAATATATCCGTGCCAGGATTCTCGTATGAAACATATATTTTATTCTATGATAGAAATGACAATCCAAGTCATTCATCTAAATACCAATTCAATAGCGATCCTATTTTGGCAAATGACTATCATCAGATAACGGTTTTTTCAATGGATTATCATAGAGACTACAAAAAATACTCAGCAGTAGTAAAAATAACTAATGATCAATTTATTAGAAGTTATCTGGCTCGACAAGGAAATTTAAGTTGTTCTGAATTAAATAAATACTAACTCTAACATTGTATGAGCAGCATTGAAACGACCGCTTATACTAACCGTTATAATACATTTAAAATGACACTTTTGGGAAAGTACTACTACATATCAATTCTAGTTATCTCACTTCTTTTCTTGGGTTGCAGAAAGTTAAATGACGACTGTAACATGAATGACTATCCCAATGCACCTGGTATTGAATGGAATACTGAGGTAGACGGATCGGGAGAAGAATCTCACGGTCATTACATTTTATCATGTTCTGATGGTGGATTTTTGCAGATTGGAGAAACCGGCTTTATACCTAATTCTTCCAAAATACTAGTTGTAAAAACTGACGAAAATGGAAATTTAATATGGAAAAAGGAATTTGGTAATGGTGGTAATAATTTGGGGAATTCGGCCATTGAGACATCTGATGGCTACATTGTTTGTGGTGCTGTAAATGAAAATAGCACAATAATTAAACTTAATAAATCGGATGGTTCCTTAATATTTCAAGAAACTGCAAATAATGGAGGTAATGATGCTTACGAGGATCTTGTAATAACTTCAGCCGGAATGGTTGCGGTCGGATATGTGAACGCAGAAGACAATACAAATACATTCTATACAGAAGGAGAAGGCTATATTACCTTTCACAATTCTAATGGAGTAAAGCAAAATGGAATAAATATCAACCAGTATTTGGCTCAAGCATATAGAATAGGTAGTCTCAACAGCGAATTTTACATTTCAGGACTAACTGAAAACGCAAGTGATTATGGTCTAATCAAAACAGATAGCATTGGAAACATAATTTGGAATAAAAAATATGGAGGACCTTCAGCTGATCATTGCTTCGGGATGGACATGGGAGCTGATGGATCCATATTCCTAACAGGTCATACTCTATCGGGAACAGAAAACTGGGATACCTATACCATGAAAATTGATACCTCAGGTAATCAAATTTGGGAAACTAAAACTGGAAACCCGAGAGGTTTTAAACCGAAATTTATTCACGATGAAGCATGGGGGGTTAAGAGCACATCAGATGGGGGTTGCATTATCGCAGCAGGGACTGGAGATGAATATGGAAGATATAAAAGACGCTGTGGAAGTAGTGGTGATAATTCTAACACCTGGCATATTTATCTTGTAAAGTTTGATGAAACTGGAAATATAGAATGGCAAAAAACTTATGGCGGAGGAAAAGGTGTTGACTGGGCTGGAGAGGCCATTGACCTGACTTCTGATGGAGGCGTAATTGTGGCATCGGACAATGGTAAATTTGGTTTTGTGAAAATTGAGCCATTTTAATTATAAAACGTATTACAATGCCTAAACAAAAATTAAAAACGCAGTTTAGCCAAACCGTCAATTCTAAAGTCTAACTTATGAAAAAAATAATTATTGTCCTTAGCATTCTTGTTTCATCATTAGGATCGAATGCGACTATTAATGTTGTGAGAGTGTGGGATGGGTACTTCCAATTTGTTAACCCTACTTTTAATGGTTCAAATGTTACAATTCAACTTGGTGATACAGTTGAATGGCTTCCATTGGATATTCCTACAATGGTTCATACTATTACATCTACGAATATTCCTTTAGGGGCTGCACCTTTTGATCAAATATGGCAAGCTCCAGCAGATACATTTTTTCAATGCATTCCAACCGTTGTGGGATTCTATGAGTATGAATGTACTCCTCATGCCGGACCACCTTACAATATGCTCGGATCTATAAATGTTATCGGAGATGTGACAGGTTTATCAGGTAATTCAATAATAAAAAATGATTTATATATTTACCCTAACCCGACAACAAACTTTATCTATTTCAAAGAATCAGTCACCAACTATACCTTCAAAATTTTAACTCTGAACGGAAAATTTATACTTTCTGGAAAAACAGATGACATGGTCGATATTTCATCATTGAAAAGTGGAATCTACCTAATAGAAATCGTCGGTGATAAGCCTCGAAAAGTAAAATTTATAAAGCAATAAAGTTTGTAACAAAACTAAATTTCATCTAAATGTAGTTCAGCAGAAATCATTTATGCTTTCGTTGGACAACGATATATTCCATTGAAAGGAATAGAATAAAGATTAAGTTTAAACCATTTCGAATTTCCGAGACCTGCAAAGAAGACTTCTATCAGCCATTCAATCAAAAGTAAATCGGTTAACAATTCTGAAATGAATGGTTACTATTAAATGATTTGTAAGAAATTAATTGAATCAAGATTTCATAACATAGTAAATCCAAAAATCAATCTCTGTCTCTACCAGCGCTGATTCGATTCGTAAAACTTCATCGAAAACAGCCTCTGGTTTTATATATTCCTTAATGTATTGGCCATGAATCATTGATTCTCTGATAATCGTACTGTTGAATTGATGAAAATAGAAGAAATCATCTACTTTCAGCTCTGCCAAATATTTTCTTATTTCGGGATAGTACACCCAAAAAGCTTCCCTTACAACACCCTCCTCAATTTCAACAATTGGACAAATACCTATAACCCGAACATCACCCGTATTTCTAATCTTATCGAAAAACCAATCTTCTTTAATCTTATACCCAACAAGCTTTTTTCCGTTAAACACATTGAACTTATTTGGTGGTAATATCACTTTGAACTCATCGGATTCTGCCGAATACCCAGTAATCATCTCCTTTTCTATCAATCGAATTAGTTCACCAATAACCTTGCTATCAAGAAACAACGGGGCGTTTAATTCGGTTGGTTTAATCTCTCGCCATAATCTTTTGGAATACACAACTGAATTGGGGTCCACAGATACAAAAGGGAAATAACCATCGCTATTTCTATTCATAGGTGGTTGTTGAGCATCGTACACCCCTTTTTTCCCCTTTTGAAAAGTACGCACCGAAATCGCCAATCCTTCTTTATATTGCCGCGTCATAATTACGTTCCCCAAACTGTCCCATATCGTCCATTTTCCAATCTTCAAATTATTGCGATATGCCCCCTCGGCCTTCGACTTTCCGTTCGCATACTTCGATTCAAATTGACCATTTAATATGCCATCTTGATATATTTCAGAAATATTGTTCTGAGTAAGCGTGGGATAAATAAGCCCTGTTAGTAGAAAAAAAGTTAATGCTTGTTTCATAATTTTAGTTTTGTACCTATGACAACTATAGGAATATTCATTACACAATGCTACCGGACAAAGCATTCAAGCATTTATATCAAATAGTTCAACACAGTCGCGAAAACACTTAAAAAGCCAAAAGTATTTACTATTTTACCTCCACACCTGCCGCAACCAACATAAAGTTATGCAACTCGTAGTTCTTCACAAAAGGGGTGAGCATCTCACTTCCAGGACCCGTCATCGCTAATTCCACGAAGTCGGCGGAATGATGCATATCGCCCCAACCTACTGCGGTATATTTCTTTTGAAGTTGAGCCAATCGTTCGTAAGGGAGCTTATATTCATTCTTAATATCTTCCTCGCTTAACGCATTTATCCAATCCGCTAACTCTTTGGCTTCCGCATCAGTCAAACGATAGTTCTGTGCGTAATGGACACGTTCTATCAATGTACTCGTTGTAAAGTTTCGCTCTATCCCCTCTCCTTCTAGAATCCAGTAGTTAGAATGCTTTGCTACTTGAAGGTTATCAAATTGAACATCGGATTCCTTGCCATAAAACAATCCTGGATTTCCATTCCCATGATCGGTGGTAATAATGACCAACGTTTCTTCATCTTTTTCCGCGAAATCCAAGGCAATTTTCACCGCTTCATCAAACGCCAATTGATCAAAAATCAACCCTGTTGTATCGTTGGAGTGCGCTGCCCAGTCCACTCTACCTCCTTCAATTTGCAACACAAATCCTTCCTTGTTTCTAGCTAATTTCTCAATCGCAAATCGTGTCATTTCTTGAATTGTGGGCACTTGCGCTTGCAGCGATTTATCTGTGTTTTGGTCAACCGTAAACGGAAGTGCGGACGTATGAAACACTCCAAGCACGGGCCGTTCATCATTTTTTAGGCTGTCCAATTCACTTTTTGATTGGGCAACTCCAAATTGTGCTTGTTCAAACAACCCAAATACATCTTCGCCATCCTTACGTAGGGCTTTCTCAAAGAATTCTTTCCCTCCACCTAACATAACATCAAAGCGCAAGTCGAGGTATTGTTTCGCAATTTCCGGTTGATTCTTTCGGCTTTCGTTGCACACACAAAAACTGGCTGGCGTGGCATGGGTAATTGGAACTGTTGTTACACACCCTACTGCTTTTCCAAGCTGCTTAAACTTTTGTAAGATGGGCGTATAGTGCTCTCCATTTTCTCCCCAATTCAAGCGCCCATTATACACGCGAACACCACCACCCCATGCAGATCCTCCAGCAGCAGAATCAGTAATCAGTGAACTCGCTGAGGCCGTATCCATCATCGCTCGTTTTGCAAAACCTGTCCGGTAAGCATCCACCCAAAAACTACTTCTACCCAATTGACGTTGCGCCATGATGTCCGCCATGGTTAGCGTACCCGAACTCATTCCGTCGGAAACCATAAAAATAATATTCTTCGCGCGTTTCTTCGGGCCTTTTTTCAGGCGCTCATGCGTTTGTCCAGCACCAAATGCTAAGGGGGACATTCCTAATCCAACCGTAGCGAGAGATGTATTTCTAAAAAAATCGCGTCGTTTCATTGCTTGTGGTTTCCAACAAAACTACTGAAAGTTGTTCTGCCATTTGTTGTCTAAATGTTATTTTTTCGAGGGCGCAACATCACTTGAGGAAGAATTCAACTCAAAATTAACGCTGTACTTTCCTTTCCTGTATATTTGTAAAAAATAATACTATGATTCCTTTTTCTCCGCCAAGGATTGATGCGGCTACAATAGCTGGAGTAACCGAAGTACTGCAAAGCGGGTGGATTACCACCGGACCAAAAACGAAGCAGTTTGAAAAAGACATCACGGCTTACTGTGGGAATAAAGCGACTGTTTGCGTGAACTCTTGGACGATGGGCATGCAAGTATTGTTGCATTGGTGGGGAATCGGAGAAGGCGACGAGGTTATTTTACCCGCCTACACCTATTGTGCTTCCGCCAATGTCATTGTACACAGTGGCGCAAAATTAATTATGGTGGATATCTCGAACGATGATTACAACATTAATTTAGAACACGTAGAAAAGGCGATTACGTCAAAAACCAAAGCGATTATCCCTGTCGACATCGGTGGTTGGCCATGTGATTATGACGAATTATTTGCATTAGCGGATAACTATGCATATTTATTTACCCCAACAAATCCCTTACAAGAAAAGCTTGGACGGATTGCGATTATTGCGGATGCCGCCCATTCATTCGGCGCGCGCTACAAAGGCAAGGTCGTAGGGAGCGTTGCCGACATTACCGTGTTTTCATTTCATGCCGTTAAAAACCTTACTACAGCCGAAGGTGGTGCCATTGCGTTTAACTTGCCAGATGGCTTTGATCATGAGCAAATCTATAAAGATTTCTGCATAAAAATCCTGCATGGACAGTCGAAAGACGCATTAGCAAAAACACAAAAAGGAGCTTGGCGCTATGATGTAGAAGAGCCTGGTTTCAAATGCAACATGACCGATTTACAATCCGTTATTGGCCTCATTGAGTTGGGACGCTACGCGGAGAACCTTGCACGCAGAAAAGCGATTTTCGAACGCTACTCCGACGCATTTCGCATCGACCAACGTTTGCTTACACCAATTTTCCAAACCAACGATAAGTTGAGTTGCTATCACTTGTACCAATTAAGAATTGAGGGTGCATCTGAACTGCAGCGCGATGAAATTATTACTGAAATTTCGGAACAAGAGGTAGCAGTGAATGTACATTTTCAACCATTGCCATTATTAACAGCCTACAAAAAAAGAGGTTACTCCATCGATAATTATCCAGCTGCTTATTTGAGGTATGCCAATGAAATTTCCCTGCCTGTTTATTACGATTTAACAGATGAACAGGTTCAAACGGTGATCGACGTAGTACTTCGTTCCGTACAAAAAGTGATGGGATAACAACTGATGAAACGAATTTTTGACATCCTCTTTTCCCTGATTGTTTTAACGGCTTTCCTTCCGTTTGGAACTGTCATTGCCATCATCATTTTGTTGACTTCAAAAGGAGGTATTTTCTATGTTCAAGAACGCATTGGCCGGCACGAAAAACCGTTTGGCCTCTTGAAATTCAGAACTATGCGTAAAGATGCCGATAAGTTAGGAAAGCTTACTGTTGGGATGCGGGACCCCAGGATTACAGGAATCGGATATTTCTTACGAAAATATAAATTGGATGAATTCCCTCAATTCATTAACGTGCTGCTGGGCTCTATGAGTGTAGTGGGACCTCGACCAGAGGTGAAAGAATACGTTGACCTGTACACGCCCGCTCAAAAGCAGGTGTTAAACGTGAAACCTGGAATTACAGATTATGCTTCGCTTGAATATTTTGAAGAAAATGAACTTCTCGGTAAAAGCGCTGACCCCCGCAAAACATACATTGAAGAAGTTATGCCAGCAAAACTAGAACTGAATAAGAAATACACGAGCAATCCAAGCATTGGCCAAGATGTTAAAATTGTTTGGAAGACGTTTGTGAGGGTGATTTCTTAAAATTCCGTGTGCGATAGGGAAAATAGTTACAGGTTGTTGCGCTTCGCACAGTTGCAGGCTTGATGCATTTATCGTGTTTCGTTTTTATTCACGATGCTTCGCATGGCCGAATAATCATTCCCTGATACGAACTTCAAAGGGAAGAACAACAGCGTTTTATGTAAAGACGCAACCTGAAACGGACGAAGTCCCTGTAACCTGCAACTAAGCAATTCCTCCAAGAATCTTGTCGGCAAGCACATCACTCAATTTAAAATAACTTTCCACTGTCCAACCGCCAACGTGTGGACTCAAGATCACTTTATCCGAAGCAAGTAATTCCTTGAATGCTGGAGGTATATTTCCTGAGAAAATATTTTCAAAAGAACTGCTTTCAAATTCAAGCACATCCAACCCGGCACCGAGAATCCTGCCTTCGTTCACTCCTTTCATCAAGTCTGTGGTACGAATAATTTTTCCCCGCGACAAGTTGAGCACGTAGATCGGCTTTTTGAATTGCGCGAAAAACTCCACATTTCCCATGTACAAGGTTTCTGAGTTTTGCGGAATATGAAATGAAAGCACATCAGCGCGTTGGAAAATTTCTTGGAGTGAGGATTCTTTCACCTGGTCTGTGGAAAAGCCCGCTTTATATTTGTCGAACGCCAGTATTTCGACATCAAAGCCACGCAATTTCTTTGCGAAAGCAGCCCCATTGTTTCCATATCCGATAATCCCTATCGTTTTTCCATCCAGCTCAACACCTCTATTTCCTTCGCGATCCCATATTCCATTGCGTACTTCATGGTCGCCTTTATTCAAGTGATTCATCAGGCTCAACAACATTCCTAACGCGTGCTCTCCTACCGCATTACGATTTCCTTCAGGAGCGTTATAGCAAGTTATTCCACGTTGCTGAGTATATGCGATATCAATGTTCTCCATCCCTGCTCCGCTGCGCGCAATGAACTTTAATTCGGGAGCATGGCGCAAGAAACCTTCGTCCATCGGGAAACGAGACCGAATCACTAGGCCGTGTGCATCGCGAATGGCTTCCTCACAATTTTCCCGCGATTGTTGCGTGAAATCAAGACACGTATAACCCGCTGCTTGTAGTCGTTCCTGAAGAATTGGGTGCACCGTATCTAAAAAATAAACCTTCATCATTAATTTTTCCAAAAAGCGAGAACAGCAGCTTTGCATCCTCATTATCCTGTACAAATTTAATCATTTATATACCGAAAAATGAGGTCCTCCGAAGAAGGCCTTCCCGAACTTGGTTCTACCCTTCTAAAATTACGAAATTGATGAACTATTCATTACATTTGTCGTGGAAATCAGAAAGAAACAGTGTTGAAAAATCATGACATGAAGTTTGGAACCAAAGCCATCCATGCTGGGGTTGAACCTGATCCTTCGACAGGAGCGATTATGACGCCCATCTACCAGACGAGTACGTATGTGCAAGAAGGTATTGGTGAGCACAAAGGCTATGCATATTCGCGGACTTCCAACCCAACACGCAGTGCACTGGAAAATGCGCTCGCTGCACTGGAAAATGGCACCTATGGCGCCTGTTTCGCAAGTGGACTTTCTGCTGTGGACGCTGTTTTAAAAATGCTAACGCCCGGTGACGAAGTGATTACCACCGCAGATTTGTACGGCGGAACGTACCGCATTTTCACCACCATCTTTGAGAAATACAGTATTCGCTTTCATTTCGCTACATTGGATGAACTGGAAGACATAGAACGTCTTATCACTCCCAAAACGCGTTTGGTATGGTTAGAAACACCTACCAATCCCATGATGAACATTGTAGACATAGAAGCTGTCGCAAAGATCACTCAAAAACACGGCATTTACCTCGCTGTTGATAACACCTTTGCAACGCCTTATCTGCAAAACCCACTTGATCTGGGTGCAGATATCGTCATGCATTCGGTAACCAAATACCTTGGCGGACATTCCGATGTGGTGATGGGCGCACTTGTCACCTCTGACCACACCGTCGCAAAAGAAATTTATCGCATACAGAATAGTTCTGGAGCCATCGCTGCACCGATGGATTGCTTTCTTGTTTTGCGCGGAATAAAAACACTACACTTGCGCATGCAGCGTCATTGCGAAAATGGTATTCGGGTTGCGCAATGGCTAAAAGATCACCCCAAGGTTGACAAGGTCTATTGGCCTGGATTTCATACACATCCCAATCACGCCGTTGCGCAACGTCAAATGCGCGGATTTGGTGGAATGATTTCTTTCTCCTTGGTGGGAAATAGTTTAACAGAAACTCATGCCTTATTGAAGAAATTTAAGATTTTTGCACTGGCGGAATCATTAGGTGGCGTAGAATCATTGCTTTGCCACCCAGCCACGATGACCCACGGATCGATTCCTAAAGAAGAACGTGAAAAAGCAGGCATCGTTGACTCTCTCATTCGCCTAAGTGTAGGCGTTGAAGATAGTGAGGACCTTATTCAAGATTTACAACACGCATTAGCATAATTTAAGAAAATATGATTTATAGTAAGTTCGCAGTAATAGGAGTTGGTAAATACGGTGCCACCATTGCCAAACGACTATCCGAAAAAGGAGCTCAAGTATTTGCGTTCGATAATTCGGAAGACAAAATTGAAAACATCAAAGACGATGTGTCGTTTGCCGTTAGAATGGATACCACTGATCCGAAGGCATTAGCGAACCAAAACATTGCCGACATGGATGCTGTAGTCGTAGCGATTGGAGAAAATTTTGAAGCCACTATTCTCACGTGTGTTCACCTGCTAGATCTAGGAGTAAAACGTATCATTGCACGCGCTAGTGGTAGTCAGCAAAAGTTGATTCTTGAGAAGATTGGAATTAAAGAAATCCTGACTCCAGAAGACGAGGTGGCCTTTGTTGTTCGAGAAAAACTAATCAATCCAAGTATTCTCTCGTTCTTGCAGCTCCCGGACGACTACGAAATAGCGGAAATCAAACCTCCAAAAGGGATTTTGAATAGAACGATTGATGACTTAGATTTCAGAAATAAATACCAATTGACGTTAGTCACGATGAAGCGGGAATACGACATCAAGAAGAAAGGTCAGTACAATGTTGAACAGCATGTCATCGGTGTTCCAAACGGTGATACGATTATAGAATCAAGAGATACGCTACTGGTGTTTGGTACCGCAAAGCATGTGCAACGTTTCATAGACATTAATGAGTAACAAGACGTATATAATTACTGGAAGTTCGTTCGGAATAGGAAAAGCATGTGCCGAATACTACCTTGCCCAAGGTCACCATGTACTCGGTATTTCGCGAAGTAACACGCTCGAACACCCTAAATTTAGTTTTGTCAGTTGTGACTTAAGTGACTCTTATCAGCTCGAGCAAATCGATTTTCGCGAAAAGCTCGATCGTAATAGCACAGTCATTCTAATTAATAATGCGGGAACTATCGGAGAGATTAAACATTTCCCGAATCTTTCTGCACTTCATTATCGAGAATTAGCGAACATCAACATTTTAGCCCCACAAGTGCTCATCACGATGCTTTTCCAACAAATTGTTCCTTCAAGAATTGAAACGATTGTCAATATAAGTTCTGGAGCCGCTAAGCGCCCTATTCCCAGCTGGGCAGCTTATTGCGCATCAAAAGCAGCCATTGATTTGTACAGCGAAACGCTAAAAATCGAATTCATGGAGCTCGGACTTTCAACGAAAATCTATAGTGTGGCTCCTGGCGTGGTTGATACTCAAATGCAGGTGGTTATTCGTTCGACTTCACCCGAAGACTTTACAGGTGTTACCAATTTCCGGCGCATGAAAGACGAGGGAGAGTTGAGAAGCCCAAGAGAAGTTGCCGTTCTATTGGATGCCCTACTTCAAGAACCGGAGCAAGGAGAAGTAGTGTGTAGGCTTTAAAGTAAGCTTACATTAAACACAGAAAGTCCTTAAGGAACCCCTTACGACTTTCGACTTTCTTAGTTTCTCATCAACCTACAAGGCCTAAATATAAAGCGAATATTATTCCTGGAATCCAGAAAAAATCGTTAGCAATAAACTTATCCAGCAACTAGTATTCCAACTTCCCTCGCTTAAGTACACTGCTAAAGGAGGTAACAGGAACGCAAGCAATATGAGAATAATTAATTCTACTGCAAACAAGCTGTTATTGCGGTCTTCTTTCTGCACATTCCAGCTGTCTTTAGTTAATTCATCCTCAGCAACTGAAGAATAAGTGCTTCTCTCTTTCAGGTTTAAGCGATTAAAAAGGCTTTCATGTGGTGATGCTTTCAACGCTGTTGAGCGGATTGGCATACGAAGTGAATTGCTTAAAAACAAAAAAAGGGAGTGATGAGCTCCCTTTCCAAGCAAAAAAATATAATTACTTTTCTCTTCCGTCCAATATTGCCTTACTGAACTCACGGTTCATACGTGCAATATTGTCTAAGGAAATTCCTTTTGGACATTCCACTTCACACGCTCCAGTATTGGTACAGTTACCAAATCCTTCAGCATCCATTTGCTTCACCATGTTCAACACACGGTCTTTTGCTTCCACTTGTCCTTGCGGTAGTAAAGCAAATTGTGAAACCTTCGCTGAAACGTACAACATCGCTGAACTGTTCTTACATGTCGCTACACAAGCTCCGCAACCGATACAAGTAGCCGCATCAAACGCTAAATCCGCATCAGCCTTCGGAATTGGAATAGAGTTCGCATCTTGTGTATTACCAGACGTATTGACAGACACGAAACCACCTGCATGTTGAATGCGGTCAAACGCACCTCTATCAACAACCAAGTCTTTTATAATAGGAAATGCTTTGGCTCTAAATGGTTCAATGTAAATGGTATCACCATCTTTAAATTTACGCATGTGCAATTGACACGTAGTTACTCCTCTATCTGGACCATGTGCTTCACCGTTGATATAAAGCGAACACATCCCACAAATTCCTTCACGACAATCGTGATCGAAAGCTACAGGTGATTCACCCTTTTCAATTAACTGATTATTGAGAACATCAAGCATTTCAAGGAAAGACATATCTGGTGATACATCACTGATGGGATAGTCTACCATCTTACCCTTATCGTTGGCATTCTTCTGTCTCCAAATTTTTAACTTTAAGTTCATATCTTTCCTATTTATAACTTCTTGTTTTCAACTCAATATTTTCATATACCAACTCTTCTTTGTGAAGGTTTGCCTCACTCGGTAAACCAGTATACTCCCATGCGGAAACATACGTGTAATTAGCATCATCACGCGCAGCTTCTCCTTCGGCAGTTTGTGACTCTTCACGGAAGTGTCCTCCACACGATTCGTTACGCTCCAGCGCATCTTTCGCGAATAACTCACCCAGCTCAAGGAAATCAGCTACACGACCCGCTTTTGCTAATTCTTCGTTGTATTCATCCGCTGAGCCTGGCACTTTTAAGTCTTTCCAGAATTCTTCACGCAACGCTTTAATTTCAGCAATTGCTGATTTCAATCCATCGGTATTTCTTGCCATACCACACTTATCCCACATGATCTTCCCTAAACGTCTGTGGAAATAATCTACTGAATGTGTTCCGTTGTTATTCACGAAGAAATTTAAACGCTCTGTTACCTCTTTCTCCGCTGCATCAAACTCCGGAGTATTAGTAGGAATCGCTCCTGTTCGAATATCACTTGCTAAGTAATCACCAATCGTGTAAGGCAATACGAAGTAACCATCTGCCAGACCTTGCATCAATGCGGAAGCACCTAAACGGTTAGCACCATGGTCAGAGAAGTTCGCCTCTCCAATAGCATACAATCCAGGAACAGTGGTCATCAGGTTATAATCTACCCAAAGACCTCCCATTGTATAATGCACCGCTGGATAAATCATCATCGGCGTTTCATACGGATTTTCGTCCACAATCTTCTCATACATTTGGAACAAGTTTCCGTATTTGTTAGCGATGATCTCTTTACCTAGTTTTTGAACTAGCGTGTTGTCATTTTCATTTAATCCACGCACGTGAGCCGCTTCTTTTCCATAGCGTGTAACCGCCGAAGCAAAGTCCAAATAGACGGCTTCTCCAGTCGCGTTCACTCCATAACCAGCATCACATCTTTCTTTGGCAGCACGCGATGCAACATCACGCGGAACCAAGTTACCAAATGCAGGGTAACGACGCTCTAAATAATAATCTCTATCTTCTTCTTTAATTTGTGTTGGCTTCAATTTACCCGCTCGAATTGCTTCAACATCTTCTAATTTTTTAGGAACCCAGATTCTACCATCATTTCTCAAGGACTCTGACATCAACGTTAATTTCGCCTGGAGCTCTCCGGATACGGGAATACACGTTGGGTGAATCTGAGTGAAACATGGGTTTGCAAAATACGCTCCTCTTTTGTGTGCTTTCCAAGCTGCAGAAACGTTACTTCCCATCGCATTGGTAGACAAGAAGAATACGTTTCCGTAACCTCCTGTACCTAACACAACCGCATGCGCACTGTGTCTTTCGATCTCACCAGTAACTAAGTTTCTAGCGATAATTCCTCGTGCTTTTCCGTCTACTACAACAATATCCATCATTTCATGACGGTTGTACATTTTGATTTTACCTCTACCAATCTGACGGTTCATCGCAGAATAAGCCCCTAACAATAATTGTTGACCGGTTTGACCTTTTGCATAGAATGTTCTTGAAACCAATACACCACCAAATGAACGGTTATCCAGTAACCCTCCATAATCACGTGCAAACGGCACACCTTGCGCCACACATTGGTCGATGATATTAGCTGATACTTCCGCCAAACGATATACGTTTGCTTCACGTGAGCGGTAGTCACCACCTTTTACGGTATCATAAAACAATCGGAATGTCGAGTCACCGTCACCTTGATAGTTCTTGGCAGCGTTGATCCCCCCTTGTGCAGCAATAGAGTGAGCACGACGCGGTGAATCTTGAAAACAAAATGCTTTTACGTTGTATCCTAATTCTGCTAATGTTGCAGCAGCAGAGCCTCCGGCTAAACCTGTTCCCACAACTATCACATCGATTAAACGCTTGTTCGCAGGATTTACAAGATTGATATTATTTTTATAGTTAGTCCATTTATCTGCTAATGGACCTGCTGGTATTTTTGAATCTAATGTTGCCATACTACTAACTATTAATGTGCTAAGTGAAGAACTAATGCGATGATTACAAACCCGAGAGGTACTGCAATCGAATAAACTACTCCAAACTTACTTAATGCGGTGATATACTTGTTTTTTTGTCCCATTGATTGGAATGCAGAGCTGAATCCGTGCAATAAGTGCAATGCCAATAAAATAAAGGCAATACAATAAGCTGCTACTCGTATCGGATCGTGGAATTTGTGCAATAATTCTTCATAATATCTAAAACCTCCTTCAGCGTTCAATCCTGACATGTCACCTGCAATATATTTGGTATTAATTTCAGGAATCCAAAAATCAATGAAGTGAAGTGCTAAGAATGCAAGAATCACTGAACCACTTAAGATCATGTTACGAGACATCCAAGTAGAATTTGCTGCTCCATTGTTTTTAGCATACTTGACTGGACGGGCATCTCTGTTCTTCATTTCTAGAACAAACCCCATGACAAAGTGAAAAACGACCGCAAAAATCAAAATAGGTTGTGCTACAAATTGAACCAACGGATTCGTACCCATAAAGTGAGATAACTCATTGAATGTATCCGGACTAAAGATTGCGGACAAGTTAATCACCAAATGTTGCAGCAAAAATATCATCAGAAATAATGCTGACAATGCCATAGCGAATTTCCTTCCTATGGATGATTTCAAAAGACCTGTGTTGCTCATGTTTTGTTTAATTTCGAGTACTATAATGAACAACAAATTTAAAGTTTAGTTTGAATTCTAACCTCGATATTTATTATTTAGAATTGTTTTAGATAATAAATAGTTCGAAGTACAGGACTGGAGGCTGTGGGTGACTTATAGAATCAAAAAACGCATTGATCATAAGCCTCTTTTAAGCATCAACAAGTACAAAATCACTCTATAATTGAGCTCTTTGAAACTTTACCTTCTTTGGATTGAAAGATGAGAATTTAACCACTCCGATTAAGGTTTGTTCAATCCAATTTATGAGTGCATTCCCTTTTAGGAACTTCTAAAAATAGCGTCTGAACAATTTTACCGCTCAAGCCATAAACATCCATGGTTGTTTCATCGAGTGTTGAGCATCCATCTTTAACATCAGCACACCATTGGTTGCATGGGGATACACCTCAATTTGCGCTGAATGCTCATGGTGGTGATTTATTGGTTTTGGATTTTTTTAATCGGCTCCAGTAGAAAGTACCGAGCCGAAAACGATTCCTTTCGAGAGAACAGTGAAAAAGGAGGACTATGATTAGGCAATCATCTTTCAACCTTCGTAGCAGAGCGAAGAATATATAAACCCCTATTTTTATACAGCCCTTATTTTTGCTGTTTTGACCAATCAGAACCTGTTAAAATTCGGATGAACCGCTATCTTTGCACCATCAAATTTCCGGTAGATGATTTCAGTGAATGGCCTGACGGTCGAATTTAGTGCAAAAACACTCTTCAAAGACGTAAGTTTTGTGATCAATCCCAACGACAAAATTGCCTTGATGGGTAAAAACGGCGCGGGAAAATCAACGATGATGAAAATCATTGCTGGTGCGCAAAAACCAAATCGTGGAAGTATCCAATGCGCTCCTGATACGAAAATCGCTTACTTACCGCAGCACCTGCTAACAGAGGATAATTGTACCGTATTTGATGAAACCGTAAAGGCATTTGTAGAAGTCATACAGATGAAAAATGAAATTGAAGCGCTGAACAAAGAACTGGAGACACGTACGGATTACGAATCGGATTCCTACATGAACGTCATTGAGCGTGTAGCAGAACTCGGTGAAAAATATTATGCCATTGAGGAAACCAATTTTGATTCGGAAGTAGAAAAAGCATTGCTCGGGTTGGGCTTTAAGCGGAGTGACTTTACACGGAACACCAGTGAATTCAGCGGTGGATGGCGGATGCGCATAGAGTTAGCGAAAATCCTCCTTCAGAAGCCCGACTTGGTTCTTCTGGATGAGCCCACCAACCACATCGACATTGAATCCGTCATTTGGCTCGAAGACTTTCTGAAAAATAAGGCAAAAGCCGTGATCGTCATTTCTCACGACAAAACGTTTATCGACAACATCACTAACCGCACGATTGAGGTAACGATGGGACGCATCTACGATTATAAAGCCAACTATTCTCACTACTTGGTATTGCGAGAAGAACGTCGCGCACAACAACAAAAGGCCTATCTGGAACAACAGAAAATGATTGCGGAAAACAAACGTTTCATCGAGCAATTCAAGGGTACCTATTCGAAAACCAACCAAGTTAGCTCGCGTCAGCGCATGTTGGAAAAACTCGAAATTATAGAAATTGATGAAATCGACAACTCTGCTATTTCGCTGCGCTTCCCTCCTTCTCAACGTTCTGGAGATTATCCGGTTATTGCGCGTGACATGAGCAAATCCTATGGCGAAAAAGTCATTTTTAAAAATGCCAATCTCGCCATCGCTCGGGGGGAGAAAGTATGCTTCGTCGGACGAAATGGAGAGGGAAAATCCACCATGATCAAAGCCATAATGGGTGAAATAGATTTTGACGGGTTTTGCGAATTGGGCCACAACGCTAAAGTGGGTTATTTTGCACAAAATCAAGCCTCATTGCTAGACCCCGAATTATCCGTTTTTGAAACAGTAGATAATGTGGCAGTTGGTGAAATTCGTAAGGAAATCAAAAGCATTCTTGGAGCCTTTATGTTTTCAGGAGATGCCATCGATAAGAAAGTTGGCTTCTTATCAGGAGGAGAACGTACGCGTTTGGCAATGGTAAAATTGTTATTACAACCAGTCAACGTATTGATTCTCGACGAGCCTACCAATCATCTCGACCTTAAATCCAAAGATGTACTCAAAGAAGCGTTGATCAAATTTGACGGGACATTGATTCTTGTATCGCACGACCGCGCTTTTATAGAAGGATTAGCGAATAAAGTATTTGAATTCAAAAACCAACGCGTGATCGAACACTTCGAAACGATCGATGAATTCTTAACACGTAACCGAATAGAGCAGATTAAACAGCTGGATTTATAAACTATCTCGTAAAACGAGGGAAATTCCGTTTTCTAAATAGGGCATTACCCAATACACCGATAAGAATCAATACAATCGCGACAATCCCGTAAAGGGAAATGACTTCATCGAAAAGGAATAGTCCGATAAAAAAGGCGTAAATGGATCCGAAATATTTAAACGGTGTAACAGTAGCCGTATTTTCGGCATGAAGGGCTTTCGTCATAAAGATTTGGGCGAATTGTGTAAAAACCCCAATTATAATGATCAGCAACCATTCGATACCTTGAGGTAGAACGAATTCAACGAAAATCGCGTAAATAGTCATAATTGGCGTTGCGATTAATGGGAAATACATGACGATTGTAATCGGTTGGTCCGTGGGTTGACACTTTACGATAGCATTGTACGCTATCCCGGACAAAAAAGCGGAGAGCACTCCAAGCATTACCCATTCTGGATGAATACCACTTATTAATGCATCTTCACTTAGCAATTTCGACATCCCTAAAAGGGCTATGCCTCCAAAGGCAACCACCATGAAGAACCATTGAATGTATTTTACCCTTTCTTTGAGTAAGAACGTAGCGATAATTACCGTAAACAATGGACTCAAATACTGAACCGTCGTGGCGACAGCGAGTGGCAAATTATCGAGCGTAAAAAAGAAAATGGTCAATGCTGCCGTTCCGAATACACCGCGGATAATCAACCATTTTTTATTGATCCCAAAAAAGGGCAGTTGCCGTGCACGTATGATAGCATAACACATCACAAACGTAATGATAGAGCGAAACAAAATAATCTCTGGAATAGGAAATGATTGAATGTTGGGAATCAGCTCTTGATTCGGACCACTTCCTAAAATCTTCACGAATATGTTCACAACCATAAACGCGAGACCCGATAATAAAATATATACTATACCTTTGTTCACAAACGCAAAAGTAGCTATAACTTAAATGCCATGACGTCTGAAAACAATCCAACTTCCTATTACGAAAGGCGACTTTCTCATTTACAACAGGAATTGAGTCAATTAAGGCGCACGGCACGTATGTGGGTTGCTCTGCGCTTAACTGCTTTTCTATTGGTACCTGTTACGCTTTATTTTTTCTACAACATAGGCCCAGTGATTGTTCCAATTGTCGTTGCAGAACTGATTGTGTTTGTATTTTTTGTACGAAAAAGCGCGGAAAATATAGAAGAAATGAACTTTGTTAAGAACCTTATCTTTATCAATCGCGAGGAATTAAATGCGCTTCAAGGAAATTATAGTGCTTTTGGGAACGGGGAAGAATGGAAGAACCCACACCATGCGTTTACGTATGATTTTGACATTTTTGGTAATCAAAGTATTTTTCAATACCTCAACCGAAGCGCTACAAAAAACGGAGCTGCTTTGCTTTCTAAAGTCCTACAAGAAGGAGTAGACAACACGGTAGAGAGTCAAGAAGCCGTAGAAGAATTGTGTGCACATCAAGATTGGGCGCAACACTTTCGAGCACGGGGGATGGAAAATGAAAAAGAGAGTCCAATGCGTCCTTCTCTTGCAAAATGGGGTGCTACAGAAATCTCTTATCCTTCTGCCTACAAAATATTACGCTATTTACTTCCTGTATTGGGCTTCACATTGTTTGGTGCTTATTATTTTGATGTGCTTTCTGGAGTTGAGTTCATGGTTTACTCGATTCCATTGATGCTTCCGATAATGCAGCGCGTAAAAAAAACGAACAAACTCGCTGCCCAATTAGACTCTATTGAACAAACAGTTGCAGCCATGCAGCATCAATTAGCGATTATGAATGAAGTGAAATTTACTTCATATAAGTTGACTCAATTGCAAGAAGAATTATTAAAAAGCAACATCAATGCAACAAAAGAACTGAAAGGACTTGGCTCCTATTGCAAACGCATTGGACAGCGTAACAATGTATTAATGGGAATTATATTGAACTATTTCTTAGCGTGGGACATTCAGTTGACCATTCAAATCGAACAATGGAAAATACGCAATTCAGTTTATCTGGAAGCTTGGGAAACCGCTCTTTATAAAATGGAAGTATATATTTCTGGAGCAAATTTCCGCATCAACAATTATCCCAAAACGTCGTATCCAATGATTACCGGATCTATCAATGACCCCATTCTCATAAAAGAACTCGGTCATCCGTTGATTAACCAAAAAGCGCGCGTCACAAATGATTTTGAATTGCAAAATGGAGAACAATTTACCATTATTACCGGTCCGAACATGGCAGGTAAAAGTACTTTCTTACGCAGTGTTGGGGTGAATTTAATGTTGGCAAAAGCAGGCTTTCCAGTAATGGCAACTACTTTTCAATTTCCGAATGTATTGTTGTATTCAAGTATGCGTACTTCAGACGATTTGAACGCGGAAACGTCCTATTTTCATGCTGAATTATTACGCTTAAGGTTCATTACCGATGCCATTGAGAAAAGAAATGAGTCCGTATTTATTGTGCTGGACGAGATATTAAAAGGAACGAATTCCAAAGATAAAGAGGAAGGATCTGCTTTATTCTTAAAAAAACTGTGTGACCTAGGAGCAAAAGGGATAATCGCGACACATGATCTGAAACTTACTGAATTGAGCAACTCAGACCCACGCTTAATCAACTTATATTTTGATAGCACTATTTCTGGTGATGAAATGAATTTCGATTATAAAATTCGTTCAGGCGTAGCACAGAATATGAATGCAAGCTTTCTATTGAAGCGTATGGGATTGACCTCAGTAGTGGGAAAGTCGGAAAGTTGAGAGTGGTAAAGGAAAACACAGGGTTGGTTTCAGATATCAACCACAATTTCCACACGACCCAATTCGATCAAATACGCTATATTTGTGAAAAGTCGATACCCATGAAATGTTTCCCTTTTTTATTCATCATCCTGTTCTTATTTGGCTGTTCTTCTTCCGAAATTGTTCAAGAGGAACCTGACTTGATTGGAGCATGGTCCTTAATCGAGCAAAGTGATAAGAAAACCCCTCCCAAAGTAGGATTATTATTTTCTACTGATTTTCAATATTTCGATTTAGATTCGCAAGGACAGACCATCAACCGTTTCAGACCGATGTATTGGAATTATGCCAACGACACACTGATATTGGTTAACACAAATACTGAACCTCATCTCTTGGCTACAAAGGGAACAAAAACGTTTTTTGTACAACAGTTAACGGATAGCATACTAAAACTAAATGCAGTAGACCAACCATACTCAATCACATATACCTACCAACGCAACTAAAATTTGACTCCGATGTCATGAAGATATTATCAAGTCAACAACAACGAGAATCTGACCGATTTACCATCCTAAACGAACCCATCGCGAGCATAAACCTTATGGAGCAAACAGCTCTCGGATGTGTAAACTGGATAACCCCGAAATATGATCCATCTAGGCCATTTCACATCTTTTGTGGGACCGGGAACAATGGGTGCTGCAATTCTTGCGGGTGGAGCATGCTTGCGAAGTGCCGTTGGATTATTAACCTACGTAACTCCCAAAAACGGTAACGAAATTATTCAAACACCGGTTCCCGAGGCAATGACGATTTTGGTCAATGAATTAGAGATTATAGGAGGGGATTTAACAGAACTTCCTGCCAGCACAATCGGTATTGGTCCAGGAATAGGAACCTCTAACGAAACAACTGCGTTCGTCGAAAAACTTCTTACATCGAACAAGAATCACATGGTTATTGATGCCGATGCGCTAAATATAATCGCAGCTTATCAACGTTTAAAATAGCTGATTCCTAAAAACAGTATTCTCAACCCGCACCCCAAAGAGTTCGAACGATTAGTTGGTCCATTTGATAACAGCCATGACCGAGGAGAAAAGCAACGCGAATCATCTAAGCTACATGAGTGAATCGTTTTAGTGAAACAGGTACACACCTTTATTACAATACATTCCCTTCCGAAGAATTGTATTTTAATATCACCGGGAGCCCAGGTATGACTGCAGGTGGAAGTGGAGATGAATTAACAGGAATAATTACGAGCTTGTTGGCGTAAGACCATTCATCCGAAGAAGTTTCTATTTTCGGAGGTTATCTCCATAGTTTGGCAGATGATTTAGCTGCTCAATCCGTTGGAACCGTTTCGTTGATTGCGTCGGATACCATGGAACACCTACCTAAAGCCTATAAAGTGTTAGAGAACTAAATGGGTATAACACATTGGAATAAAAAAAGTGACACATTTCAATGCATCACTTTTACATTTCTTGATTTCTGACTAATTAAATGTGCATTGCACGGTCCTCAGTTGCCGCCATTGCAGCCTCTTTTACAGCTTCAGAATACGTAGGGTGTGGATGCGACATGCGTGCAATATCCTCTGCAGAAGCACGGAATTCCATGGCTACTACACCTTCCATAATAAGGTCAGCCGCTCTTGCTCCAATCATGTGAACACCTAAAATCTCATCTGTATTCTTGTCCGCAATTATCTTAATCAGACCTTGAATATCCATTGAAGCACGTGATCTACCCAATGCTTTCATGGGAAAAGAACCCACTTTAATTTCCACTCCAGCAGCTTTTAATTCTTCTTCCGTTTTTCCAACAGATGCCACCTCTGGCCAGGTATACACAACCCCGGGTATCAAGTTATAATTAATATGAGGAATTTGACCTGCTATTTTTTCAGCAACGAATACTCCCTCTTCCTCTGCTTTATGTGCTAGCATAGCGCCGCGCACAACATCTCCGATGGCATAAATATTACCAACTCCCGTGTGTAAATTATCATCTACTGCAACTTGACCTCTTCCGCTCGTTTGAATACCTGCATTCTCCAATCCTAATCCCTCCGTGTATGGTTTTCTACCTACGGAAACAAGGCAGTAATCAGCTTCGAAAGAAACTTCTTCTCCTTTTTTGTTTAGTGCAGTAACAACAACTCCTTTACCTTTATTGTTAACACCTTGAACACGATGTTCCATATTGAACTTCATGCCTAACTTCTTAAGCACTTTCGTTAACTCTTTACCCATTGTTCCATCCATGGTAGGAATAATGGAATTCGCAAATTCAACCACCTCTACTTTCGACCCTAAACGCGCCCAAACAGATCCTAATTCTAGACCTATTACTCCGCCTCCGATAACAATTACCTTTTTTGGAATTTCTTTCAAGGCCAACGCTTCGGTTGAGGTAATTATGCGTTTCTTATCCGGCTCCATTCCCGGAAAATAATTTGGTTTAGAACCTGTTGCTATAACAATATTTTTCCCTTCAATTATAGTTTCTTTACCATTATTCTCTGTCACCTTAACGGTGTTTTTATTTACAAAAGAACCCATTCCATGAAGGACGTCGATATTGTTCTTGTCCATAAGAAATTTGACACCTTGGCAAGTTTGCTCCACGACTTTATTCTTGCGTTCAATCATTTGATTGATGTCCGGTTTTAGCCCAGAAATTTTTATACCGTGCTCTTCAAAAGAATGTTGTGCGTTATGAAAATGTTCCGAAGAATCTAACAGTGCCTTGGAAGGAATACATCCTACATTTAAACAGGTGCCTCCCAAGGTTTCGTACTTCTCTATGATAGCTGTTTTCATTCCCAATTGAGCGGAGCGAATTGCGCCCACATAGCCACCAGGACCAGAACCGATAAAAATAACGTCGTATTTGTTCATAATAAAAGATATTGTCTTACAAAATTAGCAATTGAATTGATTCGAGGATTTAGAATATTGACTTTCTATGCTTCAGTAGGTGATCCAAAATTCATTGGAGGCATACTCTGTCCATCATCTGGAATTATACCTATATGCGCCTCATATTTCTTAATATTGTCTTGCAATGCTCGGAGCAATCGTTTCGCATTTTGAGGAGTCATTACAACACGTGAACGCACTTTTGCCTTAGGCATTCCTGGCATCATTTGTACAAAATCACACACAAATTCGGAAGGTGAATGTGTGATTATCGCTAAATTAGTATACAACCCATCTGCGATATCTTCTGGTAGCTCAATATTTATTTGATGCTCTTTTTTTTGATTTTCCATGCCTTACGTTTTATAAAAAAAGGCTATCAACAATTGCTGATAGCCTTTTTTAAGTTTTTATTTACTTATGCGTTCTCCGAAGTTAATTCATCATATATTTCTTGAGATCCTACAATCATATTCTTGAATGCTCTCGAACCTGTTCCTGCAGGAATTAAATGCCCTACAATAACATTCTCTTTCAATCCGAGTAAATGATCTTCCTTGCCAGCAATCGCTGCTTCATTTAACACTTTCGTTGTTTCCTGGAACGAAGCCGCAGAAATAAACGATTGTGTTTGTAGTGAGGCACGCGTGATACCTTGAAGAATCGGGGAAGATGTTGCAGGTACCGCATCACGTGCTTCTACCAATTGCTTATCTTCTCTTCTCAATTGTGAATTTTCATCACGTAACTTACGTGCAGAGATAATCATACCAGGCTTCAATGTCGTTGAATCACCTGCGTCCACAACAACTTTTTGTCCGAAGATACGATCATTCTCTTCAAAGAAGTCTACTTTATGAATCGCTTGGAAAGGCAAGAATTTAGTATCACCAGCATCTTCAATTTCTACTTTCAACATCATTTGACGTACAATTACTTCAAAATGTTTGTCATTGATTTTCACCCCTTGTAAACGATATACTTCTTGTACTTCAT
Organism: Crocinitomicaceae bacterium; assembly: GCA_029254025.1. GTDB lineage: Bacteria > Bacteroidota > Bacteroidia > Flavobacteriales_D > Crocinitomicaceae > JALQTG01. Next base: position 2,591 of record JAQWYK010000040.1, on the reverse strand, counting down.
TTACCAAGTATTCTTGTACCGCTGTTGGTCCTTGAATGCTTAGGATATCTTTTGGTGTAATCGCACCATCAGAAAGTGGTTGTCCTGCGCGAACGAAGTCATTCTCTTGCACAAGGATGTGCTTAGCAAGAGGAACAAGGTACTTCTTCACTTCACCTGTTTTGGCTTCGATAATAATTTCGCGATTACCACGCTTAATCTTACCGTAACTTGCAATACCATCTATTTCAGAAACCACTGATGGATTAGACGGGTTACGTGCTTCGAAAAGCTCAGTAATACGAGGAAGTCCTCCTGTGATATCTCCTCCTTTACCTCCCACACGCGGGATCTTCACGAGGCTCATACCTTGTTCAATCTTATCGCCTTCTTTTACCGAAATATGGGCATTTACAGGAACGGCATATGATTTCAAGATTTCACCTTTCTTATCTTTAATCAAGATCATCGGGTTTTTCTTCTTATCGCGCGATTCTGTAATTACTTTTTCAGCGAATCCAGTTTGCTCATCTACCTCTTCTCGGTAAGTAATTCCTTCAATAATGTTTTCAAACTCCAAAATACCAGAGAATTCAGAAACAATTACTGCGTTATAAGGGTCCCACTTACAAATTACGTCATTTTTCTTAACTTCCGATCCGTTTTCTACTAACATCTCAGCACCGTAAGGAATGTTTGACGTCATAAGGGCTAAGCCTGTCTTCTTATCAATTATTTTCAATTCAGCAGAACGACCAACAACGATTTCTTTCTTCGTACCGTCCTTCTCTGTTCTGGTAATCGTACGTAACTCATCGATTTCAAGAATTCCGCTAGCCTTTGCTTTCAAGTCATTCTCATCTGCAATGTTCGATGCAGTACCCCCAACGTGGAACGTACGAAGTGTTAACTGTGTACCAGGTTCCCCAATTGATTGTGCAGCAACTACTCCTACAGTATCTCCTAATTGAGCCTTACGCAATGTCGCCAAGTTACGTCCATAACACTTAGAACATACTCCTCGCTTCATTTCACACGTGAGAACCGAACGAATTTCAACTTCATCGATGTCTGCTTCATCTATCTTCTTAGCTACTGCTTCACTAATCATTTCACCAGCAGAAACTAGTAAATTATCCTTTTCGTCGTACACATCGTGAACACTTGTACGTCCTAAAATTCGATCATACAACGGTTCTACTACTTCATCATTTTTACGCAATGGAGCCGCAACAATACCTCGTAATGTCCCACAGTCTTCTGCATTAATGACAACATCTTGAGCAACATCTACCAGACGACGAGTTAAATAACCCGCATCCGCAGTTTTAAGTGCCGTATCCGCAAGACCTTTACGTGCGCCGTGAGTAGAGATGAAGTACTCCAAAATGGATAATCCTTCTTTAAAGTTCGAAAGAATTGGATTCTCAATAATCTCTTGAGCAGAAGCACCAGATTTCTGAGGTTTTGCCATTAATCCACGCATACCGGAAAGCTGACGAATCTGTTCTTTTGATCCACGAGCACCTGAGTCAAACATCATGTAAATAGAGTTGAATCCTTGGTTATCGTTTTTCAACTGTTCCATCAAGGTATGTGTCAAACGTGAGTTAGTTCTTGTCCAAATGTCAATGATTTGGTTGTAACGTTCGTTATTTGTAATAAGACCCATGTTATAGTTGTCCATTACTTCTTTCACGCTACCTGCAGCCTTATCCACTAACTCATCTTTCTCTTTTGGAATGATAATGTCATCAAGGTTAAACGACAATCCACCTTTAAAGGCCATTGTGTATCCCAAGTTTTTAATATCATCCATGAATTGCGCTGTACGCGAAGTACCAGAAACTTTTAAAACTTCTCCGATGATATCACGCAATGCTTTCTTAGTCAATACATCATTAATATACCCAGCCTCGCGTGGCACAAATTCGTTGAACATCACACGACCCGCCGTTGTTTCCAACAAGCGCAGTTCTGGTTCCCCATTCTCGTTAAGATCGTATGTACGCACCTTAATGTGAGCATGAAGGTCTAATTTGCGTTCATTATATGCAATTGTCACCTCTTCTGGAGAGTAGAAAGTCATGCCTTCCCCTTTCATTGGGTGTTCTGGAGTTGATTTTCTACCTTTTGTAATGTAGTATAAACCAAGTACCATGTCCTGAGAAGGTACAGCAATCGGTGCTCCGTTAGCCGGGTTCAAAATATTGTGAGAAGCCAACATTAATAGTTGAGCCTCTAGAATCGCTGCATTACCCAACGGTAAATGAACCGCCATCTGGTCACCGTCAAAATCGGCGTTGAATGCAGTACATACTAATGGGTGTAAACGAATTGCTTTTCCTTCAATCAATTTAGGTTGGAAAGCCTGTATTCCAAGTCTATGAAGAGTTGGAGCACGGTTCAATAGTACCGGATGACCTTTCAAAATACTTTCCAGAATATCCCAAACTACCGGTTCCTTTCTATCAACAATTTTCTTCGCAGATTTTACAGTTTTCACAATTCCACGCTCAATCAACTTACGAATTATAAACGGCTTGTAAAGTTCTGCAGCCATGTCCTTCGGGAGACCGCATTCATGTAATTTCAAGTCTGGTCCAACAACA
>JAQWYK010000027.1 GCA_029254025.1 Crocinitomicaceae bacterium | reverse complement strand
AAACCCCTCAAATCCAAGCCATACAAAGAATTTAGAAATGAACATGGTATTGAAGAAATTGTACGCAATTCCTTCAACAATCAGGAGGAGAATCACAACCGATTCGAACCAATTTCGCCTTAAAAAATCTTTAGGCGAATAATCGTAGACAAACTTCACGAAATAACGAAGGACGTAGAATCCAAAACTGTATTCAATAATTCGCAGTAAAGCATATTTTTCATCGTCATCGAGCGGAAATCCGTAGTAATAGATGAGTACACCAATCATACTTACGGCGACCAAAATATGCAGCCAACTAAACAAACTTGTCACACGACTCTTCGAATCGTATAATTTCAAATTGATCTGTTCTCGAATTCGGTCTAACATCCTGTTTGTTTAGAGCTTCTCCAACTCTGATTTCAACTGAGCTTTATCAATTGCCACAACGCCAACGCGTTCGCAGACTAAACCTCCTGCCAGATTCGCCACTGCTGCCACTTCATCTATGGGAAGTCCCGCTAAATAGCATAGGGTTGCCACACTAATTACCGTATCTCCCGCTCCAGAAACATCTGCAATATTCCGGATATGCGCTGGTATATAGTGTTTAGCGCTGTCATTTTGAATGTATACGCCGTGTTCACTTAATGTTACAAAGACGTTTTCAGCTTGCAACACGCGGTTCATTTCCTCTACTGCTGCTTCAAAATCTTTGCGATCCCGAACGTCCACCATTCGTTTTACGCCGTCTCGTAGTTCTTTCAAATTCGGCTTAAACAGCGTAACCCCGTTGTAGGCGTAAAAATTAGTCAATTTCGGATCTACCGTGGTCACCACATTAAACTTCTTTGCAAGTGCAATTACACGTTCAATGAGCGATGCTGTCAATACACCTTTATTATAATCCTCGAAGATAATAGCATCGAACTTTGACGCTAATAGCGCTTCGATCTTACCCACTAATGCGTCTTCTTCTCCAGGAAGAATATCATCTGTTTGTTCATTATCTACGCGCAGTAATTGTTGATTATTTCCAATTACGCGTGTCTTTAGTGTCGTTTTCCGATGCGGAGAAAATACGAGGCCCTCGGTTGAGATGGATTGTGCTACCATCAAGCCTTTCAAATCTTGACCGCTTTGATCTTCTCCAACCACCGAGCAAATCGTTACCTGAGCACCTAAGCTCAATAAGTTTAACGCAACATTTGCTGCCCCTCCTAAACGTTGTTCTTGTGAAGTAAAACTTACAATCGGAACCGGAGCTTCAGGACTTACACGGTTGACCTTCCCTTCGAGGTAAGCATCAATCATCACATCTCCTAAAACGAGTATTTTTCGTTTAGAAAAATCGTCAAAAAGCTGGTTAACGTTCATTTAGTTTAATTTATTCAATGCCGCAGCGATTCTTTCCATCGCTTTCGTCAAAGTAGCCTCATCGGTAGCATACGAAATACGGATACAATTCGGATCACCAAAAGCGTCTCCTGTAACTAATGCTACCAATGCTTCTTCCAACAAATATAAGGTTAAATCATTGGCATTGTGAATTACTGTTCCATTATATGACTTACCAAAGAAGGACGAAATATCAGGAAAGAAGTAAAAAGCTCCACCTGGTTCATTGACACGTACACCTTCCATATTTTGAAGCGCCTCCAGCACAAGCTTTCTTCTATTTTTGAATGCTACTAACATATCCTTTAGAAATGCAGGATCTTTTTTCAAAGCAGCAATGGTTGCACGTTGAGTAATCGAACTTGTTCCACTCGTGAACTGACCTTGCACTTTGGAACACGCAGCTGCTATCTCCTTAGGAGCACCAATGTATCCTAATCGCCAACCCGTCATGGCCCATGCTTTAGAAACTCCATTTACAGTAACTACTTGGTCATATACTTCGGGGAACTGTGCGAGACTTTCATGCTTCCCAACAAAATTAATGTGTTCATAAATTTCATCGCAAAGTGCTACTATATTCTTGTGACGACAGATTACTTCAGCCAACTCTTTCAATTCCGCTTTAGAATATACAGATCCCGTAGGATTGCAAGGCGTAGAAAATATTATCAACTTCGTTTTTGGCGTTATCGCTTCCTCTAATTGCTTTCCGGTCACTTTAAAATCTGCTGAAATATCTGCATTAACAATTACCGGAATTCCTTCTGCCACTTTCACTATTTCAATGTAAGACACCCAATATGGTGCGGGAATAATAACCTCATCTCCCGGATTCACAAGACTCATTACAACATTTGCAATGGACTGTTTCGCTCCAGTAGAAACAACAATTTGGTCTTTCGTATAATGAATCCCATTATCACGCTCGAATTTTTCGCAGATAGTTTCTCGCAAATCGTCATAACCTGGTACAGGAGTGTACATAGTGTAATTCTGCTCCATGGCTTCTACCGCTGCCTGCTTAATAAAATCAGGCGTATGAAAATCAGGCTCACCCAGGCTTAAAGAAATAATGTCTTTTCCTTCTGCTTTGAGTTCACGACTCTTGCGTGACATAGCAATGGTTGCAGACTCCTCCATTGCAAGTAATCGATCAGATAATTGGATCATTGTTGTGTTATAAAATTAGACGCAACAAATTTAAAATTTTTTATGGGTTGCCGCAGGGAAAAAAGTAGGACGAAATATCATTCCTCTCTTTTTTCTGTCTCAGGTTGCAGGTTTGTGGTTACAGTTTGCGCGATGAACCTGTAATCTGAAACCTGCAACAAAAAAATCTCCGAACCAAACTATTGTTATACAATGTATTACAAGTGATCCGCAAAAAAGATTATTTTTTTTTCATTTTTTTTATGGAATTTAAAATACGCTTGCCCTATATAAGAAACAACGCTAAAACAAAACAATAAAACATCAGGTATGAAAGCATTAAAAAAAATATTTGTAGCAACAGCAGTAGTATTCGGATTAGCAAGCTGTGGAGGACATGGTGTATGTGACGCTTACAGTGCGATGAAATTCGACAAAGAAAAAACTACAAATTCAACTGATGTCATAGAAATAGAACATATCGAAAATGGTACAATATAATTAAACGTAATTCTATATTCATAGAACGTTAGTAGTTTCAAGAGCAAGTAACTGCGCAACTTGGTTGAAAAACCAAAACTCAAACAACAACAAAAAAGTCCAGATAATCTGGACTTTTTTGTTTGTTATATTTTTATTGAACATCGAAAGCAATTTCACTTTCGAAGTGTATCAATGATCTACTTCACTACACCCATCTTGCAGAACTTTTCAATTCTTGCTTCGCATCTTTTCTCCGCATCAATCTTTGATAATGCATTGATGTGTTTTTTGATCTCTGACTTCACAATAGAAAAAGCTTCTTCCGGATTACGATGTGCTCCCATAGCAGGCTCTTTGATTACACCATCAACTAACTTCAGCTTTTTCATGTCTTCGGATGTCAACTTTAGCGCTTCAGCAGCTTTTTCTTTGAAATCCCATGATCTCCATAGGATAGATGAGCATGACTCAGGTGAGATAACAGAATACCAGGTGTTTTCCAACATCAACACCTTGTCCCCTACACCAATCCCAAGTGCTCCACCGGATGCTCCTTCACCAATAATTATGCAGATAACAGGAACTTTTAGCCCCATCATTTCATAGATATTTCGTGCGATTGCTTCTCCTTGTCCACGTTCTTCTGCCTCTAACCCTGGAAATGCTCCTGGAGTATCAATAAAGGTAACTATCGGCTTATTGAATTTCTCTGCTAATTTCATCAAGCGAAGTGCTTTTCGATAACCTTCTGGATTAGGCATTCCGAAATTACGGTATTGGCGCATTTTGGTATTCATTCCCTTTTGTTGACCAATAAACATAACTGTTTGGCCATCTAGTGAGCCGAAACCACCCACCATTGCTTTATCATCTTTTACACTTCGATCTCCATGTAATTCCTGAAAAGTACCCTGACTGATAGCATTAATATAGGCCAAGGTATAAGGTCTATCTGGATGACGCGACAATTGGACGCGCTGCCATGGAGTTAAATTAGAAAAAATCTCCGTTGTTTTCTCTGAAAGTTTTTTCTCTAACGCCTTAATTTTATCTGTCATATCAAGCTCTGCCTCTTGACCAATCTCTTTCGCTTTAGCTATTTGCTCTTCTAAGGCCTTAATAGGTTCTTCAAAATCTAAATATATTGACATATTTTATTTTTTTTTGAGGGTCGAAAGTTACAAAAATAGTTGGCTATTCCTACATTTGTACTTATGATAATTTTTCCAGATTGTAAAATTAACTTGGGATTACACATTCTCTATAAACGAGAGGATAATTACCATGAAGTAGAAACAGTAATGTATCCCATTCCACTTCAAGACATTCTGGAAATCGTTCCTTCAGATGAGCTCATATTTACATCAACAGGTTTAGAGATACCCGGTAACCCTGAAAACAACTTGTGTTTAAAGGCTTATGAACTACTCAAAAAATTACATGATATTCCGCCAGTACATATTCATCTGCACAAAATTATCCCCATGGGAGGCGGATTGGGGGGAGGATCTTCAAATGGCGCCTTCACACTAATTTTGTTGAATAACTTATTTGAGCTTGATTTATCCCCTCAAGAGCTAAAAATTGAAGCGGCTAAACTCGGAAGTGATTGCGTTTTTTTTATTGAAAACAGGCCGCAACTATGCACAGGAAGAGGAGAAATCACCGCCCCGATTGAATTCAGCTTAGCCGACTTCTTTATCAAAATCATTAATCTTGGGATTCACGTGAGTACCGCTGAAGCTTACAGTGGGGTTATACCTGAAGCGCCACAGCGGCCCATATTGGCAGTGTTGAGTCAGGACATCACGGAATGGAAAGGTCTATTAATCAATGATTTTGAACCAGGGGTTTTCAACAACCACCCCGAATTAGCCGTTGCAAAGAACAAATTGCTGGAAGAAGGAGCGCTTTACGCCTCGATGACTGGATCGGGCTCTACTTTGTATGGAATATATGCCCAACGCCCCGAAAAATCATTTCTCAACATCCCGGTTGAAGTAGTTTTCCCGCTACGTTAGGAAGGTTCAACTATTCCTGTTTTATCAGTTTTTTGGAACCTAGGAAATTACCAGAAACCGAAAGCAACTGAACGAGATAAATACCGTTATGCTGGTTGGACAAGTCAATCATTGCTTCACCGAAAACAGGCTTTCGGCTGCTAACGACCCGACCCAACACGTCAGTTACCTCCATAAAAATTTCCGGTGACGAAGTATCTACTGCCAATGTGAATTTACCGTTAACGGAAGGGTTAGGAAATACTGTCCAATCGAACTCCTTTGACCAGTTCAGCAAACTCAATGTATCATCGATTATTGGAGCGCTGAAAGGTTCTGCTTTAAAATTCCACAATCCCCCTAAATCTCCACCAACGAACATGTAATAAGCACTGTCTTCAGTTAATTGTGTGATGAAGGGAGCTGAAAACCCACCAGTATTGATACCTGCATAACCTGCAGAGATTTGCGTGAAAATGCCTCCATCAAATAAATTGGATTCTAAATCCTTGTAATAATGAATGGTACCTGAACGGTTCCCCACAAATAAATTAAGCGTATCGTTATGACGAATGAACTGCGGAACAGCATAACTTTCTGGATTGAGTGGTGTTGACAAATTTACATTTCCAAAATTATCGGTAACCAGTTCAAAACTGGCCATACTTGCCGATCCAACATTTCTGTAATAAAACATACCACCAATTCTTCTCCCTATGACTAAATCCAAAAGTCCATCATTGTCAATATCAAATAAATTAGGAGTTGAAAAACCAGTGGCATTAATAATTGATCCTTGATTATCTTGAAATTGTAACACTGGCGGAGTAGAGAAGTTCATCGGACCTAGCCCCCCTGTATTTTCATAGTAATGAACATCTCCCGTCTCTGTACCTACCATCATGTCTAGATCGCCATCGTCATCTAAATCTCCGAACGTTGGCACAACTCTCAATCCCAGACCAGAAGTTGAAAAACTCATCCAATCGTCATCGACAAATGTAAAAACAGGGTTTAAATTCGTTCCAGTATTGTAAAACGACATGATGCGGGCTTCTTTTTCAAGAATTGGTTTATACCGATAGTTCGTAGCCACAAGGAGGTCTCTAATGCCATCTCCATTGAGATCTACCAATACTGGAATAGAACCACGACCATTTTCAATCATTTCCTCTTGAAGAAAATCATTTTGAACAAAGCTGAAATTAGGAGCATCATTGGTTCCGAGGTTCTTATAATATGCAATACTTGATTTGTTCTGCGCTACACCCGCTGCATTAGTTCCTACCACCATATCTTTGACTCCATCATGATCGACATCCAAGTAAAAGCTACACGGAAAAACAGACAAGTCGACTGGAGTCGTGTTACTCGGAAAGCTTGGGTCGGCTGACTCCATAGGCGAGTTTTGATTCGGAGCTGTGCCACTATTAATCAATGCTGTTAGGTTAGTGTGTGCCACATCTCCCAGAACCAAATCCAACACCTCATCTTGATTCAAATCAAGGCCCAGCAAGCATGAGCCCGCATGGCGTAAATTCTTTTCCGGGTTCGGCACAGAAGTTCCACCACCACATGGGCCATCTGTTGCATATAATACCACTGAATTATTCGACTCATCCTCAATAAACTGTCCCCAACACTCATTCATTAACACGAATTCAAGGGAATCCGGCACCCCGTAGTTCTCCATTGAAACGTTCTTGTGGTATTCCACACGCTGTCCACCCAAATGGAAGGTGAGAATATCTTGATCTCCATCATTGTCTACATCAACGATTGCCGGAATATCAATAGAACTAACATATAAATTGGAATTGGTCCCTAAATAATCTGTTCGAAGCAAATTGGAAGCCAGCTCCCATTGAAGACCATCGGTTGGGTTCCCCGTATTTCTGTACACTTTTACACCGCCAATACCGTAGGTAAATAAATCAGGTTTTCCGTCATTATTATAGTCTACAAGAGCTGCTCTGTACCTTACGTCCTCAGGAAATTTGTCTCGAACACCATGAACATATTCGTAATGTGGGTTTCCTGCACCATCAAATTTCCTTTGTAGCACGCGTATCTGATTGGCGCTTCTATCAAAAAGAAACAAGTCTTCTTCACCATCAAAATCGAAATCAAACGACGAAAATTGGGCATGATTAAATCCTCCTGCCCAAGGAAGTGCAAGCGTATCCCCTCCAAATTTCACTACAATAGAATCATGGTAGACAAATCCAAACTGAGACCATACTGTTCCAATTAAGCATGTCCATAAAGCAGTCAACAAAACTCTCATCATTGTATATTGTTTTCTTATTCTTCTCTAAAACGTTTCTCCCCAGTGAAGCGTTAAAACAAACGTAAATGCTTCTAAAGATATCCCTTTCCCTTTGTTATTCCATGGAATAGACTACTTTTCCATCAATAAATGTCATAAAGGCGTAATTCGGTTCAAATTTTTGACTCGCACGCACTGGTTGGTCAAAAATCACCAATGTAGCATTCTTTCCTTTTTCAAGAGACCCTAATGAATGCTCCAAAAACGAGCCGTATGCTGCCCAAATAGTCATTCCCCGCATGGTATCATCCAATCCCATGGCTTGATCCTTCAGAAAGCCTGAACTCGGCTCATTTTCCCTATTTTTTCTAGCAGTAGCCGCATAAATTGTTGCAAATGGATCAATATTTTCAACGGGAAAATCTGTTCCCAAAACAACCATTTGCCTTTCGTTCAGTAAAGATTGATAGGCATAGGCAGATGTTAGTCGCTGCTCACCCAACCGCTCTTTTGCCCAACGAAAATCAGAAACCGCATGTGTCGGCTGGATGGAAGGGATAACACCCGACGACGAAAACAATGAAATATCCTCTTCGGCCACCACTTGCGCATGCTCAATACGCCAACGGTGGTCTACTTCATTTACCAATAACGTGTCATAATGTTTAAGCAATATTCTATTCGCTGAATCACCTATACAATGGGCATTAACCTGATAACCAATTCGTAGTGCCTCCGAAGTATGGCTCAACATTTCCGCTTCAGACATTAACAAGAATCCAAACTCTCCAGGCATGTCCGAATAATGATTGAGGAGGCAAGCACCGCGTGATCCCAGTGCGCCATCCATTAACATCTTAAAACTTCTTACAGATAAATTTTTATTCTCATAATGTCCCCTCTCCCGTGCAAAATCCATGTTTTCAACGGTCGGAAAAAGCATAACATACATACCAATGTTCAGGCTACCATCGCTGACCATCTCATCCAGCACCATTAATTGTTCATGGGTAACACCTGCCTCATGAACATGCGTGATTCCATAAGCCAATAATTCTTGCTCAATTTCAAGAATTGCTTTTCTCAAATCTTCTCGATTCGGCTTAGGAACAAAGTTGCTCACTATGTCAATCGCATGATCTAGCAAAAGCCCTGTGACTTTTCCTTTTTCTTGAATCACCTTTCCACCGGGAACAATGGTATTCTCATCAATCTTTGCACGCGTAAGTGCTACCTCATTTGCTATGGCCGCATGCCCGTCAACTCTTGTTAATAATACAGGTTTGTCTGGAAATCGTTCGTTGAGCAAAGAATTTGTTGGAAGCTCGTCTTCCCCCCATAAACTTTGATCCCAACCACGTCCAACAAGAAATTCTGGATCATGATGGGCATCAAATTTCTCGAGCCTTAGCAGCATTTCGTAATAAGAAGTAGTTCCTGTTAAATCCACCACCATTTTTTGACTCGCGTAACTCATGACATGGCCATGCGCATCATGTAACCCGGGATAGACGGCTTTTTGTTGTGCATTAATTTCCTGTTCAGCCCTGTATTTATTCAAGATTTCGCGTTCGGGACCAAATTCAATAATTTTACCATTATGAATGGCTACAGCCTCCACCACATCCATTTGGTCATTGATAATATGAATGTTCCCGTTATGTATAATTAGGTCAATTTTTTCACCCTTAAAACAGCTGGTTAAAAGGATAATTATTAATACGCTTAATGTGATTTTCATAACAATTTTGTATTCATGATTATTCGTCTAAACTCGTTCAAAACAAGAGCAGTAGCACCCCAAACGACCTTTTCATTGATTACAAAGCAAGGTACGTCCTTCAACTGCATGTTCTTCGACACCGTTACCGTAGTTCTCCGCACAGCAGTTTCTTGACAGATATCTTGAATCGGAAAAACAATTATGTCGACTACTTCTTTGGGGTCTTTTACCAATTGAGGAATCGATGGGTGAAAAAATACATACGGAAAAACAGAAAAATTACTCACGGGAATGTAAACAGGGGTTAATTTCCCTACATCCAATAGTTCGTGTCGAGAAATACCTACTTCCTCCTCACATTCCCTTAACGCTGTAATACGTAGATCGATATCTGACACATCTCGTTTCCCGCCAGGTAAGCTTATTTGACCACTATGTACGCCTTCATATTCGGGTCTTTGGATCAATACTGTTTTAAGTACACTTGCTTCCTCGAATAATACTAACGAAACGGCGCTTTCTTTAAAATCTCGCGCATGTTTAATTGCCTCACTTGATTTGGTTCTCCCAAGTGGCGAAACTTCCAAGTGACTATCTTCACCAGGCAGAGCGGAAGAAAGAATTTCAGAGAGTTCATGTAATCGATCGTGAAACATTATACGCGCTTTATCGATAACGCCATTCTTTTGAAGTCGTTCAGATGAAATTTAATATTATCAGTACTGCAAATTGATTGCACAATAAAATATTGCCCATCAAGTTCAACTGCTCCAAAAAGAAAAAACACATTATCCTGATAGTCCGTCTCACTTCCAGTAACGGATTGGAATAAGAAGTTGGCCTTTCGGTCGTTCACCTCTCCGGTAAGTTGGGAAATTTCCGATTGAATTAAATTTCCTGCACGTTGATGAATAATATAGTCTAATAAGTAAGTAAGGGGTTCTCCCATATCACCTTCTTCATCAGAGTAATAATAAAAGTAGTTCTCGATTTCCTCTAAGGTAAAGTAGTCAATGGACAGAAAAGAATAATTGTCATAACAGCTGAGCATCCAATGATTATTCAATCCATAATTTCCATACTCATCCTTTTCAAAACAATCTGGAATAGAGATTGTGACCTGCGTGTGTTGATCAGAAAAACTTCTTATTACAAAATCTGAATAACTGAAGTGTGCAGTCTTAGAGACAGGCTGTTGAGCTGACTGCCCTTCTTCTCCTCCACATGAACTAAGCAAAACAACGATCACACTATATACACCCCATTTGCACATTCGTCCCTCAATTATTAATTTCACCTAAAAATAATCATATTCTGGAGAAGAGGCTATACTCTGCATTATTTCAGTTTTTGAATAAAGTGAAATCCCCTTGGTACAAAACCTGCATTCATAAAGAACTTCTGCGCTGGAAAATTATCGGTATATGCATCCAAAGCAAGCATCTGGCAATTTTCAGCAATTGCTTCTTCCTTTAGGTAGCTAACCATAAGCTCACCGATACCTCTCGAACGAAAGGCGCTATCCACCACAAAATGATCTATTTCCAAGTACTTTCCCGACCAAATTTTTGTACCAATCCAAAAACCAGATACACCGACTGGTTGGCCATTTATTTTGACCAGCAATTGACGATAGCGACCTGACTTCATGACTTCATCCAATAAATCTGAATACCCATCAATGGTCAATTCTGGATACAAAAAATTCAACAGCGGAAGTGTCATTAACAGCTCTTTTTTTTCGAGTAATTCCACCAATTCAAAGTTCTCTTTCATGATTTATCTTGGCAAATAATTAATTGTACACCACCTGCCTCGCAAAATTAGGATAATTTAGAAATCATTCACCCAACAAAGGGAAAAGCTCGAAGAATGGCTAAGATGCAAAATGAAACAAGCCTACCTTCAATGATGTCTGGGCTGGCTGGTCGACATAAACCACATTCAAAGGTTCTTTGAGGTTGTAGGCTAAACGCATACTAGTCCCATACGCGCCCGTAGAGTGTATCCTCACCAAATCCCCCCTTGACAACGTTGGTAAAACATATCCTTCACCAAATGTGTCGCTGCTTTCACAAGAAGGACCAGAAATCGTATATCGTTCAGTAATGCAACTATCATTCATCGCTGTTATTTTATGGCGCGCCCCATACAAAGCAGGCCGCAATAGCTCAGTCATTCCAATGTCCAAAATAGTAATGGACTGCTCCTCACGTTTTTTGATATATTGTACCGCACCGATCAATGTACCACACTGAGCCGTTATGCTTCTTCCGGGTTCTAGGACAATTTCTTGAACCAATGACGTCGGCAAATGTGTTCGCAATGCCCTCATCCAACCTGAAAAATCTGCTATTCTTGCGCGCTCAGGATGCAGGTAATCTACTCCTAACCCTCCCCCTAAATTAAGGTATGAAAGTCGAAACACTGGAGGCAATTGTTACAACAGAGAGCGCACGGTAAGTGACAAATCTTCAAAATAGCTTAGGTCAAGAATCTGTGAACCGACATGAAAATGAAAACCTACAATCGTTGTTGGATGTTGACGCACAATCTGGAGCGCCTCAGAAAAAGACATACCAAATTTATTCTTTTTTTCTCCTGTGCTAATTTTCTCATGAGTATCCACACGAAGGTCTGGATTTATACGCAAAGCGATTAACGTCGTCGCGTCTAATTCCGCCTTCAATGACTGTACCAGCTGCCATTCCTCAATGCACTCACAATGCAAGATTCCAATATTATTGCGAAGAGCGAAGGTTATTTCTCGAATGGTTTTTCCTGATCCTGCGAAAACGATCTCGGAGGACCCCCAACCCAACGCCAATGCGCGTGCAATTTCCTCCTGTGAAACACAACCAACTCCCAGGCCTGCAGCCTTTATCTTTGCAAAACCTTACTTTCATGATTGGCTTTCATCGCATATTTTAATACGAATGTATGCTGACTAGCTGCAGATTGAGCAGCAGTTAATGTCTCTTGAAGAAGAGTAAGATCCAATCGATAATAAGGGCGTGTATAACTCATATTAATAATTTTAAAGTGCAAAGATAATTACTATATCCATTTATTTCATTTTTTGTTATTTTTTTAACATTATAACTATTTTTAAAACAAAAACAAGACTGCTAACCATAAAATACTTCTGATCAAGGGACAGTTATTTCCTGTCAAATAAGTATTTTTAAGGTCAAAACATAGCTACATGTATCACCGATATTCATACCTAATCTTCACCTTCATCAGCATTTTGATTGTCAAAGATGTATTTTCGCAAGACATTCTAAAAACACCTTTCGTGTTAAATCGAACTGCTGTAGTTGATCCAAAGACAGTTCCAGTAGACTTTCATGCAGAAATTAAAAACTTTGAAAAACCTGCTCCAGATGGAAACAGCTATCAATCGTTTCTCATGGGACAGAAGCAAAAGGCCCGTGATTATTATCGAAGCCAGTCGTGCAAGGAAAATTTTGTTTCGTTACCCAAATCGAACCACCCCCCACAAGTAGGTTTCACTTTTCAGCCAACTCGATTTCTACCCAATGGTGTTGAATTACCTATTTACGGAGGTATACCTAGCGACAATACACTTGCTATATCGGATGATGGAATTGCACTTGTCGCCATGAACTCAACACTATATGCACACGACATTTATGGAGATACAGCCGTATTTCCGGACTACCAATTTTTCCTGCGCTCACTGGCTAACGGAGTAACAACAAGCACCTATTATGATCCCAAACTGTATTACGACCCAACAGCCGATCGCTTTATTTGTGCCTTATTGAAAGATAATACCCCTGAAAAATCGGAGGTTATTATTTGTATCAGTTCGACTTCCAATCCGAATGACGAATGGTACGTTTACAATCTTCCAGGAAACCCACTGAACAATAACCGGTGGACGGATTTTCCGGTGATTACGGTCACCGAAGAACACATTTATTTTACTGCCAATCTCATTATCCCTGGTGTATCTTGGCAAGTAGGATTCGATGGCTCCATCATTTGGGAAATGGACAAGTCAGCTGGATACAATGGCTCTCCTTCACTAAACGCTACACTATATAGCAACATCACATACGAAAACAAGTTCATCCGAAATCTCCACGCAGTTCAAGGCTCAAATGGAATAATGAACGATTTAATTTTATTATCCAATCGCAACTTTGCGGTCGAAAATGATACTATTTTTTATTTACGCTTGACGAATGGAAACCTTACAGTTGATGCCTTAAAGACAAACGTTCCTTATGGTGTTCCACCGAATGCTCGCCAACAAGACACTGACACAAGTGATGTTACCCTTGGATTACAAACGAATGACGCAAGAGTCTTAGGAGCTATCCGATTTGAAAACCATATACAATTTGTAAGCAATACTATGCATCCGACAACGGGTTTTTCGGCAATCTATCATGGAATTATCGAAGGAATTGAAGAGGGTACACCAATGGTTTACGGGACAATAGTTGGCGATTCAATTAGAGATTACGCCTACCCCAACATTGCTTCATCTGGAAATGAAGCATGTGATATTGAAACAATTATAGCCTTTGATTATTCTTCGTTTACAGACTTTCCGGGGACCGCCGCATTTCATTATTCCAATGATGGCCAGTACTCTCCAGTAACAAGCATTTCCGAAGGCCTGAATTATGTAGATCGATTACCAGGCGGCTACGAACGTTGGGGAGACTATTTTGGGCTTCAGCGCAAGCACAATGAAAAAGGGAAGGTATATTCCTTTGGATATTTTGCCATGCAAAACAAAAGCAATAGCGGATACTTTGCAGAACTCATCAATCCAGATTCCTCCCAACTTCAACTCGCACTTTCCTTGTTAGAACAAACTTCGTTATGTGACAACCAGCTTCAACTGCAAATCAGCGCTGGTGAAGCACCGTATGAGATTGCTTGGAGCTCGAATAATTCAGAAATAAATTCGACTGCCTTTAATGTCGGAGGCCTATGTGCAACAGACACCGTTATGGTTACCGTAACAGACAATCGAGGATGTAGCGCTTCTATCACTTATGTTGTTCCTCCGAAATCTCTGGAAGAAGGTGTTTCTGTATTCCCTAATCCGTCCTCCGATTTGATGGCCATTCAATTTATGTTGGATATAGACGCCTACATTCGCGTTGCCTTGTACGATGATAACGGAAGATTGGTGAAAGTCTTGCGCGAGGAGCAAACAAAGGCTGGACTGAACGAATTATCTTTTTCACTTCAACCCATTGCAGAAGGCATTTATTCCTTAGTAATTTTAAAGGATGAAACCCTATTTGAAACACATAAAATCATAAAAACGAATTAATGGGTTGTTAAAGTTTTCAAAAAAAGTGATAAACCAGCTAAACATTCTCTAAACTTGTAAAAAAGTCCCTATGCGCATTCAACTTGTTCTTACAATCAGTGTACTTGCTTCTCTTCCATCCTTTAGTCAGAAAGACGATCAGCTCGTTCAACTATCTGGTGTACTAGTATCTGCGGACAGCCTAGACCTAGTGTCCTATGCATCGATTATCGACAAAACTACCCGTAAAGGAACAATGGCAGATTATTATGGATACTTCAGTTTCGTAACAAAACCAGGAGACACCATTTTATTCAATGCGTTTGGTTTTAAACCCAATTCTTACATCGTGCCAGATACACTTAGTGAAAATCGCTATTCCATTATCCATATTATGACACCCGATACGATATTACTACCTGAAGTTGAGGTATATCCTTGGCCCTCACGGGAGGATTTCGCACGTGCCTTTGTTGAAATGGAACCCTATGATGACGCCTTGCGTAAAGCACAGCGTCAACTTTCAGGAGAGAGTTTAGCGTTTGCCGCGGCTCGAATTCCAACAGATGGAGGACTTTCCTACAATTGGGAGATACAACAACAACAGACTAGGTTATATACAATGGGACAAACACCAATGAACAATTTGTTAAATCCCGCTGCATGGAGTAAGTTTGTAGAATCTTGGCGCAAAGGAGAATTAAAACGGGAGTAATTATTACTTTAAAAAGCAGTGTTAAAGTCAACACAGTTTAATTAATAGAATACTTAATCAACCTGAACACCAGGCATTAACCTACCATTTTGTAGCGCTTAAAAAACGCTTCCCAGTTCCAAATGAAGTTAACAACTACTTCATCCATTCTCTTTAAGAAAAGTGGATTGGGGCAATCCATACTGCGGAAGTAATCATCTTGGTATTCATTTAACTTGTACTTATGAAAAATGGCTTTTGACATGCCGTAAATCATATTTTTTGAAGGATGATTCACGCGCGAAATGAAGTTGCGGTATTCGGTTAAATAATTTTTAAATTGACCCTCTTCCACTTCGAAAATTTCAGAGAACTTCGTGATAATTAATTTCTCTAACCGAACCGACTGATCTGCTTCAAAGCTACCCCCCAAAAAATTCAAATTCGCGACAATCACAATCATTGTAAAATGGCCATCGTTTGCTTTAGATAAATCTGGTGGGGTAACAAAAGCAGGATCTTCTTTTATCAAACATGCTACCTCCGAAAAACTTTTATCGACGACATCGAGAACTCCGTTCACAAAAATTGTAGATAATTGATCATCTGATAATTTCTTTTTAAAAATAGCTGTTAGCATACTGTCCTTTTATTTAGTAACATCTACAAAATTAAAGGGATAGATAGGCCTTTCGATGTAGTTCCACGCATGTTTTTCAACGAAGTTATTAACACCCTCTATTTTCATCTTTCACCATTCAACTTTTCCCGAGGCCTTTTGCGTATTTTATTAACACAATTCCTATGAATACTTCTACCTTTGAACATTGAAACAATTTAATTGTAATAACATCCATGAAAACACGTCAATTTATCATTCTAGGAGTTATCATTGTCCTGCTAGGACTAATTTATTTCCCCATAATGTCTACGCCGGAAATAGAAGACAAAAAAACACCTTCTGAATCCGTTAATTTCGTTGGTGTCCAAGAAGTAAACAACAAAATCCATCAAAATAAAATCACCTCCTACGGTCAGGTATTACCAAATTCTCAAATGGATGTAACTATGAAAGTTCAAGGATTTGTTGAGCGTGAAATGAAGTCATGGAAACCAGGAATGCGCTTTAAAAAGAATGAGGTGCTTTTCAAAGTAGAGCGTGTGGATGCGCTTTATTCCATAATAGCTCGCAGAAGCGCTTTCACGACACTTGTTACCAATATACTTCCGGACATCAAGCTTGACTATCCATCAGAATTCCAGAAATGGGAACGTTTTCTATTAGCATTAGACCCTCTACAAGAGCTCCCTCCTTTTCCAATATCTGCCACTAACAAGGAAAAATTGTTTATCGCGAGTAGAAACTTGCCTACTGAATACTACAACATCAAAGCAGCAGAAAACCAATTGGACAATTACTTTTATTTAGCTCCCTTTGATGGCACAGTCGTAAGTAGCTTCGCAGAACCAGGTTCAATGGTTTCTCCAGGCATGCGCTTAGCAACAATAGCGAAGACAACTGATTTTGAAGTGAAAGCGCCAATTGCAACTGCTCAACTCCCACTTTTTCAGCGCGCCGAATTCGTTGAACTCACAGATCCAAATGGCAACCTCATTGGAACAGGAAAACTGCTGCGTACATCCGAGGTCATCAATCAACAAACACAATCTATTGACGCTTATTTTTCGCTGAACGCATCTGGCGGTGAATCTATTTATCAAGGCATGTTCATAAACTTGGTATTAGATATAGAGACCATGGAAAACAGTATGATACTTCCCGAGAATGCTGTGATAAATGGTAAAATACAGGTACTAGAAGATTCCCTAATCCTTACGAAACCAGTGAACATTTTAAATCGGAAGGTAGATTCTGTTTATGTTACAGGTCTACAGAATGGAGCGCTTATCCTCCTTGAACCGCTTACAACCATTCGTGATTCAGTTAAATATGTGGGTATTACAAAATAATTAAAAGGATGAGAAAAGTAATTCAGTTTTTTATTGAAAGACCCATTTGGACAAACGCGTTCATTGCTGTCGTCCTTATGTTTGGACTATGGTCCTTGTTCAATTTGAACCGCTCATTTTTCCCCGAACTTGACCCTAATCGAATTGTTATCTCTGTTTTTTACCCTGGTGCCGCTCCTGAGGAGATGGAGGAAGGAGTCAGCATCAAAATTGAACAAGCCGTAAAAGGCCTGAAAGATATTGAACATATAGATGTAACTTCCCAAGAAAATGTTGCCCAGCTTACTATAAGTGCCTACCAAGATGCTGATATGGACGAGCTGCTAAGCGATGTGGAAAACGCCGTTAATTCCATCAATAGCTTTCCTCAAGGAGCTGAAAAACCGACCATAACGCGATTAAAAACAAGTAGCATGTCGAGTAATGTTGCGTTTGTTGGAATCACAGCTGTTAACCCAGATAAAGTCTCCAAGCAAGACTTAACAAAAATGGCGAATAAAGTGGAGCGCGATCTACTCAACACTAAAGTCATTACTCAAATTATTAAACAAGGATTTCCTGAAACGGAATTGGCCGTGACCATTCGTGAAAACGATTTATTACGCTATAACATATCCATGGAAGAGGTCTCAATGGCCATCAGTTTAAAAAACAACGATATAACTGCTGGTTTATTAACAGGAGGTATTCAGGAAATGAATATCCGCTCAAACAGTCGAGGAACAACGCCAGAAGACATTGGAAACATCATCGTTCGGACAGCCCTAACTGGTGAGAGCATTCGCGTCAACGATGTTGCTGATGTCAAGTTTGGATTTGCTGAAGGATCTCAAGAATCCATGTACAATGGTCGTCCTTCCATTTCATTTCAAATTCAAAAAACAGCAGAAGAGGATATTGCAGCAATATCAAAAGCGATTGGAGAATACAAAGAACGTTTTAACGAAGATAATCCAGATTATTCGTTCGAAATATATTTCGAATTCAACACGATGCTTTCTGACCGTATCGACCTTTTAAGCGAGAATGGTATTTTCGGTTTAGTACTCGTGCTCCTCGCGCTTGGTCTATTCCTAAACATGAAACTTTCAGCGTGGGTAGCCTTTGGTATCCCCTTTTCATTTTTAGGGATGTTTATTTTAGGCTACTGGTACGGTATGACAGTAAATATGATTTCATTATTCGGAATGATCCTCGTAGTGGGAATATTGGTGGATGACGGGATTGTTATCGCAGAGAACATTTATTCCCACTTTGAAAAAGGAAAAACAGCCCCTCAGGCGGCTATTGATGGAACAATGGAGGTTCTACCTTCCGTTTTTACATCCGTTCTTACAACAATGATTGCTTTTTCCGTGTTACTCTTTGTAGAAGGGTTGGAAATGATGCGAGAAATGGCCTTTGTTGTAATGGCCTGCCTCGGATTTTCGCTTTTTGAAGCCTTTTTCATTCTTCCCTCCCACCTGGCAAGTAAGAAAATTCTTTCCGAACAAAAAACATTGAATCTTAACCTTGCAAAGGGACTTCTATTTATTGCTGCAGGTATTATCGTTATTTTTATCGGCACACGCCTTATACCAACTACCTTTAACCTTGGAGCTGTTTTGTTTCCTTTCAGCATCATCATTTTAGGAGCTGTTTTGGTATTTAATGGCTTCTCTAACTCTCCTGTGGAAGGAAAAGTACGAAAAGGTGCTGATTTTTTCATTCGAGGTGTTCGCGATGTTGTGTTTAAAGACCTGGTTACCTTTTTCCTCTCTGAAAAGTATTTGATCCGGGGGAAATATTTCAAACTGCGAAGAATTGCCTTTTACATTCCTTTGATCTTTACGGTAACAACAATAATGCTCTTAGCTGGAGGAAAAATAGGTGCGACATTCTTTCCGAATATTCCACCTGATTTCTTTAACATAGAAGTGGCATACACCCCAGGAGATGCTAAGGTGAAAACACGTGATTTCCTTGCTCTTTCGACACGTATTCTTCTTGAAGAAAATGAAAAAATCAAGGTCGAAACTGGAGATGAGATGATTTCGTATTTTACGAGTAACATCGGTTCTACGATGAATCTAGGTCAATTTGGTAATCATACTGGGATGCTTAATGTTTATTACAACTCAGAAAACGTTGACACACCATTGGACACATTAACCAATCGGGTAATTAGAAGAATCAATGCACTTCCAGAAGGAAAACTGACCAAAGAATTTTTCGTAGGAGGATTCAACCGATTTGGAGCTGATGTGGAGTTTGGATTGTCCTCGGAAGACCCGAGGGAATTAGACAAAGCTAGAAATTTGTTCAGGGATGAACTTGTGAAAATGGAAGGAATCCAAAATGTAAAGGATAATTTCCCCGACGGAAAGAGCGAAGTATATGTTGAATTGCTTCCGCAAGCAGAAATTTATGGCATTGGAAAAGCAGAGGTCGTTGCTCAGATTCGAAACGGATTCTTTGGAAGAGAAGCCCAGCGTCTAATCATCGGAACTGATGAAGTCAAAGTATGGATTCGTTATCCAGAAAAAGATCGACAATCGCTCGTAGACCTTCAAGACATGCGGATGAAGACTCCTACGGGCTTAGCAATTCCGCTGAATAAAATTGCGAAATTCACTGTTGGACGCGGCCCAGTAAGTTTAAAACGCAGAGACGGAAAACGGCAAATAAAGGTGGATGCAACCTCCAAATATCCGGACTCAGTCGCAGTATTCAACACCCGAATCAGCGATGAAGTTATCCCTAAAGTCGCTGCGGTTTTTCCGAATGTTGAATTTGCCAAAATGGGGCAATTCGAAAGGAGCCAGAAAACTGGAAATTCTATGATGTATATGACCATGATTGTAATTGTAGTGATGTGTATCGTTATTTCTCTTCATTTCACATCTGTTTTCCAGGCCTTCCTGATTCTGCTTGTTATTCCTGCTGGAGTGGCGGGAGCAATTCTCGGACACGGTATTGTTGGAATTCCTGTTTCCGTATTGAGTGTATTTGGAATGATTGCACTTCTCGGAGTTTTGATTAACGACGCTGTGGTATTCTTAGATCGTTATAACCAATTGATACTTGAAGGGCACTCCAGTTGGGACGCAAGCTATGAGGCTTCTATTTCCCGTTTCAGACCTATTCTGTTAACTACGATAACAACAGTTGCGGGACTACTTCCTTTAATTGCTGAAAAGAGTATGCAAGCGCAGTTCTTGATCCCAATGGCGGTTTCAATAGCCTTTGGAGTGTTATTCGGAACATTGTTTATTCTCGGATTTTTCCCGGCGGCAATTCTATTTGGAAATGACGTAAAGCGATTCTTTACATGGTTCTGGAAAGGAAAAAAACCTACACATTTAGAGGTAGAATCTGTCTTAAAAACACAAAGCCACGTCAATGAAAAAGCCTTTAGAAATGACTAGAATACATCTGACGCTCGTAGTTGTATGGACTACCTTTTTTGGATTCGGACAGCAAAAGCTTACTGCTGAAGGCGCTGTCATCATTGCATTAGAAAATAATTTCCAAATGCAAATTGCTTCGAAACAACTTGAAATTGCAGAAAAGAATAATAAATGGTCAGAAGCCGGTTTGTTTCCAACAGTGGACTTGGCGGCTACATTAGGTAATTCAATCATAGATAACACGAACAATCCGTTTACGTTTACACCCGGAATTCTTGCTTCTCGACAAATAAACCCGTCGATAAATGCAAATTGGAACCTCTTTGCAGGTCTTGCAGTAAAGATGTCGAAGCAACGCTTGGAACAACTCGAAGATCAATCACATGGCAACGCAATGATCCTCATTGAAAACACGGCCAGCGATGTTTTAAAAGCTTATTACAACACGTTAATCCAAGAGATGCGCCTTGAGTTGCTTTCTGAGGTATATCAATTATCCAAGAAGCAAGTCGCTTACGAGGAAATCAAAAAGGAGTATGGACAAACGAACAGTCTTGCACTGATGCAGCTGAATAATCAACTTTTCACAGACTCAATTAATGTAATTCAGCAACGTATTAATTATGAAAATGCTTCTCGGAACCTGTTACTCCTTATGAATGTTGGTTTAGATGAAATTGAAAACAATCGATTACCTGTACTTACTGATTCACTCACAAAGCTTTTAAATCCTTTTAGCAAAGATGAATTATTGGATGAAATGCGGGCCAATAATCAAAACCTCAAAAATCAGCTTATCAATCAAGAGCTTTCAAAAACGGGAACTCAACTCCAACGTTCGTTTTTGTATCCGGTCATTTCACTCCAATTAGGAGCTGCTCCGAGCTTTGGATCGTTTCGTTCTATCAGCGGATCCGCTAATTTGAGTGCAGAGACACAACAAGTGAATTACTTCGGAAACATTTCCGTTCGTTACAACCTATTCAACAACTGGAAAAACCAACGTGCCGTTGAAATATCAAAGATTCAAGAAGAAATTGCCGCCTTGAACAGTCAAGAACTTGAACAGCAATTAACCAATTCAGCCTTAAATTTATATGGGATTTGGGAGGTGCGCAACCAACTCGTGAACCTATCCCAACTCAATGCAACCTATGCTCGTCAAGCTTTTGAAATTGGGAAAGATCGTTACGCTTTGGGAAGTATTAACAGTCTTGAGCTAACGGCCCTACAAAATAATTACCTCAACGCTGCCATGAATTATTATGACAATCTATACCAGCGAATTGATGTTTATTTGGAACTGTTCAAATTGAGTGGAAGACTACAATTGGAATATACGAAGTAGTAAAAACTAGATCGGTAGTTTAAGAACTATGCTGTCTAAGGCTGCAGGTAAATAGCTCAACCCGATAACATTGAGTAGGGAACTTAAATTCTAATAAAAAAACCTATCCTTGTCCACAACTTACCAACCTAATTTATATCTTTAGCGTCATTAACATTGAAACTAAAATATTATGTTCGACAAAAACGAATTTCACAAATACGCTACAAAGCACGTTGGCTTGAGTAGCATGCATTTAAATGGCTATATTGAATCTTCTTTAACCCCTTATATCATCGAAGAGCGCCAGCTAAATATGACACAAATGGATGTCTTTTCGCGCTTAATGATGGATAGAATTATTTTTTTGGGAACAGGAATCAATGACCAAGTGGCAAATATCATCAATGCTCAATTACTATTCTTAGAATCAGTTGACCCAAAAAAGGATATCCAAATCTATCTGAATTCTCCGGGAGGAGGAGTTTATGCTGGATTGGGAATTTACGATACGATGCAATACATTAGTCCAGACGTTGCGACGATCTGTACAGGTATGGCAGCATCGATGGGAGCTGTATTATTGTGTGCGGGAGCAGATGGCAAAAGAACTGCATTGCGTCACTCACGTGTAATGATTCATCAACCACTAGGAGGAGCGCAAGGTCAAGCATCAGATATCGAAATCACAACACGTGAAATCTTAAAGTTAAAAAAAGAGCTTTACGATATCATTTCACACCATTCGAAGCAGGATTTTGACAAAGTAAGTAATGATTCAGACCGTGATTACTGGATGACCTCTGAAGAAGCTAAGGCTTATGGTATGGTAGACGAAGTTTTGGTCAGAAAAACAAAATAGATTATCTTTGTAACGAATAACAAGAAAGGTCATCTTCTTAGTTGACCTTTTTTTGGCACTTTATATGAGTAAAAAAGAAACTACATGTTCATTTTGCGGACGGCCAAGGAGTCAGGTCCGCATGCTAATTGCTGGAATCTCTGGACACATTTGTGACAGCTGTATCGTGCAAGCGCAAGCAATAGTTAAAGAGGAAATTAGTGATAACCCTTTATCCAAGGAAGAGTTCTCTCCTGTTCAATTGAAAAAGCCTAGTGAAATCAAAGCACACCTGGATGAATATGTTATTGGTCAAGACGATGCAAAAAAGACACTTTCCGTTGCCGTATACAACCATTACAAACGTCTGAATCAGAAAGTTGGAAAAGACGATATTGAGATCGATAAATCGAATGTTGTATTGGTTGGACGCACTGGTACAGGAAAAACATTACTTGCCAAAACCATTGCGAAAATGTTAAATGTGCCATTCTGTATTGCAGATGCTACCGTATTGACAGAAGCGGGGTATGTAGGTGAGGATGTAGAAAGCATTCTATCACGTCTTCTGCAAGCAGCAGATTACAATGCACAGGCAGCTGAGCGTGGAATTGTTTTCGTAGATGAGATAGATAAAATTGCACGTAAAAGCGATAACCCTTCGATCACGAGAGATGTATCTGGCGAAGGAGTTCAGCAAGCCCTATTGAAATTATTAGAAGGGAGCGTAGTGAACGTTCCACCACAAGGGGGAAGAAAGCACCCAGAGCAAAAAATGATACAAATTGAGACGAAAAACATTCTCTTCATTTGTGGTGGAGCTTTCGATGGTATTGAAAAAATTATTGCAGGTCGCGTAAATCGTCAAACAATCGGTTTCTCAAGCTCAGTAGAAGAGCGCGTTGATGGAGAGAGCCTTCTAAAGTTCATAAATCCGACAGACTTGAAAACATTTGGTTTGATTCCAGAGCTAATCGGACGTTTCCCTGTATTATCATATCTTGAGCCTTTGGATGCGAAAAGCCTTCGTCGCATATTGACCGAACCTAAAAATGCCCTCATCAAACAATATATTAAGTTATTCGAATTAGACGGTATTGAATTGAAGTTTGAAGGTGAAGCACTTGACTTTGTAGTTAACAAAGCAATTGACTTCAAATTAGGTGCTCGAGGATTACGCTCCATTTGCGAAGCTATCCTTACCGAAGCTATGTTTGAACTACCTTCAAGTGAAGAAGTTAAAGAATTTAGAGTAACTCGCGCCTACGCAGAAAGTCAATTTGCACGTTCTAAAATGGCTAAATTGAAAGCTGCGTAACAAAATGTGACATTTGTTACAACTAATTGGCTCAAACAATCGTTATATTCAACGTATGAAGCAATTACACTTTTTAATTACAATATGTACGATCGCTTTAACGGGATGTAAAGACGATCAGTTGCAAGAACCACAAGCTCCTATTGACAAAGTTCGTTTGGAGTTAACCACGCACTATGACGGTGCCCTATTTGACTTAAATACCATCCATCAAACCCAAGAAGGCTACAGTGTTCAATTTACTAAATTGAATTTCATCTTAACTAACCTAAAGAATGGATCTGAAATCCTTTCAGATGCCGCGGTATATAAATTTGAAAACAACCCAACATTAATTTGGGAGGGACCTGGAGATTTCACAAAGTTCAGTGCCCTAACAGGAAACGTTGGTGTTGGCCCGGATGAAAATCATTTAGATCCCGCAGGACTTGCATTAACCAACCCATTGAACATTCAGAATGCTGGCGACATGCATTGGGGATGGAATCCCGGTTATATTTTCTTGATGGTAGAGGGAAAAGCAGATACGACTGCAGCTCAAAATGGAGTTTTTGACATGAACTTTCTTTATCATGTGGGAAAGGATCCTCTTCTGCGCAATTTCTCATTTACAGACCTTACATTGACCAGATTGAATGACTCGTTGCATTCAGCCACCTTGTCACTTGATATGTCCAAGATCTTTAACGGAACAAATCATGACGTGGATATTAAGTTAGAGCGCACATCTCACACCATGCCTGGTCAAGAGCCATTGAGCACGAAAATTATCGAAAATTTCTTAGAGGGATTAACGGGACAATAAATATGTGGACTAAAATAATTGTTTGGAGCCTCTTTTCAACAATTCTCTTTGCGTGTAGTAAAGACAAGCTTTTCTTGCGAGAAACAATGACCCCTTATGAGCTCGATATTCCGTCCCATTTTCCTGAAATGCCCATTCCGGTGGACAACCCTATGACAGTGCAAGGCGTTGCACTCGGAAGAAAGCTATTTTATGACAAACAACTTAGCCTCGACAATACTGTCAGCTGTGCCACTTGTCACCAGGCTGACCAAGGGTTTTCAGATCCTAATCAATTTTCGATTGGTGTGAATGGAGCAACAGGAACGCGGCAGTCCATGGCATTGGTAAATCTAGGATGGCAAACACACTTCTTTTGGGATGGAAGAGCAGGAACCTTGGAAGAACAAATCTTAGAACCTGTGCCCAATCCTGTTGAAATGCACCTAGAATGGCCCGAGGCGGTGAGCCGTTTATCAGCAGACCCCTTATATCCAGACATGTTTTATACTGCGTTTGGAGAAGAAGGAATAACAAAGGAAAAAACATCCAAGGCAATTGCCCAATTTTTAAGAACGATGATATCAGGTAAATCCAAATATGATATCATGTACAAAGTGCAGAACAGCCTGCCCTTAACCGCTGATGAACAAGTAATAATGAATTCAATAACCGTTGAGGAATGGGCCGGCATGGATATGTTTTTTAGCTTAACCGGAGGCGATTGTTTACATTGCCACGATGGGCCATTAATGCAGGTGAACCTATTTTCGAACAACGGACTTGATGCTACTTTCGATGACGAAGGACGTTATCTAGTTACAGGCAACATGAACGATTTAGGCAAATTTAAAGTTCCCACCTTGAGAAACATTGAGTTGACAGCTCCCTACATGCACGATGGACGTTTTGAAACATTAGATGAGGTAATTTTGCATTATTCATTTGGCATTACTCAAAGTAGCACCATTGATCCTATGATTGAATTCGCAAGTCAAGGAGGAGTTCAACTTGATCCTCAAGAACGTGAACTCTTAAAAACGTTTCTCAAAACCTTCACGGACTACGAATTCATCAACAATCCAGATTTTCGCGCACCATAAACTATTATGCATGCATTGAAAGCCCTCTAGTATTGACCTAGCCAAAGAAAAAAGTTTCCTTTTATTGATGTTAAAACCCAACCTTATATCATCTATTTTTGTTACTTTGGTTGAAATTTTTGAGTAGAGAATTATGATAGATCAGCGCAGGCTCACAACAGAAGAAAAAGCCTTACAAATTAACTTGACCTCAGACATTTATGGTTCCTTCGCAGAGATTGGGGCTGGTCAGGAAGTAGCTGCCAACTTTTTTAAAGCAGGCGGAAGTTCAGGGACTATTGCCTTTTCACACTCTGCATACGATATGAAAGTTTCTGATTCCATTTATGGAAAGGCAAGCAGATATGTCTGTGAAGAGCGATTAGATACGATGTTAGATACCGAGTACAATTCAATGTTCAACAACTTAGAAGACCGACATGAAAACACAAAGTTCTTTGCTTTTTGTAATACCGTTGAATCCCTTAATTACCATAAAACTAATCAAGGACAGGGGTGGGTTGGAATTCAGTTTCAATTAAACCCGAATACACCCCCTAACAAAATCGTCTTACACGTAAAGATGCACGACCAGAGCAATAGAGCACAACAAGATGCTTTAGGAGTTCTTGGTGTGAATTTAATTCATGCGGCCTATTTTCATACGAATGGTAATCTTGACTATTTCTTGAATAGTTTAGTACATCGACTACCAAGGGATCGTATGGAAATTGATATGTTGCGCTTTGATGGACCAGACTTTATGCATGTCGATAACCGTATTTTAGCCTTAAACCTTGTAAAACGTGGATTAACCGAAGCAACTATGTTTGATCAGGATGGAAACGTTTTACAACCGGCAACGGCTCTGTACAAGAAAAACATTTTGCTCATGCGCGGAAGATTTCGTCCTGTTACAAAGGTTCACATCGACATGATTACTGCAGCACGAAATTGTTACCTCGCAGAAGAAGGAGTTGAAAAAGAAAATGTATCCGAAATTTTTGAACTTACACTGAAAGACCTTACTGCGGATGGAATGATTTCTGACAAAGATTTCATTGACAGGGCCGAGTTACTCGGGTCATTAGGATACACTGTGATGATTTCCAATTACTTGAAATATTACAAAGTTGTTCAATACCTCAGCGAAATAGCGAAAGGGAACAAGATGGGGGTAATTCTGGGGATTTACAACCTACATACATTGTTTGATGAAAAATACTATACTAATCTTCCAGGAGGACTATTAGAGGCCTTTGGTAAAGGGTTTGGCCACAATGTGAAGCTGTTTGTATACCCAGCACGTGACGTGGAAACAGGGGATTTGTATGAATTTGAAAACGTTCGGATTCCTAAACACCTCAATGGCTTGTTGCAGTTCATGAAAGACAATAACAAAATTCAAGGGCTCAAAGAATTTGACCCTAAACTATTGCATATTCTTTCGGATGACGTATTATCTAAAATCAAAGCACAAGCATCTATGTGGGAGGAGGATGTTCCTATCCAAGTGGCCAATTCCATTAAGAAATTGGAACTATTCGGATACGAAGCGGAGACAGTTACGAACGCAAAATAATTGAGTCGCATTTTTTTAAAGAAAACTTTGTGAATAATTGTATTGTTTCATCTTTTTTATGTAATATTGCACCCCCAATTTATGGAGAAGATATAAAGATTGAGTCATGGATAGATTAAAAGAAATTGAAAACGAATTAGTAGAAACACGCAATTTCCCGGCATTTAAAGCTGGTGACACAGTTGCTGTATCTTATAAAATTAAAGAAGGTGAAAAAGAGCGTATCCAGCAATATACTGGAGTGGTTCTTCAACGAAGAGGCACTGGTGCGACCGAAACATTTACTGTACGAAAAATGTCTGGTAACGTAGGTGTTGAGCGTATTTTCCCAATCTCTTCTCCATTTTTGGATGACGTGAAAGTATTGAAGCATGGTCGTGTTCGTCGTGCGCGTATTTTCTACTTCCGTGAGAGAACAGGTAAATCTGCACGTATCAAAGAAAGAAGATACTTTTCTGAAAACTAGAATTTTTAGAAACAATATATTAAAAGGGTCGTTTAATCAAACGGCCCTTTTTTGTTGGCCGACAAATGGGCATGGTAAGAAGAAAAAAGAAAAGGTCGATTGGGAGTAAAATACGCGCTACTATTCTACTACTCTTACTTTTTTCAGCCGCTGCCTACTTCTACTGCAACAACTCACTTAATCACCCAGTTCATAAAGATTACGGCGTCACTATTCCCGAGGGATTTTCTTCTGTGGGAATCGACGTATCACATCACCAAGGAAAAATCAATTGGGAACACCTTGTTGACACTTCATTTGCTTCTAAATCACCTGATTTTGTTTACTTGAAAGTGACGGAAGGTATGACGCATGTTGATACGCAATGGGAACGAAATAGAGCCGCATGTTTGAAGCTATCCATTAAACACGGTGCTTACCATTTCTTCCAACCAAAAAAATTACCGATTCCTCAGGCTGAACATTTCTTGACATACTACACTCCAAAAGGCGGGGATCTTCCTCCTGTACTCGACGTGGAAACAGAAGGATATTCAGATGAAGACTTAATTCATAAAATGACGCGCTGGCTAGAGTATGTAGAAGAAAAAACAGGTATGCGCCCCATAATTTATACTTCCTATCATTTCTACAAAACTAAATTTGGGGTCAAGTTTCCTCACCACAAGTTTTGGATTGCAGCCTATTCCAGAAAGCCAAGAGGATTAGAAGTTAACACACAAATTATTCATTGGCAATTTACGGAGAAAGCACAACTACCCGGACATCGTGTACTCGTTGACATGAATGTATCAAAAGTTTCTTTTTGATAACGCTAGGACATTAAGGAGTATGGCTCAATCAATCAGATTGTCCTATCATCTATTTAATGAACAACTTCTCGATCTTCGTGATTGGCCCTGTGCACTTTACTTCATGACAGGTAATACATGAATTAATTGCCTCATTGTACAGCTCTTTTGCTTGGGCTGGATTTTCATAAATTGAGCGCTGATTCGCTAAGAATGTTTCTGCATGCGTTTTGAAGAAATCATCCATAGGTTTGTCGTTGGTCATTTTCGCAATCAACATTCGTTCAAAGCTCTCTGAAAATGAACCCAACTCTTCCCCACTTTCTATACGTTCTTTGAGCTGCTCATTCAACTGAAACATGTGCTGCATGATGGCCGACATTTCTGACACCTCATACATCTCAAAGTCTTTTTTATCTTCCATTGCGACTTCCTCTACCTTTAATTCTTCGGTAGATGACTCATTGCAAGATACGAAAAGCAGCGCACATCCAAGTAATCACCAATACTTCATCTGCTTACTCTTTGATCAACACACCACGTGCGGTGAAACTGTAGGTTACTTCTGGCTCTGTAATCGCTGCGATTTCCTCAGCAGAAAGTCCTTCATCCTCTGCATCATGTTGTAAAGCCTCTACTGAGCGGACAGAAACAAATGCCTTTCCTTCCGCTACAGCTTCTGAACCTGACGAATTCAACGGCATAAAGAATCCATAATCCTTGAAGCGAATGTATGCAGACTCTTCATCAGAGAGTTCCAAATTCATCCAACATCCCTTCGCTTGACAAACATTTTCAATCACCGATAAAAACTTTACCTCCAACGTATCCCCTTCTTCCATGGCTTCGTACTTCGATAACATATCGGCTGCAGAAATAGCGCCATCAGGACTAATAGTGTCACCAAAAACAGCAAAACCTTCTAGCGAATTTACAATAGTTTCTTCAACAGTCATATTCGTCTCAGTTGTTGTACACGAAGTTGAAGCCAATAATGCAACAACGGCAATAGGGAATAAAATTTTCATTTTTATCGATTTAATTCATCGCAAAAATAAAGAATACATTATGAAAACCCATGTAGAACAATTCTAAATTTCAAGTAACAACTGATTTGAATAAGCTGCTATTCGCTAATAATGCGTTCTAAGGTTTTCGCTTTATTCTCCGTTTCGAGCCATTCATTCTCTGAAAGTGAACGCGGTGTTATTCCGCCTCCAACATATATAATGTAGGTTTCTTTTGTTACTTCCATACACCTCAAATTCACATAAATGGATAACCCATTGCTACTGCGCTTTCCTATTAACCCCGTATATAAATTGCGCGAGTGAGGCTCGTGTTGCGCAATTAACTTCAAGGCATTTTCCCGAGGTAATCCGCAAACAGCTGGAGTAGGATGAAGACGGAGCAGTAACTCCATCCAATGTTTCTGAGCTAAGGAAAACTCGAAACGTGTGCGCAAATGATAAACCGCTCCCGTAAATATCGTTTCAACTGGGAATTCCCTGAATGTATTAGGAATTGATTCCAAGATTTGTGCTCTTACAAAATCCGTAACCAATTGCTGTTCCTCGATTTCCTTTTCCGTCCATACTTCATCTGCCAATCGTTTCGTACCTGCAAGCGACATTGAATTGAGTCGTTCCTCCTTTCCACTAAGCAATACCTCTGGTGTGGCGCCCATCCATGTTCCAAATTGTGGAGAACTCACAAAATAGACAAAAGCGCGTTCTCCATAAGCATCAAGAAGGTCTTCAAATACGCGAACTAAAGATTTTTCGCCTCGTGCAACTGACTTAATGCGCGATAAAATGGCTTTTTGAACACCCTTTGCTTCGAAATCATCCTGAAAATCGTGAAACACCTTTAGGTATTCTTCTTTCGACAGCATTGATGATGACCCATCATTAAAATGAAGTAACCTTTCACATTCTTCCATGTCAATCGGACCAACCTCATCAAAGAAATATGCTGACGATTGGTCAAAATGCGTAAGGAAAAAACAGTTTTCTGGAAGTTCATTCAACGAACATTTTATCCATCTACCATGAGCACCTAAAAGATTATTAGAATCAGGAAGTTGACAAATGAGTACTTCGTTCATTGAATTATGATCTTGGGACAACCATTACTGTCAAACGACCCGTGCAGACCAGCTTACCCGATACGTCGTCTGTTAAATCCACCTGCCACACATGCGTGCGCTTTCCTCTATGAACTAATTTACCAACAGCACGGACAATCCCTTCACGCATACCACCGACGTGATTCGCATTGATTTCCACACCTACAGGTACTTCCTTTTCCAAATCTAAAGCCAGCGACGACCCCATAGAGCCGATACTCTCAATCAACGCAGCACTGGCTCCTCCGTGCAACAGACCCATCGGCTGATATGTCTTTGAATTCACTGGCATCGTGGCAATAACGTAATCATCACCCACCTCCACACATTTTATATCCAAGACCTCCATCAGCGTATTTCGGCTCATGGAATTGATCAATTCTAAGTCATATTTCTTTAGCATAACGCAAATTTAGACAAAAAAGGTTAACAGGTTGCAGGTTACAAGGACTTCGTCCGTTGCAGGTTGCAAGTCAATAATCCCAAAAGCGCGACAGCGCAAAACCTGCAAATTGCAAGCTCCCAGCGCACGCAGCGCACCTAACTTTTTTACTATATTTGCCAAAAAAGCCGTCATGATTGCTTCGCACGTTGATTTAACGCCATATAACACATTTGGAATTCAGGTATTCGCTGAGGAATTTGCTTCTTTCAGCACCGTAGCGCAATTGCATCAATTGGTGAGTTCTAATCGCAAAAAAGAGCTATTTATACTCGGTGGCGGGAGCAATATTTTGTTTACGCAAGATTTCAACGGTTTGATTTTGCGTAATGAAATCATATGTAAAGAGGTGATTCAGGAAGATGAAACACACGTGTACTTAAAAGCGGGAGCGGGAGAAAATTGGCATCAATTTGTACTGTATTGCATCGAAAATAATTGGGGGGGCATAGAGAATTTAAGTCTAATCCCTGGAAGCATTGGTGCTAGTCCTATGCAGAATATTGGTGCTTATGGCGTTGAAATTAAAGATGTATTTCACGAATTGGAAGCGTATCATATTCCTTCGGGAGAAATCAAAACATTCTCGCATGAAGCATGTGCTTTTGGTTATCGGGAAAGCATTTTCAAGCGGGCTTTAAAAGGGCAGTTTGTAATTTTAAACGTCACTTACAAACTCACAAAAATCCATCACACCCTCAAAACCACGTACGGCGACATCGAAGCTGAATTGAGTTCTCACAACATCATCACTCCCAATATTCGAGACATCAGTAATGCGGTGATTGCGATTCGTCAATCTAAACTCCCCGATCCAAAAGCAATTGGGAATGCAGGAAGTTTTTTTAAGAACCCTGTAGTTGAAAAATCTATTCTCCAAAAAATCAAAAAAAACTATCCGAACATCCCTTCTTACCCGGTTGACGACAATCATATAAAACTTCCCGCAGGATGGCTTATTGACACGGCAGGATGGAAAGGAAAACGCATCGGCAACCATGGCGTTCATGCGAAACAAGCATTGGTCCTCGTAAATTATAGTGATGCAAAAGGCCAACAGATTTATGACTTATCCACAGCGATTCTGAAGGATATTTATGCAAAGTTCGGGGTAGAGCTTGAGCGAGAGGTGAATATTTTGTAGAGAAGGGCTATTTTCACCTGCTACTTTTAAACCCGTCGTATTGAGTTCAACCTAATGGTTTAAGTTCGTGTAATACAAAAACACAATCAAAACAACGTTATAAACACAAAACGTTGAACAATTAAATGTATGAACAATTGCATTTATCGAAAATCCCTTATCTTTGTATGTGTAAAACGATCGGCATCTTGAAAAGGATGTCGTAAACCAAAACATATGGCTGAAGACATATTTGAAAAAATTAAGAACAACAGAGGTCCAATAGGACAGTTTGCTAAAGGAGTTCATGGTTACTTTACCTTCCCAAAGTTGGAGGGAGAGATCAATAACAAAATGATGTTCCGTGGAAAAGAGTGTTTGGTGTGGTCGGTAAACAACTATTTAGGTTTAGCGAATCATCCAGAAGTTCGTAAGGCAGATGCAGATGCTGCAGCGCAATACGGAATGGCTTATCCAATGGGAGCACGAATGATGACTGGACAGACCAGTGAACACGAAGCATTTGAAAGTGAAATCGCTGAATTCATGCAGAAAGAAGATGCGATCCTTTTAAATTTTGGATATCAAGGGTGCCTATCGGCAATTGATTGTTTGGTAGACCGTCACGATGTAATCGTTTATGACAGTGAGTCGCATGCGTGTATCATGGATGGAATGCGCTTGCACGCTGGAAAGCGTTATGTCTTCAAGCATAACGACATGGAAAGCTTCGACAAGCAAATGGAACGTGCTACTAAAATTGCTGACGAACAAAATGGAGGTATCTTAGTAATTACTGAAGGTGTCTTCGGAATGGCTGGTGACCAAGGTAAATTGAAAGAAATCGTTGAATTCAGAAAGTCCGGAAAATACAATTTCCGTCTTTTCGTTGACGATGCGCATGGTTTTGGTACAATTGGAGAAACTGGAATGGGTGCTGGTGAAGCACAGGGTGTTCAGGATGAAATCGATGTGCTTTTCGGAACATTTGCAAAATCAATGGCGTCTATCGGAGCATTTATTTGTTCTGATGAACACATTATCGAATACATGCGTTACAACATGCGGTCACAAATGTTCGCAAAATCACTTCCAATGACATTAACGATTGGAGCTCGTAAGCGCTTAGAGTTGTTGCGTACAAAACCAGAGCTGAAAGAAAACCTTTGGAAAATTGCATCAGCACTTCAAACAGGTTTGAAGGAAAATGGATTCAACATTGGAGATACAAATTCTCCTGTTACTCCGGTATTCTTGCAAGGTAATTTAGCGGAAGCAACCAATATGACGTTTGATTTACGCGAGAATTACAGTATTTTCTGTTCAATTGTGATCTATCCAGTTGTACCGAAAGATGTCATCATGTTACGTTTAATCCCAACCGCTTCGCATACACTTGAGGATGTAGAATACACTATTAAAACATTCAAAATAGTGAAAGAGAAATTGGATAACGGTGAGTACAAAGCGGAAGAATTAGCGCGTGTAGAAACGGATAAATAATTAACATCTATTGATAGAGAAGGACGAATTTACATTCGTCCTTTTTTTTGCTTTGATTTTTAGAAAAACGCCCTTACTTCTACCCCTCCAGCATGAATTGCGCTGTTGCCTTCTGATTTCCGACCATTATACTGAATACTCACTTGCAAGTTTTTAGAAATACTCCGCTGATAACTGAGCGTCCAGGTGTAATTCACACCAGGCCGTAGGGATTCTAACATTTCAAATGACAACGCATTATTCTGAACACCATTGTACGCTATATTCACAGCGTTAATCCCTCCTTGTAAACTTCCCTGTTGCGCTTGGTTGAATTTAAACTGTACCCCGATATCTCGAATTTCAGCTGTTTCACCACCAAACTCTTGCGCGTTTTCTTTGTCTTCCCATCTCAAATCCAACGAAACCCTGAACTTCGTATTCGGTTGAAAAATAAATGAAGGTTGTATTTTATAATAGGTAATACTGTAGTCTCTTCCCGTTGTATAATCCGCTGAAGATGCACGTACACCGAATTCTCCTGCATTGGTCAATGTAAATTTCTTTTTAATGTTCCAGCGCATATTAATTTGATGAAAGTTATTAAGTCGTCCGTCAAACCCATTTGCAAGTAGAATTTTAGAGCCCACTTCAGAATAGGTATAGTCCGCACCAAATATGGCGTTTGTTCGATTGAAAAATAATGTATTTCGGACAGTAGAGGAAAAACTAATTAGACTTGTATCCGCAATATCGCGCAAAAAAGGATTGTAGGAATCCAATGTTTGATCCGCTGTCTTGCGACTAATACGAAAGCGCGCTTGATTAGAAAACCGAGCTAAAAATTTCTTTGCTCCTTTTTCATTTGACCAAATGCGTTCGGGCCTCCAAAAAACACTTTGATTGAACTCATTGGAGTAAGTACGTACATACTCATTGGTCGGAGTAAATACTCGAATATAATTCGCTTGATCCGCGTATTGGGCAATTTCAAATTCGTTCAAGTCTTTTATTCCGTCGCCATTATAATCAATCCATGTATAGACGCCTTGCCCTGTGTTCACCTCGATATACAAAAATTCCTTGCGCAATTCCAACCCAGATCCTGCTTCATAAAAGGTATTTGCGGTCAAGGCACCTTTAAATAGTTTAAGGTTATAGTCGACTCTCCCTAATAAGGTGTTTTCAGGAGGTTGAGTAATAAGTGTTTCATCTTCTATGCGCAAACTACGATAGCTCACCAGTGCGTTTAATTTCGAATGGCTACTTGTTAACCAATCATACGAAGCACCTACGCTCCTTGCCGTTGCTGCTGGTGCTAAACCCTCCGTATTACTGATGCGATCATAGCGTTCTCGATAGAAAATATTAAAGCCATTCTCAACAGTATCCAATTGTCGCAGGTAAAGCTGCCAGTCATACCACTGATAGGAATTGGTTGTCAGCGCTGAATCGCCTACTAGAAAGGAGTTTAATTCGTGATCATCTTTAAATCCGATTTTAAAGAATTTAAATTCTTTCGAAATATCGGCTACATGACGGGTGTAATTATTTTGGTTTTCAGCACTTGATCTTAAGTAACTACCTTCCCATTTAGCACGAAATCCATTTTTATTCCAATCTCCTGTAAAACTTGCACGATTCCCTTGATAATCGCGTCCCAATGTAAAATTCTGGGCCTCCAAACCAAAGGAACCAAATTGTTTGTTTCTTAAGGTTCCTCCAAGATTCACTAATAATTCATCTCCGACGTAATTTCTACCCCGAACGTTCCAGTCACGATCAAATTCCACGGAGCGATACCGTTCAATTGGGTTAAAATTTCGGGTTCGGTATTCAAATTCATTATTGGTAATGAACTGCCAAGCCGGAACAGTGTCGCGGCCGAGGTTAAACGTACCAACTAGTTTGGTATTATTTCCAAAGGCATTATTATCCTCGTTGTTGATTTGAGAAAAGGTATTAATATCATTGTGGCTAGTGCTAAATTCACTCGTAATTGTAAACTTTCGATTGATGCGATAAGCTATACCCGCCGTAACCATGCTATTTTGCTTTGGTGTAACAATGAGTCGTGCGGGCTCAAAGTCTCCTTGAGAAACACCTGCGATAGGCGCCACCCATTTATAGACCCTTCCAACGGCAGTGAAGCGGTCAAAAATGTAATCCCCATTTCCCATTCCTACATTCGTAAAGACGGCCCTGTAAAAAGCTGAATCGGGAGAAACACTGTAGACAAGCACCGAATCAATACCTAATGAATCCACTAACTTATAGGTGACTTGGCTATCGGTAAAACCAATGCTGTCAATTGCAACAGTTCTTGCCAACTGTATACTATCTCCAATTCCAGAGAGAAATTGGCGTTCTTGCAAGGATAAATCTTGTTGGAGGGTTTGATTTTTAGCATCTTGTTCCGAGTATAAATTCAGCCAGAAGTCAACTTTTTTGCTTTCATACGCAGTACTCGCTTGAAACAATGAACGCGCATAATTTTGGTCTGTATACTGAAACTCTACCACAATCCGAACATCCTTTGTAATCGGATTGCGTGTTGTAAACGTAATTTCCGCCGTATTGTAATTAATTATATAATCAAACTCTTGTCCACGCTCCATAACTTTTCCATCTAAGTAAACTACTTCTGACCCTCCCAGAACAATAATAAAGGGTTCATTCTCATTCCCTGTGAGGCGATATGGTCCTTGATTACTTTCAACCCCTTGAATTACATTTCGCGCAAATTTACCCTTAG
Source organism: Crocinitomicaceae bacterium (assembly GCA_029254025.1). Classification (GTDB taxonomy): domain Bacteria; phylum Bacteroidota; class Bacteroidia; order Flavobacteriales_D; family Crocinitomicaceae; genus JALQTG01. Next base: position 11,612 of record JAQWYK010000027.1, on the reverse strand, counting down.
ATAAGGCTCCGGCACCCTGCATAGTCCATTTTGCCTTGTTCTCATTCTCCCAAGAATATTGACCGTATAATCCTTGCGCACGCTTGTTATAATTCATGAAGTGACTCCTTGGTCTTCGCAACCAAAAATCTCCCGCAATAATTTTATAACGCTCTCCATATAATTGAATAAATACTTGGTCAAACTCTTGCAAACGGTTGGTGTTTCCATCCGGCTGAATTGGAATATTATCATCTGTTACAGTGGCAAGCATCTTCATATTAGGAGAAACGTCACCAGACAACTGAAGATTCAACGAAGAATTAATTGATAAATCTTGACTATTGCCAAACGAGATACCGCGTGAGATACTTCCTGCCTTTTGAATGCTTGAACCTCCAAAAAAGTCATCCTTTGGAATTTCTGAGGTATATAAATACTCTTCTAATACTCCCTGCCTCCGGTAAATCAAAGAGGTATCTTTATTTTGGTAGGGTTTTGTGAAATCGATGCCAAACACGCGATAAACTAACTCCAAACTATCACTGCATCTCGTCTTGAGTGCAAATTGTCGACGAAGTCCATCAAAATAGTAATCTCCAGGAGACAAACGATTTGTTCCACAATACACAAAAAGACTTCCATCAAAGATGGTCAAAGAGTCCAAGATCACGGTATCCTCAGACGCAGCAATACGTATTACTCTCAGATTCGATTCTTGGGCATTGGAAAAAAATGCTACCAAAAAAAACAGTAGCACCGAAAGTCCATATTTCCCTTTATCAAACATTTACGCTAAAGTACGAACGTTTGATAAATCATTTTGGTGTAAAGAAAAAATACTTTAAAATGAACCAATTCGAAATGTCGCTGTACAATCCCTCAAATTATTAAACTTAGCAATATGAAAACAAGTAAAAAGTATTTTAAATTAGTGGTCTTAGGAGCAATAATGGTTCCTTATTTTTCATTTGGTCAATACAACAAATGTGCAGCTCAAAATGTAATTACAGAACCCGTAGAAGAAGTGTACTACGATGCTGTTCTGCAAAAAAAAGTAACAAGAACTGTTGATAAACCGGTAACAGCAGACTCTTATGGAAATCCACAAGGAAACCAATATGATTTGGCAGTTGACGGAGCTTTTGAAGGGCAAACTGTGGCAGTACTTCACCTTTACACTGGAGAAGGTTTTGATTTTGAATTGCCAAAGAATGCGTTAAAAGAAAAAGGATTTTCCGTTTACCGATGGATCAATAACGCACCGGACATTAAAGAGTTCAAGGAAGGACTTGACAAGGCTTGTCAATTGTGGATTATTTCGGATAGCTATTCAAAACTAAGTGCGCAACACGTTAAAGCGATTAAAGATTTTTTTGATGGCGGAAAAGGAGTATACATTTGGGGAGATAATCAACCGTATTACGCAGATGCCAACATTGTCGCGAAGGAATTAATCGGCTTAGAAATGAAAGGAAATACAATGGGAGCTAAAGTAGTAAATCTTCAAACCGAAAACAACAAAGTAGGCTTGATACCGAATCATTTAATATCCACGGGGATTCAGAATATCTACGAAGGAATTACAATAGCAACATTAGATTACAGTCAAGATTTGACACCGCTAATTTATGGTTCAGCAAACAACCTTGTGACTGCAGCATATGAGAAAAATGGCAAACGCTTAATTCTAGATGGTGGCTTCACGCGTTTGTATGTTAATTGGGATAGCGCAGGAACTGGTCGCTATGTAAAAAACGCTGCAGCGTGGTTAGTGAATTATGAAAAATTTGGAAAAGAAGTTGTTTCTGAAAAAGTAAAATAATACCTGTATGATCGTGGAATAATGGCTGTTCGAATCGAGTAGCCATTTTTTATTAATGAATTCGAGGCATTTAGTTCTCCCCAAAATGGATCAGTTTCCGGAGGTAAAGTAATCCTCCTACTGAAAAAGCGAACAGCAAAAAATAGTCATGGATAAAATATAAATATCCCTCCTCCAGTCGTGCAATGCTACCTGCAGTTATCATTTCTTCTTTCGCTTGAAAAATATGAAGGGAACTACCTACGATTGAACCCAAAAGGAGAAGCAACAAATAACTGGACATACCTTTTACTTTTTGTTGTTCGGATAACCGCTCATTTTTATCCACAGAAATAAATAATCCTAAGGTAACAACCAAGAGCACAAGGTACACCAACTTCAAAAAGGGAATTTCTTGATAATAAAAAGAATACCCAATTAACGCTGAAATTACCTGTTCAGCAATTCGGTCAATGAAAAACAGGTAAAAACCTACGGCAATCATCAGTAACAAAATCTCCCAGTAGGCTCGTTTAAACAAAAAATAAAACATGAATTAGGTTTTTCGTTTCTTTTTCTTTGCGGCAGGAAAAAGAACGTTATTGAGAATTAATCGGTACCCCGGTGAGTTTGGATGTAAATTCAAATCAGTAGGTGGGTCACCAACACGGTGCTGATAATCCTCCGGGTCATGACCACCATAAAAGGTCCAAGTACCTTGACCAAATTCACCATGTACATATTTTGCTGTACCAAGCACTTTCGATTCTCCCAAGACAACCGCGCTAGACTTAATGTAATCAGAAACGAAATCGGTCGTTTGCCCATAGAAGTTTTTAATAATAGAGGTATGTGATTGCGTCAACATCGTAGGTACAACATCCCATTTTGCAGAAAATTCAAATACAGTAAAAATATCCTCCTTCTCAGTTGTGGCGCGATGGCGATCCGTTCCATCAATCGTGGAGTACTCATACTCCATTGGACTTTCCTTGATTTTAAAATCTTCAAACGCAAACGTGTTGTCAAAATCCAACTTGCTTTCGTAGCTCGGATCCATACCGTCGCCATCAAACATATGTTCACATATATCTGTTTTGTGCGCAGAAAGAGCAATATCAAAGCTATCCGTACCGCTGCACATCGTAAATAAATACCCTCCTGCGAAGACATAATTCTTGATTGTTTGTGCAACAGCTAGTTTCATTTCAGAAACTTTTTCGAAACCTAAATTCTTCGCACTTTGCTCCAGTTCCGCGACCTGTTTGCGATACCACGGAGCATTTCGATATGCAGCATAAAACTTTCCATACTGGCCCGTAAAATCTTCATGATGCAAATGCAACCAATCGTATTCTACCAGTTTACCAGAAAGGACTAAGCTATCGTAAATTTGATCATAAGGAATCTCAGCATATTGCATCACCAGCGTCACAGCATCATCCCAAGGCATAAGTCCGGGGGGAGTATATACTGCAATCTTAGGAGCTACTTCTAACTGAACTACTTCTTGGTTAGCCTCTGGAGAAGCTATACCTCGTTTGATCGCGTCCACTTGACCATCCGCTAATACTTCGTAACTCACACCGCGAATAATCAATTCATCTTCAATACGATTGAGATGAGGCAATAAAAAAGAACCTCCGCGATAATTCAGTAACCACTCAATGGTCACTTCATTTTCTAATACGAAGTAGGCTATTCCATAAGCTTTCAAATGATTGCTTTGCGTTTTATCCATTGGAATAAGGATACTAGACGCAAAAACTTGAGCCTGAAAAATAAGCGCTATTAGTACACAAAAAAATTTCATACACATATAGTATTTTTAGCATACCTGCTTAAAAAGGATTCACATCGCCATCTTGGGTGAAGTCAAAATCATCATCTTCCAAATCGTCCATTTTACTCGAACGCGTAATCATATTTGCACCAGTCGCTTCAAACTCCCGATTTGGTGCTAATGGAGTTGGAACATAGTCCGCAACATCATCTCCCGCAAATGCATCAACATTATCAAAACGCGCATACTGTCCGATGAAGCGTAAACGGACCGTATCCAACGAACCATTTCTATGTTTTGCGATAATAATATCTCCCATACCTCTCGTAGGACCATTTTCATCATCTAATAAACCGTAGTATTCAGGACGATAAATAAATGAAACGATGTCCGCATCTTGCTCGATTGCACCCGATTCACGCAAATCCGATAATACAGGGATTTTGCTTCCACCCCGCTGTTCCACTGAACGACTCAACTGAGACAAGGCAATTACTGGAACGTTCAATTCTTTTGCAATTTCTTTGATGGAACGTGATATTTGAGAGATTTCTTGCTCACGATTTCCACTATTCTTGCCTCCACCTCCACTCATCAATTGAAGGTAATCAATGATGACTACTTGAATATCGTGCTTTTGTTTCATACGACGACACTTCGCACGCAATTCAAAAATTGAAATACCAGGTGTATCATCTATATATATGGGTGCTTCTGCTAATTTACGTATTCGGGTATGTATTTGTTGAAATTCGTGATCTTCAATGTTTCCCTTACGCAATTTTTCTGCATCGATTCTCGCCTCAGAGGATATTAATCGTTTTACAAGTTGAACACTCGACATTTCCAGAGAGAAAATGGCTACCCCCATATTATAATCAACTGCAGTATTTCGAGCCATCGACAAAACAAATGCCGTTTTACCCATCGCTGGTCGCGCAGCAATTACAATCATATCCGAACGCTGCCAACCTGAAGTAATTCGGTCTAAGTCCCTAAATCCAGTTGGAACTCCAGAGATACCATCAGAGTTCTTTCGGGCATTTTCGATTTCAGTCATTGCACCTTGCATAGCAGTTTGCATGGTATCATAACTTTTCTTCATATTGCTCTGAGCAATCGCAAAAAGTTCTTCTTCCGCCTTGGACAATACATTAAAAACATCCTTGGTTTCGTCATAGGCTTCCCGTAATACCTCATTACTCATGCGAATAATTTCACGCTGAATAAACTTTTCTATGATAATTCTGGAATGATATTCAATATTTGCTGCGGAGGCCACCTTATTCGTTAATAATGACAAATAATATGCACCGCCAGCAATTTCTAATTCTCCGTTTTTACGAAGCTTATCGGTAACCGTTAACAAATCTATCGGTTCAGAATTTCCAAACAGATCGCGAATAGCCGTAAAAATAACCTTGTGCTTCGGATCGTAAAAAGCATCTGCAGTACGCAAAATATCAATCGCATCATTGACTGAATTATTATCCAGCATCATTGCACCGAGCACAGCCTCCTCAAGGTCCAGTGCCTGAGGTGGAATACGACCAATATCCATTCCCACCGATTTAACGCGCTGCACGCGAGAGGCAGCAACTTTCTTATCTTTTCCGTCCACATTATCCATAGCACAAATATACCTTTTTCTTGTCGTGATAAAAACAAAAAATGGAGAAGATAGTACAATATAATTCAAACCTTGCAGCGCATCTGCGATTGACTCAAAAAGAAGTTTTCAACAACCCGATAATTGCGCAATCGTTTTCTGCATTACACGCGAAACACCTCAACAAATCATCAAGAAACAATTACTTTTGAAAAATTAAATCATTTCAAAAAACTGATAAACAGTTATTTAAATAGTAAATAAAGAATTACTCATACATGCATCACTTGGTTTTCGAATATTTTTAGAGTTATTTTGCAAACGCTTTTTGATTTAAAAGAGCATAAATCGTGAACAGTATGGCAAAAAATTTAGTAATCGTAGAGTCCCCGGCAAAAGCTAAAACAATTGAAGGTTACCTTGGAAAAGATTTTGTTGTAAAGTCGAGTTATGGGCACGTTCGCGACTTAGCTTCCAAAGGTCTTGCGATTGATATTGAAAACAATTTCAAACCAGATTATGCTATCAGCAGCGACAAAAAGGCGATCATTACGGAATTAAAAAAATTAGTCAAAGATGCTGATAATGTTTGGCTAGCAACTGATGAGGACCGCGAAGGAGAGGCTATTTCTTGGCATTTATATGAAACACTGAAGCTTGATAAAAAGGATACTAAAAGAATTACCTTTAACGAAATCACGAAAACTGCTATTCAAAAAGCGATTGAAAAGCCGCGCTCCATCAATCAAGAATTAGTCAACGCTCAGCAAGCGCGGCGAGTTTTAGACCGGTTGGTGGGATTTGAACTTTCCCCTGTATTATGGAAAAAAGTGAAACCAAGTCTTTCCGCGGGACGTGTTCAATCCGTCGCGGTTCGTTTAATCGTTGAACGCGAACGTGAGATTGAAGGATTTACACCAGAAAGCTTTTTTCGCGTGACAGGGCTTTTCCATAAAGGAAATGAAACCATCAAAGCAACCTTAGCACATAATATAGGTACAGATCAAGAGGCATCCTCTTTTTTGGAGGATTGCAAAAAAGCTCATTTTTCGGTTTCAGAGGTAACGAAAAAGCCGGGAGTTAAAAATCCAAGTACGCCGTTTACCACGTCAACACTTCAACAAGAAGCCAGTTTGAAGCTCGGCTTTAGCGTTTCTAGAACAATGCGCGTGGCACAAACACTCTACGAAGCGGGGCACATCACCTATATGAGAACAGATTCGGTAAATTTCTCAGATACTGCAATCGATGGGGCAAAAGCAACGATTGAAAAGAACTACGGAAAACAATACAGTAACCCAAAACGCTACAAGAACAAAAATTCAAATGCGCAAGAAGCGCATGAGGCGATTAGACCAACGAGCTTTGACGTACAATCCGTTTCGATGTCATCCGATGAAGACCGATTGTATGACCTCATATGGAAACGCTCCATCGCTTCGCAGATGATGCCTGCTCAATTAGAACGTACTACCATAAAAATAGGAGCGCCTGGAGTGAAAGATATTTTTGTTGCTAAAGGTGAAGTTATTAAATTCGACGGTTTCCTTAAGGTTTACCTTGAATCAAGTTTGGATGAGGACGATGAAGATCAAGTAATCGATGACCTGCTTCCGGATGTTGCGGAGAATGAACCACTCAGTGTTGATCAACTAAATGCTACAGAACGATTTACAAAGGCAGCACCTCGTTATGTGGAAGCCTCACTCGTAAAAAAGTTAGAAGAATTAGGAATTGGAAGACCATCTACTTATGCTCCTACTATTTCTACTATTCAAAAACGAGGATATGTTGAGAAAAAAGAACGTGAGGGAGAGGAGCGAAAATACATTGTATATACGTTGCACGGTGATGACCTGGATAAAGAAATTCAGACAGAGATTACTGGAAGAGATAAGAACAAACTCTCCCCTACTGACATCGGTGTGGTTGTAAACGATTTCTTGGTAGAAAACTTTAGCAAAATTTTGGACTACAATTTCACTGCAAAAGTAGAACAACAATTCGACGAGATTGCGCAAGGGGAAAAGGAATGGACCGCTATGATTGGAGAGTTTTACAATCCATTTCATCAAAATGTAGAAGACACACTTGAAAATGCTGATCGAGCATCCGGAGAACGGTACCTTGGAGATCATCCAGAAAACGGAAAAAAGATTATCGTTCGCATAGGACGTTATGGACCTATGGCACAAATTGGCGACTCAGAAGAAGATGACGTCAAATTTGCGAGTCTGCGCCCTAATCAATCCATTGGCTCTGTCACACTCGAAGAAGTGCTTGATTTATTTAAACTACCACGAGTACTTGGTGAGTTTGAAGGGAAGGTCGTAAAAGCAAACATTGGTCGTTTCGGTCCATATGTGCAACACAATAGTAGTTTTGTTTCCTTAAAAGAAGACGACCCTTTGCAAATAGATCTCACCAGAGCCATAGAACTTATACAGCTCAAACGTGAGGAAGATGCAAAAAAACTTATCAAAACATTCGATGAGGACCCCACTATGCAGCTATTAGAAGGGAGATGGGGGCCTTATTTAAAAATTGGCAAGAACAACTTTAAACTCCCGAAAGATGCAGACCCTATACAACTCACATATATGGAATGCGTGCATATTTCAGAAAATCAACCGAAAAAAACTGGTCGAAGAACACCAAAGAAAAAATAACACTTCTAACACACCAATAAGTCCTATTTGGTGAATTCAGATTCACGCAATGGGGCTTATTCACTTTGTATTCTTCATAGTTTTTACACTACTAACTATGATGGAGCTGTAGATTGCAGTAACTTTGAAAAAAAATAATGCATGAAAGACATCTCTATCTTCTTCCAGCCAGTTGACAGGAGTATCAATAGCTCTAATAATGACACGTTAGTTAACTATATTCAACAACATACGTCTGCTTGCTTCCCGGAAATTGAGACCTCGAGCATTGCCTTATTTTATGTACCTGAGTTTCGGAATTCAAAGTACCCCAGCAATGTCCCATCAACGGATCATTTTAGACAGCAACTATACGACCTTTATACAGGCGATAATTGGTCGAGGCCTTTTTATGATTTAGGCACGATCTATCCAGGAAACTCAATAAATGACACTTATCACGCCGTTGCTCAGGTATGCAAGGAGTTAATCAAAAAAAAATGCACCCCTATAATCATTGGTGGCAGCCAAGATCTCACCTACGCACTTTATAAAGCGTATGAAGAATTAGAACAACTTGTTAATCTCACTACAATTGATTCCAAATTGGATTTAGGAGATGTTGATCAAGAAATTTCTAACGATGGCTGGCTCAGTAAAATCATTCTGCACAAACCTTGTTTCCTTTTTAACTATAGCAATTTAGGCACACAGTCGCATTACATTTCTAAAAAAGAACTTTCACTTTTCGAAAAATTATATTTCGATATCTCGAGACTAGGGGCGCTTAATGAGAACATAACCATAGCCGAACCTATATTGCGGAATACGGACATATTAAGTTTTGACCTTGCTTCAATTCGCTATAGCGACTTTCCGGGGGCACATTACTCATCTCCTAATGGTTTTTTTGGAAATGAAGCATGCCGACTAGCGCGCTACACGGGTATTAGCGACAAGGTAAGCTCTATTGGTTTTTTCAATTACTACCCAAACAACTTATTAACTGCGAGCGAAGCTTTGCTTAGTCAGCTCATTTGGTATTTCGTAGATGGCTATCAAAATCGTAAAGGCGACTTCCCAATCGGCAGTAAAAAAACATATACTAAATACCGAGTTTTCTTAGAGGAGTTAAGCGAGGAAATCATATTTTCTAAAAGCGATAAATCAGGTCGGTGGTGGATGGAAGTCCCCTACCCAAGTACAAAAGGGGTGAAATATGAGCGACACCATCTAGTTCCTTGCTCCTATGAAGCCTATCAAGAAGCTATGAAAGGAGAAATTCCGAATTTGTGGTGGCAAACATTTCAAAAGCTCGGCTGACAAATCAGCGTTCAAAAAGTTTTGAACATTTACCAGAAATCTTGTTTAAAAAGGTGATGAAATATTTTTTTTATATTCCATTTAAATAAATTTAACTATTTTAGTCCCCTGATGGAGTGCATATTTGAACATTTCGTCTGTAAAATTATTGTAAACAAGTTGTTTTCATGAACAAAAACGTACTGATTATCATCGTGTTATTAGTTTCCTTGGTGCATTCATCTTTTGGGCAACAAGAGAAATTATTGACGCATTTCATTTTTGATAAAATGAGTATCAACCCAGGCTCAACAGGTCTGGGGATGTTAAATGGAGTATGTGGAACTGCTATTTACAGAAATCAATGGGATAAAGTAAATGGAGCCCCTAATTCTGCGCTATTTAATGCTGAAGCAAACTTATCACGTTATTTCCCGAGTGCGGTTGGTATTTCGTTTTACCACGATGCAATAGGATTTGCACGTCAAAACAATGTAGTGCTAAATTATTCTTATCACCTACCGCTGGGTGACGGTACACTAGGGATGGGATTAGGCTTGGGTCTTGTCTCTTACGGGATGAATCCAATATGGGTGGTTCCAGATGATCCGAATGACCCAAACTTACCGCAAGCGGTTACAGAAAGTAATTTCGATGCCAACTTTGGACTTTACTATTTATCGAATAACGGATGGTATGCAGGTTTATCTTCTGTTCATTTACCAGCGGCACAAATGGACTTATTAAACTTTTCAACAGTTCGTCATTATTATGGTATGGGAGGTTACCGACAATTCGAAGCATTTGGTGTATCTAGTCTAGATTTAGATTACAACTTACTTATACGCAGTGATTTCGTTAAAACAAGTGCAGACATTAATGTACGTGCTATTTGGGACGGTTTATACTACGGTGGATTAACTGTTCGTCCTTCTGATGCAATTGGTTTGATGGCTGGTATTCAGTTGCCGAATAATTTCATCTTTGGTTATTCTTATGATATAACAATCAACAAGCTTTCTAGTATATCTGCTGGTTCGCACGAATTGTTCGTAAGATACTGCTATTTCTTACCGCCTCCACCGGTAACGAAGAGTCGTAACCCGAGATATTTATAATTTGTTTGAGAAAATAAAAAAATGTAACCATTTACACAAGACTTCCGTTATAGTCATCCCGAGTTAGATGATCCTGTAGAGAAATATGACGATTCGGACAGTAAAAATGAGGTAGAATGAAAAGAATTTTGATAATTGGAATGATAGGAGTGGTGCTCGCTTCTTGCAGTTCACGAACTGGCCACATGACTGGCGTTATGGGTAGAAGAGCCTTCTATCCAGAGATTCCTTTAGGAATGGTTTACATTCCTGCAGGTTCATACGTTATGGGACAAAATGACGATGAAGTTCCATTTTTGCACCAGACCAGAGCGAAAACAGTTTCTGTACAGGCGTTTTACATGGACCAAACAGAAATCACGAATAATGAGTACCGTCAGTTTGTTTACTGGGTGCGAGATTCAATTGCCCGTGAAAAAATCTACGAAGGAACAGAAGAAGATGAGGATGCAGAGCGTTTCATCAACTACAGCGAGTTGTACTTCGATGAAGGGCTCCTCGAATGGGTTGAATACGACGCTGGTGACCGATTCACCAACCGTGCTAATTTCTCATTGAATTGGGACAGAAGCTTCTCGTACGAAGAGGAAGGAATCGTTCCAATTCTTGCGGACATGTACTATCCAGAACCACAACGTTTTTATAAGCGTAAGGAAATAGATACACGAAAATTGAATTTCCGTTACTATTGGATTGATATCGTAGAAGCGGCGCGTCGTGGAGAATACCACATCGTTGCTGATGGTTATGATAATCAAGGCAATAAGATGAATAACGACCACCGTGAATTACGTACACCGGAACATCCGTTTACAGAAGAACCTCAAGGTTTGGATACAGATATGGGTTGGTTTAACAAACTTGGTCAGAACAATGCAATTCGTGGGCACGAGAACAGACAGCGTTTTATCATTGACGAGGTAATTAATGTATATCCTGATACATTATGTTGGGTGCGTGACTTCACCTACTCTTTCCACGATCCAATGACGAACATGTATTTCTGGCATCCTGCTTATGACAACTACCCGGTTGTAGGAATCACATGGGTACAAGCAAAAGCGTTCAACGTTTGGAGAACTCAATTATTAAATAGCTGGTTGCAGTCAATGGGAGAAGTTTATGTAAATGACTTCCGTCTGCCAACAGAAGCAGAATGGGAAAGAGCATCTCGAGGTGATCTAAATTTATCTCAATACCCTTGGGGGGGACCATATATTCGTAACTCTGCCGGTTGTTTCTTAGGCAACTTTAAACCAATGAGAGGTAGATATTTTGAAGATGGAGGTTTCCACACTGTTAAAGTATTCTCTTATAATCCAAATGGTTGGGGATTATACTGTATGGCAGGAAATGTTGCTGAATTGTG
>JAQWYK010000020.1 GCA_029254025.1 Crocinitomicaceae bacterium | reverse complement strand
GAACCCTGTAAAATTTGTGCTTATGAATGCTTATGTTCAAATCATCTGCGACAACATTGACTACTTCAAGCTTGTCGCTCACCGCTCTCTCCCGAATCGCTTTAAGCATTTAAGTGAAGACTTAGCCCAAGATGCAATTGCCTTGGCTATTGAGAAAATCGACCGATATGATCCGAGTAAAGGAAACATAAAGTCTTGGTTGTACCGCTTGATTCAAAACGTTTGCTTTGATGAACTTAGGAGGCTGAAAAAATTGGATACTACTCCCCTTTCGATTCATGATTTTCACTTGGCAGATGAGAAGAACTACTGCTCAATTGAAGAACATCGCCAACAACTACGAAAAATAAGAAAAGCATTGCGCTTATTGAATGAACGTGATCGTAAAATTATTGTGGCGCGTTTCCTATTTAGCTTATCTGGAAGAGAAGTTGCTGATCTACTCGGAATCCCAGAAAGTCAAATCAATGTTTACGTAAGACGAGCAAAACACAGATTGGAGCAATTCTGTTTGGCGGCATAAGTCCTCTAAAAAAGGAATTTTATTTTGTATTAGCTCATCAATCAAAAACATGTAGTATGAAAAAGAACATCACAATGCTCGTTGTATTCAGTTGCTCCATATTGTTCGGGCAACAGCCGAAAATAATGCTTCAAACTAATTCAGCTGATTATTTTGCAATCGAAGGTAAGTCAGGAGAAAAGTTTTACGATCAAGTAAAAACTATAAACGATTTTGACATTGAATTATATTATGAAATCTTGAATGATCCTAAAAGAGATATTCGCGATTATAGAATCTCTGGATTTGGAACAGGATTATGTCAATACGAAATCTATGAAGATAGTATTGTTGGGTTTAACCCTTCAGAGAAAGATTCCGTAAGGTCAGGCTTCAATATACACGAATTCAGCTATACAGATGGCATCATTCGTTTTCAATCTACTCAAGAATTTACAACTACTGCCGGAGAAACAAAAACTGTTACTATTTATACCTGGATTAATACAAATGCTAAAACAAATGAAAAAATGGGACAACTATTAAGTGTTTATATGATTGAGTTCTATAAAATTAGCGATAAAAGAATTTGGGGGAACGTTACTTATGCCTCTGAAATCGTTAAAGCTGAGTATAACCTGTAGCAACTATTTAAAATGTGATTTATGAAAAAGTTATTAGTAGTATTGGCTGTGGCAGTGACTGGGTTTGTTATAGGGCAGCGTATCGAGATGTCAACTACCGACATCGGATTCTTCGAAGCATTTAATGAAGAATTTGACATAAAAAATACATGGAGATTTTATGATAATATGGATACCAATTCATTCAACATGCCGGCGTTGATGTTTATCGAACCAGAAGACAGTCTAGATTATCTCGAAATTGTTGACTTCGATAAAAAGTATTTTTACCGCCAATTCCGCCGCGAAGATGGAACGTTATTTCAGAAACGAGTACCAATGCTTAAAATTCACCAAGATGGAGATATTAAATCGTGTTTGGTAGAATTATTAGATAAAGATGGAATTCCAGTGCCCATGATTATTTCAATTCGAATGAATGAGTTAAAGAAATTAAATGAATATTCTGGGCAAAATTGCATCATGTTTATTACACAACATAAAGGTGGCGGCGTTGAAGGTAAGATTTACAATGTTCCATGTTTCAAAACAATCAATGGAGAAACTGGTTACGGTAATTTATCGGTGAAGTGGTAAACAACATAAATTTAGAGCAATGAAAAAGTTAGTAGTAGTATTAGCAGTAGCAGTGAGTGGTATCTTATTTGCACAAGATGACCCAATATTATCCGAATCACAATTATATGATGCATTACATGCTGATGACATACCTGGATATACGAAGCTATCCGGATTTTTAGATCTCAATCCTTTGTTATAAAACAATCCGCCTACTTCCAACTTATGAAATTTCTTGTTGGAAACATCTCCATTAATCAATCTTTACGACTTTATTTTTTACTTTATCAACGATCGATTTCTCATAGAAATTATAAATATCTAATACTTTAAAAGAGAAGAAAATACTGTAAGGAGAAGGCCCTTGTAAGAATAAAAAATTATACGCTGACCATTCAGCTTTTACATAGTAATTTTCTTTTAAAATCTCCAACAATTTCTCTGGCTCTTCATCAACAATCTTCCAATCATACATGTAGCAAATAGTGCTAATATTTTTTAGAAACTTCTTCATTTGAATGAACCGAATAACAAATGGAAAAATCACTAAACCTATTCCTATAATAAATATCCCATTCCAAGAAATAAATTTGTAAATACTTAATATTACCGATAATGACATAACAGCAGTGTGTAGTGGTTGGTTATTCAATAGAACACCTCTCATGTGAATAAATTTGTTCGAAACGGATCCAGCGAATGACACATGACGAACAACATACTTCTGAATACCATAACATGACTGATTTATCTCGCATACCGATTCGAAAACCATAGGTAATGAAAACATACTCGCTGATCCTATTCCTAGAGATTTGATGGACGCAAGATTGATTTGATTTGTTGTCTTTGGCACCGAAAAAGGATTTTTTTCAAGGCATAATTCATTTGATTGACCTATAAGCTGAAAATAGTACGTTTGGAAACAAAAAGCTACTACGAGCATCACAAGTGTTAAGCTGAGGTTTTTCATTTTTTTCGTTATTCGTTATTTAATAACGACATGGTTTAAAAAGAATAACAATGAGGACAACAATTATTTAATTACGCGCCTATACCCCAACACTTGATCTTTCGGATAATTCATTATTTGTACTGCATCGTCTTGGTTTCCACCTAAAGTAATTACCTGTGTTTTATCGGAGCTAAAACCGAGAAAAATACCCACATGTCCTTTCCACGAATTCTTTGATTCTCGCCAAAATATAACAAGATCGCCCGGCTTTGGATGCACCACTTTTTTGCCATAATTCAACCAACTGCGCGCAGTAGCAGATGTTGGATATTTCCCCTTTAAGGATTTAACACAATAGGAAATGAATACAGAACACCATGAAACTTCATCAGATTGGATCTTTTCATGTCCTGTTTCTCTAAAAAATTTCAATACAGTGGGGTTGTTTTCATCACCAGGAATATCCCGAATGCCATAAAATTCAATCGCTTTTTTGATCAGTGTATGACTCAAATCATTGTTTATTAATGCCTCTGCCTTGTACCAATCGAGACCACTTAACGCTTCTCTTCTTAGCTCAGTAATTGCATACCTTTTACTATTTGAGGAATACTTTCTTGATGTATTGTACTGCTTTCGAATTCGATTATTTAAATAATACTCAGAGATGACATTGTTATTTTTTCCATTGTTTATAACTGTGTAAACAATCGTCAATTCCTTATTTAAGGTTAAATGAACATCTACAAACGCATCATTAATTGGTATAGAAAGCAGTGTTTTTCCTCCTGATATCACTTTGTCGAATTCCGCGTACTCCATGAGTTCATTATTTCGAAGCATGTCGATATCAATTTGTGATGGCACTTCATCTATTAGTACCTCTAACACCCCATTCACTTCGACTACATTATTACTTGGAATAAAAGCTGCAACTGGATCGCATCCCTTGGAAGGAAGAAGAATGGGTAGCGCTAGAAAATCTGAATAACTAATTGGTTCAGAGATGAATTGAAAAGACTCGTCTAGCGGGAAATGGGTGTAAATAAAATTACTGGGATCAACATTCATCCAATCGTCACCAAGTTCGGGGTCGTAGAGATAATATTCATTCAGGGAGGAAATAGTGAGCCATGTATGCTCCTCTGGGTCTAATTGATTATTTGATTTATAAAGCCCATCAATAATTACAGAAGTAATATTCATCCTCTTGCAGGAAGCATCTAAATACTTGACCAACTCATCCCTTGAGATGATTCTATCTTTTCCAAACAGAACTTGCTCCAAAGTGCGCTCAACAGATTTCTCTTTGTTCGTTTGAATTACCCTGTTTTCAATAAACGAATAAACGCGTTCGAATTTTTCAAGATCGTTCAATGTGTATTTGGTAAGGTGATTAAAAAAACCATCCAAGTCGATATAATCGGCCAATTCCGGATTATCAATAATAGCATTGGAATAAGGATGGAAATAATAAGGAGCTTCAAAATTTGAACGGTTTGCTTTTGAATAAACGTAGGCATCCTTTTTCAAATATGCATCTCGCCGCGTTGCATATAATTTTCCATTATTTCCAAGATGAAATTCTTTGATTTCTTTTTCCTGCTCATTCAAGAATATGACTTTTTTAGACGATATTGAGAATTTACCTACTTCCCTATCCTTTAAAAAGGTTTTTCCATCCTTCTCTGAATAGGTTAACTCTTCAAATTTTCCGTCATAATAAAGCTTAATGACTGATAAAGCGGATTTATCTCCCCTATTTTTATACACATAGCGTAAATCACCCTTAGTCTCTATCCAATTGATGGCATAAAGGTTTGAACTCATGACTAGCAATACAAGAAAAATAAGGTACTTATTCATGATGCAAGAATTGAAGAAAGTTGGGGACTTCCCCCAACTCAATTAGACAAACTTCGGATTCGATGTGGATGTTGGTATATATTCTTTTTTGAACAATTCATAAGGAATGCGCACCGTTTTTAATTTAAAGTGCCGTTTACCTGAATTATAATCGAGCAATGAATCATACTTATCAGCTGAAAAAACAGCAACATTTCCATCTGGTAATACTGCAGCCAGAGTTACCCGTGAAGACAGGTAAGGCAACTTATCCCATTCATGTGATTTATAGGACAAGACTCCATTTTGATCTTCCAAGAGCATATAAAGCATGACCTCGTTAATCAACGGGTTTATTTCATCCTCAAAATCAAATTCAACAGAGATGGTAGCATAAATAAGGGTCTCATCAATTCGATCACAGTTGTATATACCAAAACCACTAACTGTAAAGCGATTCAACAATGCTGCTTGTTGTTTCACTCTTTTGGTTTCTTCCTCCATTTTTGCTAATGTAACGGCATACTTTTTTTCATCTTCTTCAAATTGTGCAACGGCTTCTTTTAACGCTTTACCCTTCAAAAGTGGACGCGCTTCTAAAATGGTTTCGTACGACAGTAAATCTCCATTTTTACGGACTAAATCTGTACCTACAGCGATTTTATAATTACGTTTATTGACTTTAGTTATTTTCACTCTGTCCCAGTCCACTCTCATTGCTTGGTCAGCGGTTAGGTCGCCGACACAACCCAACAACTCCCATTTAACCGCCTTCCAAGCCTTGAGATGTGGCATCTTTTTTTCATCTGCTACGATTTCGAAAACAAATTCATTCGAATCAGGAACTGGATTCTTTGGAGCAGGAGGCATTTTACTCAATTCATTGAGTAAACTGTCTCGAATAGAGTTGGACACAACGTCGAAATTACGCCCTTCTCCCCAAGCTTCATCATCCTCTAACTCAAACAATTTGTAATCGCCTTCAATTGTATCTAAAAAATTTGCCAAGTCCACCTTTAAATCAGCTCCCTCTTTAAGCGCTAATTCCTGCTCTCCGTGAAAGGCGCGCACTTCGAACATTCCTGCAGAGGAAAAATACTGACTCCTTTCTTCACCAAATTGCATTGGAATACCGGATAAAAAGATGGATTCAACATCATGGAATTCTCTGAATCGCAATTCCACGTCACCCTTCACTGGGTTACCTGCAGAATCGATCAGTGAATTTGCAGGAACAATAATTCTCGTTCCTGTGGATTGCTCAAAAGTGAATTCTTCAGCCGCATTGAATTTTGCTATTTCATAGCGTATTTCATGCTCAAACGGCTGAATGATTCCGCTATGGTAACGGATGAGCTCTAAATAATACATCACACCCGCTGCTGCTGTTGATATAGTTAGGATTGCAACAGAAATAAGCAATCCTTTTTTAATACTTCGATTTTTTCCGGTTTTCATAGTCTTAAAGTTTAATTAGTTGATTGGTTGAAATATTTAGGTCATAGCAATACAGTTGTTCGTTCCAGGATCCAATTAACAGATCTATTTTGCCATCTTGATTGAAATCCTGAAATACAGGTGTAAATTCGGAGCCACCCGGAATTAATGTTTTCAAATAGGTGGTATTGGTTTCCAAACCAATCAGCATAAACATCGAACTGTTCTTTATATCGCTATCATGTTGAAAAACGATTCCAATAGCTTCCTCCCCATCCATTTTGATGCGCTCTCTTGAAAGTTGAACATCTCCTGAAAAACGAAACTTTTCATTTTCTTTCTCTTTACTGTAAAATGGAAGACGCTGAGCCTCAAAGGTCTTTAAATTGACGATCATACCGCTAACGTATAGAAAACCCGGTGTGTGATTGAGACTTTCCCCCCAGGATGTGTAAACAAAGTTTTTATTGGTAATTGCTTCACCTTTTTCATTCATCTGAATAATTTTTAGATTATTCGTCTGATAATGAGTATAGGTAAGAGTGATAACTGGTTTCCCATCAATAAGGACAATGTTTGGAGTTTGTCTCCAATTATTGCTAAAATGATCTTGGAATTCTGGTATCCCATGATTCCAAAGTACTTTGCCATTCTCCCCGCTGATAGCAATGAAGCTCTTGTTGCATCCGTAAATAAGATCTTTTGTACCATCTTTATTTACGTCCAAAATGGCAGGTTTTGAAAAGTATATCATACCGCTTGTAAAGTGCATTTTTACCTTAAACAACGTTCTATTATCCCCCATTTTCCACCCTTCAAAGTCTTCATTATAATGCTTCCATATGGTATTTCCGTTTGTTGGATTAAGTGCGCGCACCTCCCCCATTTCAGTGGCAAAAACAACGATACTTCCATGATTTTTTGTTTTGAGGATTACTGGCGCATGTTCAACATCTCCAGAGGTGGGAATTCGCCATTGCTGAATGCCGTCATCCGCATAACACAATATTTCATCGTTATCATTTCCAAATATGACAGTATTGTTACACGATACGATTCCATTCACATCCATATCTCCAAATGATTCGTTCGCCAAAGACCTGATCTTTTTACCGGTTTTTTTATTCAACTGAACCACTCCATTATTATCGTCTAAATTCCAGTCCATAAAATGCGAACCATTGGAGCCAATAAATAATGAATTGTTGAGAACAGCAATTTCTGAGCGATGTGTGGTCTTGCCAAGTTCATACGACCAATGAAGTTTCAATGCGTGATCTACAAAGGCACTCTTTGTTTCTGAAAAACTTAATAAGAGTAATGCGATTGAGAAAAGGATGATGGGCTTTTTCATAATTTCTGTTTTTGGGTTCTGTTATGAATAATGGATATTTCTGAATTTTGTAACAGTACCCTTCAAATTATTTTTTTAGGCTGCAGAACGCTTTGAGAGAAATAATCACTGTTAGCCGATATATTTTTTATTCCTCGTTATAATTTGTCATTTTCCGCATTAGTTAAGAAAGAAATCACCAAATAAAAAGATATGCTTCAATCAAGATTTAACAGAATTAGCCTACAATTCATCCAAATTATAGTATGTTTAGGGTGCTTTATCACTTACTTACAATTACCAAATGGATTAGGATTAATCTTTGCCTTTTTTACTGGATGGATTCTTGGCGATTTTCTTCAAACATTAGATAAAACAAAAATTAAATGAAAGCAATAATCATCTCATTAGGAGTAGGAATAGTATTCTTAAATTGTGCTTGCTCACATGATAGCAAATCGGATATCGTTACATTTGATATAGAACAAGACGGACAATATTGTGGCGAGAATAAGTGTGGGCCATGGACATCTTATTATAAAAATGGAAAAGTTGCACTAGTTGAAAATTTTGATGAAAACGGTAAATTATCAGGAGAACGAGTTACATTCAGAAAAGATGGAACTATTAAACATTATACTGAATGGAAAGAAGGTAGTAAAATTGGGCAGGAAATATACTTCGATGAAAAAGGATACCCTACACAATTTATTGACCATATCAAGCCTACGACTTCTATCTGTGATGGAGAAGAATTAGATGAAATTTTATGGGAAATTGAACAAGATAACAATAGACCAAATAATTGAATGTAAAAAGTATTTCACAAGACAGAGGTGTCATTCAAAATTAGACGGAATGGTCTGACGGTTTGCGTGTAGGCGCTCGGCCCAGTTTGCACAAAATCGTTTCTTTTCATTAAATACCCCCAACCGTATATTTATACTCCTTACCAAAATCTTTTGTAAACCGAAAAATAGCCAACAACAAGTCGTAAGTAGCTTTATATACCGGAAGTTCACTGTATATCGCCATTTTCAAAAAAAAATACTTTTAGTGATTTTTGCTCGGCTCGGCAAAGCTCAAGTAAACTTGGCTCTGCTCTCACTTTTCGCAAAAATTCGACCGCTTCGCGGAAAATAATCAAATAATCAAATTGTCAAATGAATCAAATAAATTCTAATCCCTGAGGCAACGAACAGACAACCCTTCTTCCTTACCGCCGTAGTCCCAGTCCACATCGCCATTGTAGTAACTCAGGTAGCGGCCCCAGGCACTGCCCGTACCGTACTCCGTAGAACACCACCAGCTACCGCCGTCGCCAAAGTAGTAGAAAGTCCCATCGTCTCCACGGAAACCGCCCGGAAGACCTGAAAAACCACTACTATTGGTGCCATTGCCGTCATTGGCCCAGCCATTTTTTGATTTCATCTTAGCACCCGCTTTTTCGCTACCACCAAGATAATCTGTTAATTGAGTCCATTCTTCATCAGATGGCACATGCCAACCCTCTGGTGCAAGACCTCTCGGATCGTTTACTGCATACCAATTATACAGCTTACCATATTTTTCCCCATTCGTTGGGTCATTATCGTAATAACACCATGCAGCTTCTTCAGCATCACTATACGCTTCCCATTCACCACTTGTTTTTGCTTCCGGAATAGGGTCACCATTGCGGAATTTGTCAACGTTGAGGTTTTCAACCATCCATACTTGGTTGCCAATGGTTACTTCATGTGATGCACTTTCCTCATTTGATGCACCCTCTTGATTTGATGCAGGTACTTCATTTGATGCACCCTCTTGATTTGATGCACCTTCACCACAAGAGCTTAGCATCATTGCAGTCATCACAACGGGCTTAAAATTAAACTCACTTTTTTCATTTTTATTTGTTTTTAATTT
>JAQWYK010000041.1 GCA_029254025.1 Crocinitomicaceae bacterium | reverse complement strand
GCAACGTGGAGGGTGGCCATTGAACTGCTTCACCTTGGCGGATGGACGGCCAATTTATGGCGGCACGTATTTCCCAAAAGATCAATGGCTTAATGTATTGAACAGTTTGGTTTATACCTACGCGAAGGACCGTCCCAAAGTACTTGAATATGCAGAAAAATTAACAGAGGGCGTACAACGTTCTTCATTAATTGATACGCCTGCCGAACACCAGGATTTTGACCAAGATAAACTCGATGAAATGGTCCTCCGTTGGTCGAAGAAATTTGACAAACATGATGGGGGATTAAACTATGCGCCTAAGTTTCCTATGCCAAACAACTATATTTTCTTATTGAGCTATGGATATTTAACTGGGCGCGAAGAAATTCTCGACTACGTCTACTTTACCCTGGATAAAATGGCCATGGGCGGCATTTATGATCAGCTACGTGGAGGATTTGCGCGTTATTCGGTCGACATGCTTTGGAAGGTACCGCATTTTGAAAAGATGCTCTACGATAATGCACAACTAATTTCATTATATGCCAAAGCCTATCAAGCGAGTAAAAAACCGTACTATAAAGAAATTGTGGTGCAAACGATTGAATGGTTAGAAGAAGAAATGCATGATCCTGAAGGAGGTTACTACGCTGCATTGGATGCTGATTCAGAGGGAGTAGAGGGGAAGTTTTACACCTGGAAAAAAGAAGAGCTCCAGGAACTACTCGAGAAGGATTTCCCAATCATTGAAGCGTATTACCAAATCAATCGATTGGGATATTGGGAAGAGGAAGAAGTATATATTGCGCTGCGAAAGGAACACGATGCCGCCGTTGCCAAAAAACTTGGTTTTTCAGTAGAGCACCTGCAAGAAAAAATTTCAGCTCTAAAAAAGACCTTATTGTTTCATCGCAACAAGCGTGTCCGGCCTGGTTTGGATGACAAGCAACTCACCTCTTGGAACGCCTTGTTAATTACTGGTTTTGTGGATGCCTATTTGGCTTTTCAAGATGAACGCTACTTAAAGAAAGCCGAACAATTGGCTAACTGGATATATAGAAATCAGTTACGCGAAGACGAAACGCTCTGGCATACACGGAAAAATGGGGTATCAAGCATAGACGCGTTTTTGGAAGATTATGGATTGGTGATTGAAGCCTTTCTTGGGTTATATCAAGCCAATTTTGAGGAAAAGTGGCTCCTCGCCGCGAAAAGCTTAACCGATTATTGCATTGTCAATTTTCGGCACGCGCATTCCGGAATGTTTTATTTTACCGCTGCAGACAGTGAATTGATTGCACGCAAAATGGAAATTAACGACAATGTGATTCCCGCTTCGAACAGTGTGATGGCGAATAATTTATTCAAGCTTGGCATCTATTTCTACGACATGCGATATTCAGAAATGGCAACCCAAATGCTTTCCAACGTTTACGATGGGATGGAACTACACGGTTCGAGCTATTCGAATTGGGGGATATTGGCATTGAACTATACCCTACCCTTTCACGAAGTAGCTATTGCCGATGAACATCCCTCTATAAAGCGAAAAGCCTTTGCACAGCATTTCTTACCTAATGCCTTATTTGCTGGTGGAATGAAAAGTGATGTCCCCTTTTTAGCAGATAAAAATGCTGATGGGATGATCTATGTGTGCGTAGAGCGTGCGTGCAAGAAACCTGAGACGGAGGTGGATGTTTGCGTTAGTTTAATGGAACGTTAGTTGAAGTCAGCGTATACCGCGGCATACCTATTCACTCCCTCTTCTAAACTAAAAAAGTCGATAGCTCCTAGGCGCAAGTGATTGCCGTCGAAGTGAGTAAGTTCTAGTTTACCGTATACGGCTTCATTTAGCGTGTCCAACACAACTCCCGACTGATACGTCTGAACAACTCTATCGGTATCTCCCACCCCTGCATTACAGATTAAAGGAATGCCCATCGCCATTATTTCGCCTTGTTTAGTTGGGGAAGACGCTTTTTTAGAGAACGTGGGACGAATGAAAAAAATCGACCAATCGAAGAGCGAAATATGTATAGGAACGTGCTGGTGGGTTACTGATGTGATTACTAATCGTTTGGAATCAATACCTTTTGCACGCGCCATCTGCAGAATGGAATCAGGACGTTCTCCTGTTACGAAGAGCATTTTGGCAGTTGGTTGCTTAAGGGAGATGATGTTGAAGCATTCCAACATCTCCTCCAACATATACCACGTACCGATCGATCCAACATAACCTAATACGACATCTCCTTGATTGATTCCTAACTGCGCACGCAACGCCGCTTGTTCTTGTGCACTGATTTTCGCGGGGTCAAACAAGTCGGTATCCACACAACATGGAATTACCGTGACTTTATTGTCTTTAATATCCAGGGAATCCCACGAAAGAATTTCATCCTTACCAGCTTGGGTTAATGAAATAACCTGATCAGCCCGTTGAAAAAAAGTGCACTCTTTGCGTTTGAAATAGTTATACACCCATCGAAACAACGGATTCTTTTTATTCCAAATACCCCCCTCGATGCGCTCATCCGCCCAGAAACCCCGCATGTCAAAAACAAACTTAACTCCTCTTTCTTGTAGCTTTAAACCAACAAGTGCGCTCAAATAACTTCGGCAATGTACAATCTCAAAATTATACGCTCGGTGAAGCTGCAGTGCCTTTTTCTTCATACGATAAACATCCCATAGCGTGGATAGCAAAGGTGGGCGTTTAGTATAAGTAAG
>JAQWYK010000034.1 GCA_029254025.1 Crocinitomicaceae bacterium | reverse complement strand
GCGTCACCAATAGAAGCATCACCGTGTGGGTGAAATTTCATGGTGTTACCAATAATGTTCGCTACCTTGTTGTAACGTCCATCTTCCATCTCCTTCATAGAGTGGAGAATACGACGTTGAACAGGTTTTAGACCGTCAAATAAAGCAGGAACGGCACGCTCAAGAATTACATAAGATGCGTAGTCAAGAAACCAACTTTCATACAATCCCGTAACGGGAACAATATTCTCGTCAATTTCTTTACCGCTGCCCGCTTCTCCTGTATTTTCCGAAGAAGCATCGTTCAATTCATCCTCATTTGGTTCTTGATCTTCTGACATATGTTTTAGGAAGCTTTATCTAAATTCTTTTCTTCTTGTTCCTTGGCGAGTTCCTCTTCTAAATCTTTTTCAACTTTTAAATTATTTATAATGAACTCCTGACGTTCAGGTGTGTTTTTTCCCATGTAAAAGGAAAGAATATCATCTATAGAAGAACTCTTGGTAAGTAAAACAGGTTCTAAGCGAATGTCTTCTCCAATAAAATTCTTAAACTCATCTGGAGAAATTTCACCAAGTCCCTTGAATCGTGTGATTTCTGCATTCTTTCCGATCTCTTCAATTGCCGCACGTCGTTCCTCCTCAGAATAACAGTAGAACGTCTTTTTTTTGTTTCGAACTCTAAATAATGGCGTTTGTAAAACGTATACGTGATTCCTTTTTACTAGATCTGGAAAAAATTGCAAAAAGAAAGTCAATAGTAGCATACGAATGTGCATTCCGTCCACGTCGGCATCGGTGGCAATGACAATTTTACTGTAACGCAAATTGTCCATATCATCTTCAATGTCTAGGGCTGCTTGAATCAAGTTGAACTCTTCATTTTCATACACTACTTTTTTTGTTAGTCCGTATGAATTTAATGGTTTTCCGCGCAAACTAAACACTGCTTGCGTATTAACATTGCGCGATTTCGTAATCGAACCACTTGCCGAGTCACCCTCTGTGATGAATAAGGTAGTTTCTTCGCGACGATCATCTTTCATGTCCGTTAGGTGTACTCGACAATCACGCAATTTTTTATTGTGTAAACTAGATTTTTTAGCCCGGTCTCTGGCAAGCTTTCGAATACCTGATAGTTCTTTACGTTCTTTTTCGGACTGTTTGATTTTTCGCTCTAAGATTTCAGCCACTTCAGGATTTCGGTGTAGGAAATTATCGAGTTTCTCTTTGAGGAAATCATTTACAAAAGCCCGCATTGACTTCCCTCCAGGCTCAATTTCCTGTGATCCTAGTTTTGTTTTAGTTTGTGACTCGAATACAGGTTCTACTACTTTTACCGCACATGCTGCGACAATCGATTGACGGATGTCCGATGCTTCGTAATTTTTATTGTAAAAGTCCCGTATCACCTTAGCAACAGCCTCTCGAAATGCGCTCTGGTGTGTTCCGCCTTGTGTGGTGTGTTGCCCGTTTACAAAAGAGTAGTAATCTTCTCCATACGTTTTTCCGTGTGTAAAAGCCACCTCAATATCTTCACCTTCTAAGTGAATAATGGGATATAAGGGGTCGCCATCTTGATTTTGTTCGAGTAAATCTTTTAGTCCATCTTTCGAGTTGTAGCGCTCTCCATTGAAATGGATGGTTAGCCCTCTGTTTAGGTAACAATAATTCCATAACATCTTATCGATGTAGGGCGTTTTGTAGACAAACTTTTTGAAGATTGTTTCATCTGGAGAGAATTCAACATATGTTCCGTTTGCTTCAGTGGTTTTTTCTATGTTACTTTCTTCGATTAACTCTCCCCGCGAAAATGCTGCTCGTTTAAGTTCTCCGTCACGAACAGAGTAAACCATAAAATGGCTACTAAGGGCATTTGTTGCTTTTGTACCGACTCCATTTAGTCCTACGGATTTCTTAAATGCTTTGGAGTCGTATTTTCCTCCAGTATTTATTTTCGATACTACATCAACTACTTTTCCAAGAGGAATTCCACGACCATAATCACGAACAGAAACTAATCCATCTTTTACTTTGATTTCAATCTTTTTTCCGTTCCCCATGACGAATTCGTCAATGGAGTTGTCGATAACCTCTTTTAGTAAAATGTAAATCCCATCGTCCGCAGAAGCTCCGTCACCGAGTTTCCCAATGTACATTCCAGGACGCAAACGAATGTGTTCTTTCCAGTCTAATGAGCGTATATTATCTTCTGTATAATTATTTTCTCCCATAGCACTTAAGCGTCTTACTCAACTTAACAAAATTAACGAATAAGCGGCCCCTTTGCACACTTTTTTTTAGAGGTTATTCACCATGCATGGTGGAAAGCGACTGAAAGCAGGAAACTAAGAAGCTGAATGAGGGTTTAATCTTCCTCTTGAATCATTCCTTGCCACGAAAGAGGACGTCTTGAAATGTCCCACTTAAACTGTTCTACGCGTGCTTCATTTTGTTTGATCTGATCCATTGGGTAAATAACTCCATCAGGAGCTTCACGGTATGTTACGCCTTCAATGTTACCTTTTTTAAAGTATAGTGTAATGTCTGAAGAATAGATGCGATTCATCCCTTGTTGCTTTACCATTACGGTGGTGTCGTTCTCCTTTTCTTCTTCAATGAAATAGATTGATTTGGCATTTCCCAATACGTCGACTCTTCGAATGGAAGTGCTGTCAAAATAGGTAACCATATTTCTTCCATAAACTTGATTGTAATATGTGGCGCTATCAACCTCAGAAACAGTAAGTGCATTGTGCTGGATGAATGCTTTGTGTATTTTTCCTTCTTTTTCAATGGCGGTAATAGTGTCTCCTGATAGCTGTACTTTGCCTGTCCATAGAACAGGGTTGTGGTATAACGTCATCCTCCCTTGAGGGCGATCATAGCTTAACGAGTCGCACACGCCTTGAAGGTCTTTTTTGTAAACATTCACGCCATGGTATGCGATTACAAGTCGGCTATCATTGAGTGAATCGAGGTAATTGAAAAGGGTGTCGGCATGAATAAATAAGGTGTCCAGGGGATCTTCAAAACGTTTTACAAGCGCTTTTCCGGTGATAAGTGCTACACGCTCTTTTTCTGAGCTGCGCGCATAGTCTCCTGAAAACTCGATGTGCTGTGAGCTATCTCGAATCAAGACGTTACCCTGACCAATTGACAAACCATTAGGACTATTGTAGTACAGGCTGTCCGCGAAAAT
The DNA here is from genome assembly GCA_029254025.1 of Crocinitomicaceae bacterium. GTDB lineage: Bacteria > Bacteroidota > Bacteroidia > Flavobacteriales_D > Crocinitomicaceae > JALQTG01. The sequence goes on along the minus strand of JAQWYK010000034.1, from coordinate 187,834 downwards.
AGTTTCTTGGTCCCGCAATATGGATGCGTTCTTTTGAAGGACTCCTTCTTCTTTGTTTACATCATACCAGCCACTTTCACAATACATTTTAGCGTCTTGACTCATGATGTCTGTCGGGCCAAAGAAATAGGCTCTTTTTTTTCTCCCATTGAATTGAAGGGTGTCTGTAGTTACCTTGTATTCATTCGATGTGTACATAACGTCGCTTCTGAAAAAGAAGTCTTTTGACTTCGGATAGAAGTATCCCACTTTGCTTGTTAGCCGTTCATCAGAAACAATGTTCGTGATGATACCGCCGTTTTTATATACTCCGCGATCAAGTTTAGCATCGTAGTCCATAGAGTCTGTGCTCAGCCGGTATTCATTGTCTCTCAATCGTACGTTTCCCCATAGTTTAGCATATTCCGTTTTCATGTTGAAAAACAAGGAATCGCAATACAAGTTCAAGGTGTCTTTTTTATTGAGATGTACTTTCCCATAGGCGTACACCTCTTTTTTTCTGTAATAGTAATAAGCAGAATCGCAGTACATTCGGTCATTATTTTGTTTAATGACTACGTTGCCCTTGAGTAAATATCGCCCACTTTTACCCTGCAGGATAAGCTTGTCCACTCCTTCAACGAGCTCTAGTGAGTCGATTTGCGCCAAGGAATTGTCCCACAAAAAAAATGCGCTTATCAGGACAAGCGCAATTTTTGATATGTTGACAGATGTCTGCAATTAATGTTTATTGATTAATGTTTGAGTTCTATCGGGACCAACTGAAACTGTTGTAATTGGAACTTCAAGATGTTTCTCAAGATACGTTACATAGTCTTTTAGTTCTTGTGGAGCATCTTCGAAGAAAGTCAATTTCGTTAAGTCACAATTCCATCCTTTTACCTCTTCGTAGATAGGAGTTACCTCCACATCTTTGATGTCAAACGGTAAATAATCAATTTTCTTGCCTTCAATTTCGTAATGTGTACAAACTTTGATCGTTTCAAAAGTATCAAGTACATCGGATTTCATCATAGAAAGTTCAGTAGCTCCGTTGATCATGATTGCGTATTTCAAGGAAGGTAGGTCAATCCATCCACATCTTCTTGGTCTTCCGGTTGTTGCTCCAAATTCGAATCCTTCCTTGCGAATTTTTTCACCTATTTCATCATGTAGCTCTGTTGGGAACGGCCCGCTACCAACACGCGTACAATACGCCTTAAAAATACCAATCACATTACCGATGCGTGTTGGCGCAACTCCAAGTCCGGTGCATGTTCCAGCAGTTATAGTATTGGACGAAGTAACGAATGGATAGCTTCCAAAATCAATATCTAAAAGTGTTCCTTGAGCTCCTTCAGCGAGTATTGTTTTACCCTCTTTTAGTGCATTATTTATATAGTGCTCACTGTCAATAGTAGTAAGCTTCTTTAAAAGTTCAATTCCTTCGAAGAAAGCTGGCTCAAGTTCTGGAAGGTCATATTCAAAATTGTCATGATGGCTAAGGATTCCGACATGTTTTTCCACCAATTGGTCATATTTTTCTTTGAAATTAGGTGTGAAAATATCACCTATTCGAAGACCATTTCTACCAGTTTTGTCCATGTAAGTAGGACCAATTCCTTTTAGCGTAGAACCGATTTTTGATTTGCCTTTTGCTTGTTCAGAAGCTGCGTCTAGCAAGCGGTGCGTTGGCAATATTAAGTGTGCTTTGTTTGAAATGAGTAACCGACTTTTTACATCAATATTAAACGGCGCTAACTTTTCAATTTCCCGTTGGAATATTACAGGGTCAATCACTACTCCGTTTCCAACTACATTGAGGGTGTCTTCTCGGAAAATTCCAGAAGGGATAGTGTGAAGCACGTGTTTGATGCCATCAAATTCGAGCGTATGCCCAGCGTTAGGACCTCCTTGGAAGCGCGCGATAATGTCGTATTTGGGAGTGAGAACATCTACGATTTTCCCTTTTCCTTCGTCTCCCCATTGTAAGCCTAATAAAACGTCTACTTTGTTCATGCCTCTTGTGCATTAAAAATGTTTTGTGCTTCCTGTATGGTTGCACAAATTGTGAATATTGATGTTAATTTGGTTATGAAAAAAAGCTTCTCCACACTTTCAGATAGTGAGATTAGAATTAATTCTCCCCCTTTATTGCGTACTTTCGTTAATAGTCGAACGAGCAAATTTAAGCCACTGCTGTTAATGTAGCTTATGTCCGACATATCAATGATAACTCGTTTGTAACCTTCTTGAAAAAACTTGTCTGCCTGAGCTGTGATTGCATCAAAATCGTCTGGTGCGATAATTTTCCCAGCGAAAGAAAAACAAACAACACCTTTCGGGTGCATCGCTATTTCCGAAGTAAAACTCACGAGTTGGATTCTTCTTTATTATCGTTACGAACCCCATAAAAATATAGTGAATGGTGTTGAATTTTTACACCAAAAACTTCCTCTATCGTGGCTTTGATGTTTTGAATTCTGGGGTCACAAAACTCAATTAATTCTCCCGTATCGGTACAAATCATGTGGTCATGCTGTTTGTAGCCATGCGCTTTTTCGAATTGCGCAATGTTTTTACCGAACTGATGCTTTCTTACGAGGTTACAGGCCAAGAGTAATTCTATTGTGTTGTAGAGTGTAGCGCGTGACACACGATAGTTCTGGTTCTTCATTTTAATGTAGAGCGACTCGATATCAAAATGACCTTCGTAATTGTAGATTTCTTCGAGTATAGCAAACCGCTCCGGAGTCTTTCTATGTCCGTTTTTTTCAAGGTAGGCCGAAAAGATGTTCTTGACCGTTGCCTGCACGTTTTCCATACCGTATAAGTATTAAGAAACAAAAATAATGTTTTTAATCAATTGTTTGAAAAACCATAGTCAAGATTTACGGAAAGTTTTGAACGGGTGTGTATAAGTTTTTTGGGGAGATTGGAGCAGTGTTATAATCTTCTCCTTTTTTTCGGGGTTTCTCGGCAGAAATAGTCTATATTTGAAATGAATAAGGAGGCTATGCGTATTTTATTTATGTTGATTTCCGTTGCAGTGATTTTTACTTTTTGTCGTAAAAAGGAGTTGAAATTTACAATAAACGGAGTGGTCAGTGATGCGACCTTTACTGTTACATCTCCTGGAGTAAAAGTGAAGTTGTTTGTGACTCCGTTAGGGGAATCGGAAGACCAGGTGGGAACAGCCACGACAAGCTCGGATGGCGTCTTCGAGTTTGTTATCGACAGAGAGCGTATTGAGAAAGTGCGTTTGACATATGATAAGATCAATTATTTTGAAGAGGAGCAGATCATCTATTTTTCTAACTTGGAGGTTAATGAAGACAATGATGCTAGTCAGTCGCTGACTGCAAAGTCGTGGGTGAGGTTTCAGATTTTTAATCAGTCACCTGCATCGGCTTCTGATGAATTTAAATTGTTTAAATATCGCGGAAAAGAAGATTGTGCTGAATGTTGCCCAATTGGAAATTCATACTACTACGGTGCCGTTGATACAGCAGTGATCTGCCCGAATGGTGCGAATTCATATACAAGTTACTATTACTGGGTTACGAATACACAGATTTATGGTCAGGACAGTGTCTTTACAACACCATTTGATACGGTGACTGTTAATTTTGTTTACTAGAGTTTCGTTTTTATATTTTTGTGAATCACGTTTTCCCAAAATATCTTAATTCGGATAAGAGCTATTTATTTTGATTATATTTGACTAAATAATTTTAAAGAATAAAACTATGCCAACTTGGGGAATAATTTTAATTGTTATAGGTGTTTTACTGCTGTTGATTGCAGGAATATACAATTCACTAGTTACATTACGTAATAATAGGGAGAATGCATTTGCGGATATTGATGTACAATTGAAGCAACGCCATGATTTAGTGCCTCAGCTCATGGGTGCTGTAAAGGGTTATATGGAGCACGAGCGTGGAACATTTGAAGCGATTACTCAAGCTCGTCAAAAGGCTATATCTGCTTCAACCATTAATGACAAAATTGCTGCAGAAACGGAATTAACTAATGCTTTGAGTGGTTTAAGTATTCAAGTAGAGGCTTATCCTGATTTAAAAGCGAGTCAGAACTTCATGCAATTGCAGAATGAGCTTTCTGATATTGAGAATAAACTTGCTGCAGTGCGTCGTTTCTTCAACGGTGCTACGAAAGAATTAAATATTGCAGTTCAGAAATTCCCGAATGTTCTTTTTGCTGGAATGTTCGGATTCAAGACTGAACCGATGTTTGACCTTGGCGACACCCAGCGTGCTGTGATGGATAAAGCGCCCGAAGTAAAATTCTAATGGAATCTTAATATGTTAAGCTAGGCATTCAAGTTCGAGTAATCAATAAAATAGTAATAGTTAAAGGCATCTGACTTGTTAGGTGCCTTTTTTAAAAATATATCGAAATGAAGTACGTAGGTATTCAACAACAAATAAGCTCTAACAACAGAAAGTCCATTTTGCTGTTGTTAGCTTTTCCGCTCCTTGTTCTAGCCGCGACTTTTGCCGTTGTGTTCTTTTTTAACTTTACTGAAGACGGTCCTCCCACATTACAAGAAGCACTTGCTGTTTACATACCAACAATTCCTTTGGTTCTCGCTGTTGTTGGAATTTGGTTTCTCATCGCTTATTTTGCGAATGCGGCTATGATTAATTCTGCTGCAAGCTCTCATACCCTGTCTCGAAAAGAGCACATGCGCGAATATAATCTTACTGAAAACTTGTGTATGAGTATTGGTATGAAGATGCCGATGCTGCGCATTATTGAAAGTCCTGCGCTTAATGCTTTTGCGAGCGGAATCAATGAAAAGACGTATACGGTAACTCTTACACGCGGAATTATTGAGAAATTGAATGACGAGGAGCTAGAAGGAGTAATAGCTCATGAACTCATGCATATTCGTAATAAGGATGTCCGTTTACTGATTGTAACCATCATTTTCGTGGGTATATTTTCTTTTATCGTTCAACTTGCATTTAGAAGTGTTTTGTATGGAAGTATGTCGGGTGGAAACCGCAAGAAAGATGATAATAAGGGAATGATTGTGATTCTATTGATAGCAGTTGTAGCGTACGTGCTTTCTATCTTGTTCAAGTTTTCACTAAGTAGAAAGAGAGAGTACTTGGCTGATTCTGGCGCCGCTCAAATGACAAGAAACCCTAGGGCGTTGGCGTCGGCTTTACGCAAGATTTCCAATAACCATCATGTTGACACTGTGAAGTCCGAAGACATTCAACAAATGTTCATTGAAAATGCGCCCGAAGATTCGGCTATGGGATTCCTTGGAGGGTTAGGAGGGTTATTTGCTACACACCCCCCCATTGAGAAGCGGATACAGCTGCTAGAGCAGTTTTAGTAGGGATTAGTCAGGTATTTAGAAGCTTAAATCGATAACTCGCCAAGCACAATATACCCATCACATTTTTTCACCATTGACGTAGTACTCTTTGAGAATAGGGGTTCCAGTTTTGTCAAATATGATCATTTCACCATCTACTTTCCCTTGGTGATAGGGAATTGTTATGTAAACTTTATCGGAATCAGGAGCTGGATAGAATTTTTGACATTTACCATTATATGGCTCGTCGAAATATAAAAGAATATCCTCGCCTGCTAGGTTTTGTCCAGCCTCGAGAGAATCGCAATGCACAACTTCTTCCTTTCCTATTGATTTTCGAATTAGTTTTCCATTCTTATACAGGTTCATACTTATGGTGTCGCCCCTCATAGAATAAAGTAATTCGTGTCCATGAAGTTTGCCTTGGAAGAGCTGCTTTTCCTTTAAAGTAGTCTCAACATTGGGGTAGTTCTCATAACACACTCCTGTAAAAAGTAGAGTGTCGGGATAACAATGAACATTGTTAGAGTCGATATAAATACTGTCGCAATGAACACGTTCAGTGTGCGTATAAGCATCGAATTCGCCCTTCAGGAGTCGTTCACGAATTTCTTCTGGAGAGTTAGAAGGCCCACAAGACGAAGCAACTAGTGCTAAAGAACATAAGTAAAGCAAGGTACGCATATCTCAATTTTTATGCAAATTTAGTGGGATTAACTACACTCAATGGCATAAAATGTTAAAAAATAGCAATAGGTTTCATTTTGCTGTATGTTATATGCTTGGTAACAAAATCCTTCGAATCAGATGTGAAACAGCGAGAAGTCATTATTTTTGGTGTGTATCTATAAATTTAGACAATGCCACATATAAAAAATGCCTTGTTGAGGTATCGTATTATTGATAAATGCTTGAAGAATGCACAGCGCCCTTATCCTAGAAAGGAAGACTTACGGTTTGCTTGTGAAGAAGCTCTCTATGGTTCCACCTTGGGAGAACATATCTGTGATTCGACTATTGAAAAGGATATGTTTGCGATGCGCATGGAGATGGATGCGCCCATCAAATACAGTAAACGGTACGGAGGGTATTACTACAGCGATGAAAGTTTCTCCATCAACGAAATTCCATTATCTGAAGATGATATTCAGTCTATTAAGTTTGCGGCTAGTACGCTCGCACAATTTAAGGATGCTGAAATTTTTAAACAGTTCGGGTTCGCGTTGGATAAAATTATTGATCGCGTTTCAACAGTAGAAGATACGAAAAAGCCTCAGGTTGAAAATAAAGTCCAATTTGAAACAGGTGTTCGTAACACAGGTAGCGATTATTTATCGCCATTGCTGTCTTCTATTGAAAACAAAAAGGTTGTTTATTTTTCTTACGAAAGTTTCGTTTCTGGGGAGAAAAAGCCACGGAAGGTAACCCCGCTACTATTGAAAGAATACAGAAATAGATGGTATGCTATAACTTTCGATATGGTAAAAAGTACGATTATCACGTATGCGTTGGATCGAATTTCTGATTTTCAAACTTCCGAAGAAGATGGCGTCGTGCCTATTAATTTTAATCCAGACACTTACTTCAAACATGCCATAGGTATTACTGCAAATGAAAATGACCGTCCGGTGAATATAACGTTTAAGGCTACCAATGTTGCGGCAAAGTATATTGATTCGCAACCGCTTCACGCTTCTCAAGAGAAGTTGAAAGAAGGGAAGAAAAGGACTGTTTTTAACCTTTTTGCAAACGTTTCAGAAGAACTAGTGCGGGAGTTATTGAGTTACGCAGATGCCTTAGAGGTCATGGCTCCCGATGAGCTCCGCCAAGAAATGAAGAAACGATTGCGCGAAGCATACGAACGTTATGTAGATTAAGTGTCTCATTACACCCATTTTTGAAGTGCTACGTTCTCCTTTTAACCACTTCTTGTATTTTATTTATCTTAGCAAAAAAATATAATATGGTACTGGATTTCTTAAATAAGAATGGTATTGCGACGATTAAATTCAATCGTCCTGACAAGTTTAATAGCTTCAATCAAGAGCTTGCTTTTGCGGTTCAAAAGGCTTTGGATGATTGTCATGCAGATCCAACTGTTCGTGTGGTTGTATTAACAGGGGAAGGTAAGGCATTTTGCGCTGGACAAGATTTAGCGGAAGCAACTGATCCTCAAGGTCCACCATTGAAGTCAATTGTTGGAAAACACTTTAATCCAATTATTGAGAAAATAAGAAATACTGATAAGCCGATTATTGCGGCTGTAAATGGTGTCGCTGCTGGAGCTGGTGCCAACATCGCGTTGGCGTGTGATGTCGTTATCGCAGCGGAATCGGCAAAATTCATCCAGGCATTCTCTGCGATTGGCTTAATTCCAGATAGTGGGGGAACGTATTTTTTACCGCGTTTGGTGGGGACGCAAAAGGCGCTTGCATTAATGATGACAGGTGATCGTATAGATGCCAAGGAGGCAGAGCGAATGAATATGATTTATAAAGCAGTTGCAGATGACGAGTTTAGTGAGTTTGTTACAAGTTTTTCAGCAAAAATCGCTAAAATGCCAACGAAAGGATTGGTGCTCACGAAAAAGGCTGTAAATGCTTCATTTGACAATTCCTTGACGCAGCAGCTATCGCTCGAAGAAGAATTGCAAACGATGGCCGGACAAACGTATGACTTTAAAGAAGGAACTTCGGCATTTTTAGAAAAGAGAAAACCAGTTTTCAAAGGAGAGTAAGATGAAAGATTTAATAAAAGTAGGAGTTTTAGGTTCGGGGACAATGGGCTCTGGTATTGCGCAAGTAGCTGCGCAAGCAGGTCACCAAGTTGCCTTAGTTGATATTAACGCTGAAGCATTAGAAAAAGCAAAGAATTCCTTGTATAAAATCATGATGCGCTTAGTTGAAAAAGGCACATGGTCAGAGCAATTTGCGAATGAAGCTTTTGGACGAATAGATTTTTCTGTGGACATGAACGATTTCGCTGGATGCGAAATGATTATCGAAGCGATTGTTGAAAATATCGAAGTAAAACATGCTGTCTTTTCAAAAATGGAGTCGATTGTTGGTGAGAAGTGTATTCTTGCCTCCAATACTTCTTCACTTTCTATCGCTTCCATCGGCTCAGTATTAAAGAATCCGAATCGTATTATCGGAGTTCACTTTTTTAATCCTGCGCCCTTGATGCCCTTAGTGGAAATTATTCCTGCGGTTCAAACCAGCGATGAGGTTACTCAAGTAACACGAGAACTTGTGGACAGTTGGGAGAAAGTAACGGTGCTTGCAAAGGACACGCCTGGTTTTATTGTGAACCGTGTCGCACGTCCGTTCTATGGGGAAGCCTTGCGGATTTACGAAGAAGGTATAGCAGATTTTGCGACCATCGATTGGGCAATGACAGAACTGGGTGGGTTCCGAATGGGGCCCTTCACGTTAATGGATTATATTGGAAATGATGTCAATTATACTGTTACTGAGACTGTCTTTGCAGCTTTCTACTATGATCCGCGTTACAAACCATCTTTCACTCAAAAACGTCACTCTGAAGCTGGATATTTAGGTCGAAAGTCGGGTAGAGGTTACTACAATTATGCTGATGGGGTTGAAATTCCAGAGCCAATAAAGGATATTGCTACCGGAGAGCAAATTAAAGAACGTATCCTAGTAATGTTAATGAATGAAGCTATAGATGCCCTTTTTTTAAACATTGCGAGCAAGGAAGATATCGATTTGGCAATGACTAAAGGTGTAAATTATCCAAAAGGATTACTCCAATGGGCCAATGAGATGGGATTAGGAAATGTATTGGCTAAGCTCGAAAACTTATTCCAAGAGTATGGAGAAGATCGTTATCGACCAAGTCCATTACTCCGAAGAATGGTTAAGTCAGGTAGTACCTTTTAAAGTTTTACTAATCGGTATGTCCACGTTCCTTCATAGGTGGAGGTTTGGGCATTGATTTTCCGGTTAGTGATTGTGAAGTCATTCATACTAAATTGTATGAGGTGGTCGAATTCGTAATTGTACACAGAGATAAATAGCTCTTCACTGCATGAATTTATACAGTCATCCAGCAGAATATCCCAGCTCCCTGAATAAGTTCGATTATTGTGTTCGAAATATGCGAGTCGATCTTCTTCCAAGCGGAGCGTAGAATTTCCATAAACGGAAAGATAGTCCTCTTTGAAAAGTGCGCCATATTCTTTAAGATTAATTTTTGTGAACTGCCAGTTTCCATTTAGTTTTCGAGCGTATTTATGATAGGGATCTTTTCTGCAACTCGAAAAGACGATAGAAATGGATAGTAACAAGGTAAATAATACAAGATTTCTCATAACCTCTATGTTTGAATTAACAAGAAATTAACAAAATCAATGCCATATTAATGTGATTTCAAAACGAGAAAACAAGCAGCTCTATTTCATCAACTTTTTTTTCGCTTCCTTGGCATAAAAACCGTTTTCGGCAACGATTTCCTTCCATAGGTTTTTCGCCTCCGATGTTTCCGTTAAGTTTTCTAGCGCTAACGATTTAAACCAACGTGCTTCCTCGTAAAAATTCCCAAAAGAAATAGAGAACGATTTTTCAAAGCGCTGTATGGCAATATCGTATTTTCCAAGGTTGAAATACGCAAATCCACTGTAGAAATTGGCATTCATATCCTCAGGGTACTTTTCAAGGATTAATTCAAGGCGAGGTAATGCTTTTTTGTACTTGTTTTGTGATATCAACTCCATTGTTTTATCGATGTATTCGATGTATGGAATTTCCACTTTTTCCCAAACTAGTTCTTCGTTGCTTGATTGCTCCCAATGTTCCTGATTTGCCGGTGTCCCAGAATATCGGAGGCGCTCTGTGGTGATTGGACCATCTCTGTATGCTCTGTAATCGATTAACTTAAGGTCTCTGAGATAAATCTCTTTCGCTTGGTTATAAATCAATTTCGGCGCTATCTCAGGGGAGGTATTATTTTCTATTATCGGTAATTCCGGAAGTGGTTGTATTGCAGTAATATCTTCCTTTTCGATTTCAGGGTTTTGATCTTCTTTTGTTTGTGCGATGTTTTTGGCAATAAGTTCTTTTGGGCTCACTTGAGATGCTATGGCTATTTCTTCTAGGGCTTCTATTTCCGGAATTAAATCTATTTCCGTACGCTCCGTTGCTTCGTTTAAAAGCGCGGTGTCTGTGACAACGGCTAACTGAACTTCTTCCTGTGGTGAATAAGAAAAATACACCAGCAATCCAATCCCGATAATGAGTATTGCCAAAACAGTTTTGACGAGTATTGAATAATTAGAACTGCCGTATCTCTGTGCTATCAGATTATCCATTTTTTTCATGGCATCCGTGCTTAGTCCACTTGTTGACCAGCCATCCAATGCATTGCTGTCAAACCCATCCGCTGCGGCTTGTTCTTCAATGCGCTGTTTTTCCTTACCGGTTTGGTAAGTATCAATATCAGCACGAGAGATAGCATCTCTGCGTCCAAAAATTTGATTAAGCAGATTTAAAACTATCATGGTTTTCTAATTTCAATTTTAAATTTCGTTTTCCGTTTTGGATGGCACTTTTTACCTTTTTCAGGGGTAATTTTAGGGCATCACTAATTTCTTGATAGGATTTCTTCTCCAAGTAGAATAAATTAATCGTAAGCTGTTGCTCTCGAGTTAATTCGGTAATAGCTGCTTCAAGTACCTCCAGTTTTACCTCGAGTGTTCTTCTTTCTTGGTCATCTTGAATCACTTCGGTTAACTCTTCTTCTAACGATGAGGTGAGCATTTTTTTCTTTCTGAGTCGCATTAGACAAGCGTTTTTTGTTGTCATGAACAGCCACGACTTCAAATGACTTATCTTAAATTTAGCAAGCTTTTCGGGTAGCCTTGCAAAAATCTCCATCACACAATCCTCGGCATCTTGTGCATTTTTCAAATAATTTAAGCACGTACCGAACATTAAATGACCAAACCGGCGATAAATCTCGCTTATGATTGCATTCGAAGGATAAAGACGATATTCTTCTGCGAGGTGATTATCCTCGAATCCTTGATATGTCTTCTTTTTTCTAAGCATTTATATAATGATGCAAAGACTTGCTTCACTTCATAAATGTAGGGCATATTTTTCAGATTTTTTGAAAACTACCCTATTGTATTCTTTTGCTTCCAAAATTAGTTTGTTATCCTGCCAGACGCACGAAGTTTTGAAAAGTTACAGGGAATATTAGTTTTTAAAATTATGAAAGAATATTGAAATAAACTTCTGGAAAAAGCATATCTGGCTGGGTGTCGGAATGGAAAGCTGAAAATGTCAAAAACACGAAAAGGAGATTCCTTTCGGGAATCTCCTTTGAGTATGGTATAACGTTTCTTATAACTTGCTAATGAATACTTCCAAACCTGATTTCAAGTTCGCAGCCTTATTTTTGTGAATGATATTTCTTTTTGCAAGTTTATCCAACATAGCAGCAACAGAAGGATATAACTTTTCAGCTTCTTTCTTATCTGTTGTAGCGCGCAATTGACGAACAGCATTACGAGCAGTTTTATGCTGATACTTGTTACGAAGACGTTTTGCGTCGTTAGATCTAATTCTTTTTAAAGCAGACTTATGATTTGCCATTATTCTTGTTTATTATATTATTTTAAAAGTAGCCCATAGGAGAATCGAACTCCTGTTTCCAGGATGAAAACCTGGCGTCCTAACCACTAGACGAATGGGCCATTACATTAAAGAACTAACTGTCTTTTTACTTTAGTAGCCCATAGGAGAATCGAACTCCTGTTTCCAGGATGAAAACCTGGCGTCCTAACCACTAGACGAATGGGCCGTAATTTTATTATTTCAAAAATCGGAGTGCAAATATAATTTGAATTTCAGTCACGGCAAAAGAAATGCGAAAAAAAAATTAAATTATTTCATCATTTTCATTACTAAATCTGAATCCCAGTCGTTTAGCGGTTTTTAAATTCAAAGAGGAACTCATCATTTTCATGTCTCCAACGCTGACATAGTTAACCATATCATAGGGTGGGGTGAGAAGGTCAAATTTGACCGAGTGATGAATAGCGTGCCGAATAATTTGACAGAAGTGTTCGGCATTTAATTCGCCGTTAATAAAGTTTCGGAACTGCGTACCTAATTGGCCTTGGCCCTCTATGAAAAAATGATTGTCTTTATTCACGAAAATTCGTCCAATCAAATAACCTGAATCGTTCAGTCGATCTTGTAAGAAAGAGTCCGCTAAAAAGTTATAAATATTGATAATTCCGCAGTATGCACGCGAGTCATCTTCCTCTACATATGAGGTCTTCCAAATGCTGTGTTCTTTTGGAAAGCTAAAAACGTTAGTGTGCATGTGAAATACAAGCAGGTCGCTTCCTACATAAGCTTGTATTTCAAAATCACCTTTATCGATTACGCTTAAGCGAACACGTTCATCAGGAATGAGTCCTCGGAACTCGTCAATCTCCTTAGAAAGAAATGTCTTCATTTTTCCGAAGGTATCTTTTGTAACTTCGTATACATCTTGCTTAAGAAGCGATTGTTTCTCGAGTAGTTGAGCTAGATTCTTTTTTTCAATCATATTAATATGCTTTGGCAAAAAGTACACGTCCTTTTGACGGTTTTCCGGTGATGATACATTCACCCGTCTCTTCTGTTCTGTCCAAAGGAATACAACGAATGGTTGCCTTCGTCTCCTCCTTGATTTTGTCCTCTGTCTCCTCCGTTCCGTCCCAATGTGCGGAAATAAATCCTCCTTTTGTGGAGAGAACGTCTTTGAACTCTTCGTAAGAATTGACTTCGGTAATGTGTTCACTTCGGTAAGCAAGAGCCTTATTGTATAAATTGGACTGAATATCCTCTAGCAATTGTTCAATATAGTCTGCAATACCTTCCCAGTCGACACTCTTTTTCTCTTTCTTGTCACGTCGAGTTACTTCCGCTTTGTTGTTATCCAAGTCACGCTGACCAATGGCAACACGAATTGGGACTCCTTTAGTTTCATATTCAGCGAATTTCCATCCAGGTCTACGGTTATCGTCGTCATCATATTTCACACTAATTCCTTTGGAGCGAAGTTCACTTGTTAACGTTGCTACGCGATCAGAAATGGCATTGAGTTGTTCCTCTCCTTTGTATATCGGCACAATAGCGACTTGAATAGGGGCTAAGGTAGGAGGCAAAACTAGACCTTCATCGTCTGAATGAGTCATGATTAGCGCTCCCATTAATCGTGTACTAACCCCCCAAGAGGTTGCCCAAACGTACTCTAGACTACCTTCTTTATCCGCAAATTTTACGTCAAATGCTTTCGCGAAATTTTGACCTAAGAAATGAGAAGTTCCGGCTTGTAATGCCTTTCCATCTTGCATTAGCGCTTCAATACAGTAGGTCTCCTCTGCACCAGCGAAACGCTCAGAAGGAGATTTCACTCCCTTGACCACTGGCATTGCCATATATTGTTCGGCAAAATCAGCATACACGTGTAGCATTTGTTCTGCCTCTTCGACAGCTTCTTGTTTTGTGGCATGCGCAGTATGCCCCTCTTGCCATAGGAATTCAGCAGTTCTCAAAAATAACCGAGTTCTCATTTCCCAACGGACCACATTTGCCCATTGATTAATAAGTATGGGTAAATCACGATAAGAATGGATCCAATTTTTGTACGAATTCCAAATAATAGTTTCTGAAGTTGGGCGAACAATTAGTTCCTCCTCTAATTTAGCAGACGGATCAACTACAACATTTCCATCTTCATCATTCATTAGTCGGTAATGTGTAACTACGGCACATTCTTTCGCAAATCCTTCGACATGTTTTGCTTCTTTGCTCAAATATGATTTTGGAATGAAAAGCGGGAAATAAGCATTGGAATGTCCTGTTTCCTTGAATTTCTTATCTAGAATATCTTTCATTTTTTCCCAAATCGCATAACCATACGGTTTGATTACCATACAGCCGCGGACGTCAGAGTGCTCTGCAAGATCCGCCCTATTAACTAGTTCGTTGTACCACTTGGAATAGTCCTCTGCGCGTGTTGTGTACTTTTGAGACATCTTGGTATAGTATTTGTTAATTTTTAGTTAATTATATATTTTATCGGATCGTTGTAATTGTCAACGCGTGTTTGCAAAAATACAAAAATGCTTTGCCCGTCTGACGATATATTCGTAACTTTATAACAATTATTCATCACTATGAAGAGTTTTAAAAATATCATTTACTTATCTACGCTGAGTTGGTTTCTTTTTTCGTGTGCACAATACGGAATGATATCAGACAATGATGTGTATCTTCAAAAGCCTTCTGCCGTGGTGTTGGATGGTGATGCAAATGATCCAACTACGTTTAATAATTTTCGCGCGGGTCGTGAAGGGCAGTTTGTTAACAGGAATAATAATGCACCTAGAATGTTTTTAGGTTTAGGAAGTGGAGTGTATGGAGGGAACTTCGGAGGTATGTACTCTCCGTTCTACAATCCATATGCACCTTTTGGTGGGAATGGGTGGAACAACGGATGGAACAGTGTTTTCGGAAATAATTACGGTTACGGAAATTATTACAAGAACGGAGGCTTCTTCGGTGGAAACAATAGTCTCTGGTCATCTACCCATGACGGGCCTACCTATTGCGGTCCAAGAGGGTCATTAAGTTCATCATCTGCGCGTTCAAGTGCATATCCAGAAACTATGAAAAGTTCAGTTCAATCTGGATACTTGAAAGCTCCGAGACCTTCAGATAATTTTAACTCCAAAGCTTCAAATGAATTGTCACCGAAATCAAATGAACAAGCACTGAACCGCAGAGTGGTTGATACGCGAGAGTACGTTCGCCCTACTACTGTCAATAATCAGGGTGTGCGTAGTTCTTCGACAGTAGACCATCAACTTCGTGGTGCTGCCATGTCGGCGTCCCTTTCTATACCTGCCTCAAGGACTAGTGCGGCTTACCGACCAAGTCAGACTGCGCGTAATTCAGGTGTTACGACGAGCACGTATGATCGAAGAAATGCAAGTAGTCGATCAAGTTCAAGTACATTTACCGGTTCTCATGCAGGATCCTCCTCTAACGCTTCACGCGGTTCTTTTTCTAGTCCGACCAACAGCTCTTCTCGGTTAGGATTTAGTTCAAGTTCAAGTTCAAGAAGTTCTGGGTTTAGTTCGGGAAGTTCTTCTACGAGAAGCTCTGGAAGCTCTGGAGGCTCTAGAGGTTCATCGAGCTCCTCATCTCGCAGTGGAGGAAGACGTTAGTATTTTTTTGAATCACTCAATTATCACTTGAATGAAGATATCATTCTATACCCTTCTGTACGTTATATTGACCTTTTCCTCTTGGTCTCAGAACGAGACTGATGTACTTCGGTATAGTACGACGGATATGTTCGGCTCCGCACGGTTCGAGGCTATGGCGAGTTCTTTCGGGGCATTAGGTGCTGATTTTAGTGCCATTCAAATTAACCCAGCAGGAATGGCGCGATTTTCTGGCTCCCATTTTTCATTTAGCCTTGGGAATTTACTGGTTGCTACTAGAGGGGAATACAATGGTACTTCGTCAAGAGCGCTTAAGAACTCTTTCAAACCTGGTGTTTTTGGTGTTGTGTTTACCTCAGATGCGAGTAACGAAAATAAAGGTGTTATGTATCGTCAGTTGAGCATTGGTTACAGCCGCTTAAAGTCCTTCGATTTCAACCAACGTTATGAAGGCCAGAATTTTTACAGTTTGCTCGATGTTTTTGCGAATATGGGATCTGGGATTTCTCCAGACTTTATATATACAGACCGCCCATTTACAACGGGACTGGCTTATGACGTTTATGCGTTAGACTATAATGCTGGAACAGGGGAGTATGAGTCACGCCTAACAGCGGGTGACATGTACCATAATCGGGATATTGCTACCTCTGGAGGTATGGGAGATTTTCATATCGGGTACAGTGAAAACTATATGAACCAACTTTACTACGGTGCTTCACTAGGGATTCGGCGAATCCGGTATAACGAAGAGTACACTCATAATGAACGGCTGCTTGATACTACTGGGGTTTCGTTGAGGGAATTTGATTACATGTACTGGCAAGAAACAGCTGGAACAGGATTTAATATAAAACTAGGTGTTCTTTATTTGCCTGTGGATTTTGTTCGAATGGGGATTTCTTATGAATCTCCAACATTTATTAGTTTCGAAGATACATGGACGGCAGATATGACGGCACGTCACGATTTTGGAACCTTAGAAATTGACCCTCAATTTTTGTATGAAGGACGTTATTCATACAACTTGAGAACACCAATGAAATTAAGGACTTCATGCGCATATGTATTGAATTATCGTGGGGCACTAAATATCGACGTTGAGTATGTTGATTTTAAGCGTGGAAGATTGAATTCTTCCTTAGAGAATTTTGGAGGATACGATTTTGCGATTGAAAATAGTGAAGTGCAGGCACAGTATCGCTCTGTTTTGAATACGCGCGTAGGAATGGAATACATGGTTTTACGGGATGTATTCTTGCGAGGTGGATATGCGTTCCTCCCTCAGCCTTTTAAATCTACCATTGGCAATGTGACGAGAGTTAACCAAACTGTTTCAGCAGGTGTGGGTTGGAGGGTTAAAAATTTGAATGTTGATATTGCTTACCGATTAGCAAATTTAAACTACGACTATTATGCATTCGATCCTTCTCAGTTGGAGAATCGAACATTATTTATATCATGGATGCATCACTTTCTGGTATCCATGACAGCCACTTTTTAAGAATGTTCCAGTTCGTATTTTATCGCTTTTCCTAAGGGTATATCTTTTATTTTAGAATATACCCAAGCTAAAATATCGAAGTATTCTAGAATAACACGTTCATTATTATCCTCTAGGATTTCGTTGAGGTCAACATACATATTTTCATATATATCATTACGACCAAGATCATCTTGAGTTTTTATTAATCGTCGAACATTTTTTATCAGGAAGCTTTCAATTTGATTGTCCCGCTGAATTTTATTAAAAAATCGATTTGTTGACTTGATCTCATATTCTAGGAAGTCAAAATTTTCTAACTCGAGATGAACAAGAAGATTCAGGAGTCGAGAGAAACCAAAAATATCCTGTCGAAGCGTAGATTCATTATCGTTCAAAATGGTATTAATCAAATGAAGACAGCGCTTATAATCTTCATTTCCAAAATAGGAATATGCTGAGTTGAATAATAATTTAAGCCGTTGTTCTTTGCTTATTTTGTCACCTAATCGGTTTATGTCCTCTTGAATGTCCTCAATGAATTTGACTGCTAGTCCAAAGTCCCCTTTCATATTAAGCAAGTTCAATTGTTCACTGAAATAGAGGGTACTGATCTTTACGATAAGGTCTGTAGATTGAAATCCTTTTTGTTCGGACAAAGCTTTTATTTCGTCAATAGTTTGTTGAGCGAGGTCGTAATTACGATCGTCGATGTAACACTTTACCAAATGGAATAAGGTTAGCAAGTAGCGCTTTCCAAGATCCAATTTTAATTTAGGGTGATGGTCTAGTATTTCACGCGTTCGATTAAAGAATACATAGCTATCTTGGTAGTTTCTATTTGTGGCGGCACACAACCCTTTAATGTAATAACAAATAGAAGCGGCTCGAGTAGAAAGAGCAGTATTTTTACCTTTTATGAGGTGATTATCTGCAATTGAGTCCACTACTTCTCTCTCTGCACTATTCTTAGTAAATACGCCACTTCGGAAAATATAATTGATTTTGGAATATAGGATTTGATATTCGGCTAAATTTCTGAGTTGTTCTATTACTTGTGTCTCTTCTTCAATGAGATCGTTGAGGTTAGCCTCAAAATTCCCAGATTCGTATGACTCCTCAATCAACTTTTTTTCCCATTCGATTAATTCGAAGAGGTAGTAGAATTTTTCATATTCTCGCGCTTGCTTTTTTGCGCGAATTAAAAATTTTCCACATTCCTTATAAAGCGCCTTTGCATAGAGTATTTCAATGTTTTTTATTTCTTGTTTTAAAATACTAGAAATTGATTGTTCGCCATAATACGATCTTAGACTTTTTAAAATCAGCTTATACAAGTGATTTTTCTCAGAAGGCAGGTGCTTAATAAAGGTTTCATTTTGAAAGGCAACCTTGAGTGCTTCCTCATCGTACTCTTCCTGTTTGTCGACAAAATCGAATATGCGCAAATAATTCTTGTCTCCAGCCTGAATGGTTGAGGATAGTTTGAAAAATCGTTTTTCGGATTTATTCAGAGACTTTATCAACATGAACAACTCATTACTTGGCTTCATAGGAATTGTATTGTATGAGCAAACAAATATCTAAAAAAAAATTGACGAATGTGTTGTTTTGTTCAAATTGGAGGTGTGAATATATCCGATTTATTCAATATAAGATTCCAAGAATTCATAAGTTCGAAATAAAAAAATCCGCTCTAGGAGCAGATTTTAACATAACAACAAACAAAACCTCAAAAACAGATGAATTACTATCTGAGGATGATTACGTCACCACTGGCTAACAGCGCATCGGCTGAAGTGATATTATTTCTGTCCATTAAAGACTTCAATTTTATTCCGTATTCTTGACTAACTATCCATAAAGATTTCTCTTCTTCAACTTTTATTTTCGCAGTGGCTTTAGACTTATTCGCTTTCGGCATTAGATAAATAAAATCTCCAGTGGATAGAGTCGTTTTCGATTTTGGAAAATCGTTGTAGCGGTGGAGTTGACGAATTGTTAATCCGAACTCCGATGCTATGCGGTAATATGTGTCGCCTTCCTGTGCAATGATATATTTTGTTCTATTTGCATTGACTAGAATTTTCCTTTTATCCGAATTATCAGCAATGTAATCAGGGTCAATTTTTATATTAACTGGAGCCGGTTCAATCAGTAGACCTTGCTGATCGAATTGCATCAATTGATGTTTTTCAATGAGCTCAATAATCAATTTATCGTATTTTGGATTGGTAGCGTACCCCGCCTTTTTTAAACCTTTCGCCCAAGCACTGTAGTCTATTTTGTCTAAAGTAAATAGCTCAGCGTAACGGCTTCTTGTGGTAAGAAACAAGCTATGATCAGTGTACGAGTCTTTGGCGTCTTTGTATTTTCGAAAGCACTCATTTTTAGTGTCATCATCTTTATGTATGGTAGGGCCTGTCCAATCGTGACACTTAATTCCAAAGTGATTATTCCCATTTCTGGCAAGGTAAGAGTTGCCGTAAGAACTCTCAAGAATTCCTTGCGCTAGAGTTACACTTGCAGGAATCCCATGTTCTACCATTTGATTCACAGCTGTTTCACTCCAAGTTTCGATATACTGCTCAACTGTATATTTTCCAGTAGCCCAGCTAATTGAAGAACTAATAACTGCGATAAAAATAACGGAAAACAATTTCATAACCACATTACTTTAGACTCAATACGTAAGAAAATGAGGGAGGTTACAAAAAATGTTGATAACTTAAAGGTCGATTGTTAATAACTACAAATGAAAGAAGGAGAAGCTACGTGAATTGTAATTTTTTTCGAAGAGGTGAGGATAGTATTTTTTCATTTCTGCATTCATGAGTTCAATCGGAACATCGGCAAATTCACCATAAAAGTGAATGTATTCCATGAATTGCTGGTCTCCCTTATAAGCCTGAAACAGTGCGTCCGTTTGTCCATCCCAGTTGAGGATTGGTACTCCTGAAATTCTACAAACGTAAGGGTCAAAGGCGGGAGTGCATTTTACCCATTGATTATTTAAGAAGGCCTCAACGTATCCGTGGAAGACGATTTCTTTTCGTTTTAAAATTGCCGTGAGTTTCTCAACACCGATGTGATTAATTACAGTTCCGTATCCCAGTTTTGAAGGTATGCCTGCGGCACGAAATGACGTGGCTAGAACAATTGCTTTTTCAACACACCATGCACGTTTATTTAGAATTATGGAGGAAGCTTTTAGTGCTGCTGGTCGCAGGTCTAAATGAAATGGATCGTACAAAAATGAATCTCGTACGTGATTGTATAGAGCTATTGCGCGTTCGGAGTTGTCTGTTATCTCTAGGAAGGGCTGAACATAAGCGTTGAATTCCGGCGTTTCAAAGTCTAGGAAGGAAGTTGGTGTTAAAAACTCGTCCATAGTCACTCTGATAGATTGGATTTATGCCATATAGCCTCCATACAGTTCATCCCGTCTACAGCAGCAGAAATAATGCCGCCTGCATAACCTGCACCTTCTGCACACGGATAAAGTCCTTTAATTTCGACATGTTCGTAGGTTTCTTTATGCCGTGGGATGGAAATAGGGGATGATGTGCGCGACTCAGGAGCGTGAAGGATGGCTTCATTAGTGAAATATCCGTTCATCTTTTTACCAAATTCAACAAATGCTGTTTTTAAACTGTCAGCAATTATTGATGGTAGGATAGTATTTAAATCTACCGAAACGACTCCAGGCTGGTACGATGACTTTGGGAGGTCATTAGAGAGCTTTCCTTCAACGAAATCAATCATACGCTGTGCAGGAACAGCTTGCGATTGTCCTGCAGCAACCCAACACGCATGTTCTACGCTTTTCTGAAAGTCGAGGCAATTGAATGGGTTATCTTCACTGTAACCAGGCAAATCTTCCGGTAACAGACTCACTACAATTCCAGAGTTAGAATAAGGGTTGTTGCGCTTAGAAGGTGACCATCCGTTGGTAACTACCTCTTCTTGGTTGGTCGCACAGGGTGCAACAATCCCTCCAGGGCACATACAAAAGGAATAAACACCACGTCCGTTGACTTGAGTCACTAGGCTGTACGACGCTGGTGGTAATAAATCATTGCTCTTTTCACCGTGGTATTGAATGTGATCAATAAGCTCTTGATTATGCTCTATACGCACACCGAGTGCAAAACCTTTTGCAACAATTTTTATTTTTCTCCGATGAAGAATGTCGAATATATCGCGTGCTGAATGACCAGTAGCAAGAATTAATTGTTCGCAGGGGAAATTTGTCGAATCATTGATGGTTATTGAGGTTATTGTTCCCTGTTCATGTTGAATATCTGTGAGTTTATGCTCGAAGTGGACTTCACCTCCGTGTTTGATAATTTCATCACGGATAGCAGTTATAATATCAGGTAGTTTATTGGTGCCAATGTGTGGATGAGCATCTAAAAGTATATCCGGCGATGCGCCGAAATGAACGAGCCATTGTAGTGACTTTAAAACGTCCCCTCTTTTTTTGGAGCGAGTATATAGCTTGCCATCTGAGTAAGTACCTGCTCCTCCTTCTCCATAGCAATAGTTTGATTCGGGATTAACGATACCTTCTTTATTTAATACGGCCAGGTCGCGCCGACGTGAACGCACATCTTTTCCACGTTCAAAGATAATTGGTCGAATGCCAAGTTCGAGGGCTTTTAATGCCGCAAATAATCCACCTGGTCCAGCACCAATAATATGCACGGTCTTTCCGTTAAATGGTTTTGGTTCAAATAGCTGCTCATCTGAAGTTGGAATATTTTTAAGTAGTTCTACGGAAAGATTATAGCGGACTGGACGTTTACGTGCGTCAATTGACCGTTTTTTAACCTTAAAAAAAGGAAAATGCTCGATTTCCACTCCTGCTTTCTCTAAGGCGCGGACATGAATCAAACGATCATTAGCGAGTTCATCTGGTAAAACTTGAATTTGAATAGCTTCCATTATCCTTCAAATGTAAGGCTAATCCACCACACGCGATTGTATAAATGATCAATTGGACTAGATAATCGGGTGTTGTCCTGAATTAGCGTATTACGCAGTCCATGAGAGTATTTTAGTTCGATTCCGAACTTAAAATATTCGAGGAAAAAATCTACACCAGCTCCAATTTGCCCTTGAAAATCGTGCCGTCTAATTTTTAGGAACGGATCTGAGAAACTTTGAGATGCGTCTTCTTTGGTTTGAAGATCTAAAGTGTACTGTGCTCCAGTTATAAAGTAGGCTGCGAAGTTATTGTATCGTAGGGTACGGAACTTGGCGAGAAGTGGGAAATCCAAATTAGTAGAGCCGACACGTTCATCGATTACCTCGGGTAAACCATCTTGATCAAAACCATCATAAAAGAGAATACGTTCTTGGAAGGAAAGAGTAGGTATAAAGCGCATTCGAATAAGTGGAGTTCCCAGTTTTAGGGAACTAATTATGCCCAGCTGGAACCCTGGTTGACTTTGGTTTCGTATAGAAGAGTAGTTGTATTCTTCTAAGAGATTCGGCTTGTAGCGAGTTGAAAAATCGGATGTGTTACCGCCAAGCATAAATCCAAAATGGATTAATCTTCTGTCGAAGTTACGATAGTTCTTAGTTAATTCTGACCGCTGGGATAGGGCCGGAAATACCACCAAGATAAGCAAGAAGATTAAAATACTGCGCATACGGTTGATTAAACGCAAAAATCAGGAGATTGTTATACGTCTCACTACAAACTAGGAAACGATTGTTCCGACTTCTTCTCCATTTAATAATCGTTTGAGATTACCTTTTTCGTCCATGTTGAATACGATAATGGGTAAGCTATTTTCTTTACAGAGCGTGAAGGCTGTCATATCCATCACATTCAGTCCCTTGGCATACACTTCATCAAAAGAGATGGCTTTGTATTTCGTAGCAGTTGGGTCTTTCTCTGGGTCAGCGGTGTAAATCCCATCAACGCGTGTTCCTTTTAAAATGACATCTGCATTGATTTCAATTGCCCTGAGCGACGCAGCGCTATCAGTTGTGAAAAATGGGTTACCAGTACCTGCTCCGAAAATCACTACGCGTCCCTTTTCCAGGTGACGAACGGCCTTTCTTCTCACGTAAGGCTCAGCAATCTCACGCATTTCGATCGCAGATTGTAAGCGTGAGTCGACTCCTTTTGATTCAAGTGCTGCTTGCAGCGCCATTGCGTTAATCATTGTTGCGAGCATTCCCATATAGTCACCATGAGTACGATCCATTCCTCCTTCTTCTGCTTGAACACCTCTAAAGATATTTCCGCCACCAATCACAATGGCCACCTCAATTCCTGAATCAGTAATCTCTTTGATTTGGGTTGCGTAATCGCTTAAGCGAGTATTATCAATACCAAAGTTTTTATCTCCCATTAGGGATTCACCGCTCAATTTTAGAAGGATTCTTTTGTAGTTCATGGGGTTGTAATATACGATCAAAAAAATGGACAAAAAAAAGAGAGAAACAACGTTCTCTCTTTTTAATGAATTATCAATTAGCTTAATGAAAAGCGCTTAAACTCTGTAACTGTAAGTCCAGACTCAGTGCTGTTCAAGAATTGCTCAATAGTCAGCTTGTTATCGCGAACAAATGGTTGACTTAACAATGTATTCTCTTTAAAGAATTTTGAAAGTCTTCCTTGTGCAATTTTTTCAGCCATTTCTGCTGGTTTACCTTCTTGGATAGCCAAGTCTTTACCAACCTCTAATTCGCGGTTGATTGTGTCTTGATCAACGCCGTCTTTATTTAATGAAATCGGATTCATAGCAGCAACCTGCATAGCAACTTGCTTACCAGCCTCTACTGCATTTTCTCCACTTTTGTTTAAAGCAACAAGAGTAGCCAATTGGTTTCCTGGGTGATTATAAGCAACAACCTCTTGAGCTGTTAACATCACATAGTTTGATAAATCTAACTTTTCACCAACAACACCTACTTGTTCAGTTATTTTCTCTTCAACAGTTAACTTGTCATCGTATTTCATTCCAAGTAACACTTCGCGAGATGTAGCCTCATTTTTAACAGCAACGTCCAAAAGACTTTGAACGAAATTTCTGAAATCATCATTTTTCGCTACGAAATCTGTTTCACAGTTTAACTGAAGTATGAAACCTTTGCCTCCCTGTCCTTCAGCAAAAATAACTCCCTCTTTAGCTTCGTTGTCACCACGTTTAGCAGCAACTTTCTGACCTTTTTTTCGAAGAATATCAACTGCTGCCTCAGTATCGCCATTCGCTTCAACAAGTGCGTTTTTACAGTCCATCATTCCTGCACCGGTCATTTTTCTTAGTTCATTTACTTGACTAGCTGTAATTGCCATAATCTTATATGTCTTAAAATATTAATTATTATTCTTCTTCGCTACTCGCTTCTTTTTCAATTGTATCCTCTACTTTTTCTGCTTTAGCAGCTCTTTTACGAGGAGTTTTTGTTGTTTCTTCAGCTTTCACTTCTTCTTTATCATCTGCAGCATTTTCAGAAGCCTTTGCACTTGGTGCTTTCTCTTCTGTCTCTTGCTTGTCTTTAGAAGCTTTGCGCTCTTCTAAACCTTCCTTGATAGCATTTGTAATGTGGTCAAGGATTAAAGCAATAGATTTTGTTGCATCATCATTCGCAGGAATTGGGAAATCAACCATTCTTGGGTCTGAATTCGTATCAACCATTGCGATTGTTGGGATGTTCAAACGAACAGCTTCAGCTAATGCAATATCCTCTTTCATTACGTCAACAATAAAAATTGCTGCTGGAAGACGAGTCATATCTGCAATAGAACCAAAGTTCTTGTTCATTTTATCACGTTGACGTGTTTTGAAAAGACGCTCACGTTTGTTGAGAGTCTCCCAAGTACCGTCAGTTTTCATTTTGTCGATTGACGTCATTTTGCGAATTGACTTACGAGTAGTTGCGAAGTTTGTCAACATACCACCAGTCCAACGCTCAGTAACGAAAGGCATATTTACCGCACCAACTTTGTCTGCTAAAATTTCCTTAGCTTGTTTCTTGGTAGCAACAAATAAAATTTTCTTACCTGATTTTGCTATTTGCTTAGCTGCTGCACATGCATTGTCTAAATGTGCGATTGTCTTATTTAAATCGATGATGTGGATACCTTTGTGTTCATCGAAAATATATGGAGCCATTGCTGGATTCCATTTTCTTTTAAGGTGACCAAAGTGTACGCCTGCCTTTAAAAGATCTTCAAAATTTGCTTGTTTTGACATGTTAATGTTTTTTAATTGTTTACGTTCCTTTAGTAATCAGCTGAAGAGGGTTCTTGCGAAAGGTGCTCTTTGCTTGGATACTAAACAACCGCCAAAATAATGTAATCGTTGACTAACGTTTAGAGAACTGGAATTTCTTACGAGCCTTAGGCTGTCCTGGCTTCTTACGTTCAACCATTCTAGGGTCACGCGTCATTAATCCATCTACTTTCAACGTTGGTTTGTGCTCTTCGTTAACTT
This sequence comes from Crocinitomicaceae bacterium, assembly GCA_029254025.1. Taxonomy (GTDB): domain Bacteria; phylum Bacteroidota; class Bacteroidia; order Flavobacteriales_D; family Crocinitomicaceae; genus JALQTG01. The sequence continues at coordinate 162,314 of JAQWYK010000034.1, read as the reverse complement.
TAACCAAAGCACGAGAAATACCTAAACGAATTGCTTCAGCTTGTCCATTGATTCCACCTCCAGCAACGTTTACTGTAACGTCATATTTACCTGTAGTTTCTGTCAATTCGAATGCTTGCAAAACCTTAGATTGAAGAGTTGCTAAAGGAAAAAACTCCTTATAGTCTCTTTTGTTTATCGTGATGTTCCCCTTACCTTCTTTCATGTAAACACGGGCAACTGAAGTTTTTCTTCTTCCTAATGTGTTAATTATTTCCATACTCATTATTTGAATGATTCAAGGTTAAAAACCTCTGGTTTTTGAGCCTCATGGTTGTGAGCAGATCCTTCATACACCTTTAAGTTTGTGTACAGTTGATTACCCAACTTGTTTTTCGGTAACATTCCTTTTACCGCCATCTCAACTAATCTAATGGGACGTTTTTCTAAAACTTCCCTTGCTGTTAACGAACGCTGACCTCCAGGGTATCCAGTGTGACGAATGTAGACTTTATCCGACATTTTATTACCGGTTAAAACTACTTTCTCCGCATTGATGACGATGACATTGTCACCACAATCTGCATGAGGAGTGTAATTCGTCTTGTGTTTACCACGGATCAACTTCGCTACTTTACTCGCAAGACGACCTAGCGCTTGCCCTTCTGCATCCACTACCAACCACTTCTTGTCGGCAGTTTCCTTGTTTGCAGAAACAGTTTTGTAACTTAATGTATCCACTTTTTTATTTTTTAAATAAGACAATAATCCCAAAATTGGGGTGCAAAGATATAACTTCTTGCTTTTATTAACAAATGGTTTGTGGAAAAAGATGAAAAAATATTTGTGAATCCTAGATTTTGCAAAATAAATTGCCTTCCACTACGATTCAAAGGTAGTGCGATTTTTTAAGCAGAAAGTATTTCAGTCTATTTTCGTTGACCAATCTTCACCGATGGTTGATCCAATCAGAAATATAGCGCTATTTTTGAATCATTAAAAAAACGTGATATGAAATTTTTATGTTCTATAGTACTTGCTTTTTCGCTTACCCTTGTTCTTGGCCAGAAAGAATTAACCTTGGAGGACGCTGTTCTTGGACAATACCGTAAGTTTTATCCAGAAAATGTGTTTGGTTTTGAATGGATTCCGAATTCATCTGATTATTCCTATTTAGACGGTTATGTGAATTTGAAAAAAGGATCGCTCGAAGAAAATAGTGAGGAGATTCTACTTTCAATAGCGGAAGTCAACGGTAAATTAGGAACACAACTCTATTATTTTCAAAATTTCACCTGGAAAACATCGGACGAGTTCTATGTCGGCGACGATAATGGATATTATCTGTATAACTTAAAATTGAAAAACGGTAAGAAAATACTCCTTGAAGAGGGCGCGGCACATGCTGATTTGCATAAGGAGTCCGATCGTGTGGCTTACACGGTGAATAACAATCTTTTTGTAGCCGATGCTAGTTCTAGTCGCCAGGTAACGAAAGATACGGACCTAAATATTGTCTCTGGACAAGCGATTGCGCGAAGCGAAATGGGGATTACAAAGGGTACGTTTTGGTCGCACAGTGGTACTTTTCTTGCGTTCTATCAAAAAGATGAATCCAACGTTCATGACTATCCATTGCTCGATGTCGATGCATATCCAGGTGCATTGAAATCAATCAAATACCCAATGGCTGGGCAAGGAAGTGAAAAGGCGCGTGTGGGTATTTACGATGTTAAAAGGAAAAAGACCGTATATATTTCAGCTCGTTCGGGAGAAGAGAGTTATTTAACAAACGTGAGTTGGTCCTGCGACGATGCCTACATCATTATTGCAGAAGTAAATAGGGATCAAAAGCATATGTGGCTAAACCTGTACAGTCATAAGGGTAAGTTCATTAGGACGTTGTTTGAGGAGCAAAGTTCTACATGGGTGGAACCGGAGCACGCAGCATGGTGTGTGAATGATCAAAACGATTTTGTTTGGGTGAGTGAGCGCACCGGATTTAACAATCTCTATCTCTACGGAATAGACGGGGTTTTGAAAAAGCAATTGACCAATAATTCATTCATGTTGAAAGAAATCCTTCATCAGCAAGGGAGTGAAATCTATTTCTCTGCTACAGGTCGTAATCCTTTGAATACGGTTGTTTATAAGGTAGATTTGAATGGGAATCAAACATTGGTGACGTTCGATGAGGGTACTCATGATGTGGTGTTTCACCCGGAAAAGGCCCTTTTGTTCGATCAATATAGCGCAACAGATGTCCCAAACTTGGCGCGTGTTATTTCGACCGATGGTAAAATTGTTAAACCCATAAAGAAGGCAGAGAATCCTTATTCGGAGACACGAATTGGAACGGCAGAAGTAAAATCTATTAAAGCCAAGGATGGAACAAATCTTTATACGCGTCTTATAAAGCCGAGCAATTTTGACTCTTCTAAAAAGTATCCCGTTTTGGTCTATGTTTATGGTGGACCGCATGCACAATTAATTACTAATTCTTGGCTTGATGGAGCTAGTCTTTGGATGTATTGGATGGCAGAGCAGGGATATTTAGTTTTTACGCTAGATAATCGTGGTTCTGGAGAAAGAGGGGTTGCTTTTGAGCACGCTGTTCACCGTCAATTAGGTACTAAGGAGTTGGAGGATCAGTTGGTGGGGGTTGACTATCTACGATCGTTACCCTATGTTGATGCAACACGTTTCGCTGTTCACGGTTGGAGTTTTGGAGGTTTTATGACAGGAACAATGATGCTCCGCGCTCCCGATGTATTTACCACAGGTGTGGCCGGTGGTCCGGTAACCGACTGGAAATACTATGAAGTAATGTATGGGGAACGTTACATGGATACACCTCAACAAAATCCAGAGGGATATAAAACGGCTTCTTTACTGAATTACGCGGATGAGCTAGAAGGCAAGTTGTTATTAATTCATGGTGCAATTGATAATACGGTTGTTATGCAGCATAATTTCGCGTTGATTCAAGCATTTATTAAAAAAGAAAAGCAAGTGGACTTCTTCCCCTATCCAATGCACGAACACAATGTTTCGGGAAAAGACCGTGTACACCTTATGGAAAAGGTGCTTACCTATGTATTGGAGAATAATAAGTGATTATGTTGGTCAAAAATTAAAGTTGAATTACTTGGATGTTAACTTTATTTCGAACTTCCAACTCCTAACTTCTAACTTCTCTTTATCTTTGTGACTATGAGTTTGAAGAATGATTTAATTATCCGTGCTGCAAGAGGTGAGGAGATTGAGCGTTATCCAGTTTGGTTAATGCGCCAGGCAGGAAGAATTCTTCCTGAATACAGAGCGGTTCGAGCTTCCTTAAGTGGATTTAAAGAATTGGTTGAAACACCAGAGTTGGCAGCAGAAGTTACCATTCAACCGGTGGATTTATTAGGTGTGGATGCAGCCATAATTTTCTCTGATATCCTTGTGGTGCCCGAGGCAATGGGATTGACCTACGAAATGGTTGAGAAAAAAGGTCCATTTTTTCCAAAAACAATAAAATCGGAAGAAGATTTAGTGAAGCATGCTCAAGTTGATTTCGACATTGAAGATAGATTGGGGTATGTGACTGAAGCCATACGCATAACGAACAAAGAATTAGCAGGGCGTGTTCCGCTGATTGGATTCGCAGGAGCTCCGTGGACAATCTTTTGTTACATGATAGAAGGTCAGGGTTCTAAAACGTTTGCTAAAGCGCGAAAAGTATTATACACGAATCCAGCTTTGGCACACGACTTGCTTCAACGCATCACAGATGTTACAATTCGTTATTTGAAAGCACAGGTTTTAGCAGGGGCACACATGTTACAGGTATTTGATTCTTGGGCAGGAATTCTTGGTCAAGTGCAGTACGAGGAGTTTGGGCTGAAATACATTGATCAGATTGCACGCGCAATAGATGAAGTGCCAATTACAATCTTTGCGAAAGGAGCTTTTCGAGCGGTAGAATCAATTGCCAAGATGCCGTGTAATACCATTGGACTTGACTGGAATATGAGCGTTCGAGAAATGAGAAAATTGGTAGGAGAGAGTCGGACTTTACAAGGGAATTTGGATCCGTGTGCGTTGTATTCGTCTCATAATGAAGTCGAACGTTTAACAAAAAGTATGTTGAATTCGTTTGAAAGTAAAAGACATATCGTAAATTTGGGTCATGGGGTTTATCCTGATATCAATCCAGATAAGGTCAGAACTTTCATTGAAACAGTTAAAAATTATGAACTATAAAGTGGAAAAAATGAAAAGTATTTTCAGATTGTTACCAATAGTTGGTTTGACGTTTGGTGTGTTGGCACAGGACGCGGAAAATTTAGTTCCAAATGGAAGTTTTGAACAAATAAGTGGTAAACTTCGTCGCTTAGGTGGAATTGAAGCTGCAGAAGGTTGGGTATCTCCAACAGGAGTTGGTGCAGATCTGTTTTCTGAAAGTTCTAACACTCCAGATATTCAAGTTCCGATGAACTTTTACGGAAAAGAGGATGCCGTGGATGGTACCAACTACGCTGGAATTGTTGCATACTCTTACGGCGATAAAATGCCACGATCGTATATCACTTCTAAATTAAGTACTCCAATGAAAAAGGGTATGCGTTACAAAGTAACTTTTCGTGCATCCTTAGCTGAATTGAGTAAATATTCGTCTAACAAATTAGGTGCGCACATTTCGAAAAAGCCATTTGAAACAAAAGAAAAGGTTCCTGCGCTTATTGAAGAACCTCATGTTTTACATCCGCAGGAAATTATTTTTAATGCCATGTATGGTTGGGAAATTGTGTGCGGAGAATATGTTGCAGACGGAGGAGAGCGATATATAACTATTGGTAATTTCACACAGAATGATCAGGTAAAGAGCGAAAAAAATAAAAAACCACGCGAGTTAAAAGGGAATCAAGTAATTGCTGGTTATTACTACATTGATGATGTAAGTGTATTTCTATTAGGTCCAGATCAAAATTGTGAATGTGGTTATTCTGATGATGCTGAAACAGAGGTGTCTACTGTTTACCAGCGTTCAGCATCAATTACTGATGACATGGATTTGAGAGAAAAGATTGCTAGTCAAAATATATTTTACTCTAAAGGAAGGTATGACGTTACTCTTGCAGGTGATGAAACCTTGAATTTAATAGCTAATTGGATGATTGAAAATTCAGAAGTATCGATAACAATAACTGGACATTGTGATGCAGAAGAAATTCAAAGTGATGAGTATAATGACATTTCAATGAAGCGCGCTGAATATATTCGCAGTCTTCTAGTGAATAAGGATGTGGACGTGAATAGAGTTCAATTAAAGGACGTTAAAAATGATATGAAAGCACCGTTTGCTGAAGAGGGAGACGATGAGCAATTACAAAATGCGAAGGAACGAAGAGTATCTTTCTCATTGAATTAGGATATTTTGAAATCAAAGAAAGCCTGCTATCAATAGCGGGCTTTTTTATAACTTGGATTTCATATACTCACCAGTAAAGCTCTCAGTGGATGCTATGAGCTCTTCAGGGGTTCCTGAAAATTGAAGGTAACCACCATTAACTCCTCCTTCAGGTCCCAAATCAATAATATGGTCGGCGCATTTGAGTACGTCCATGTCATGCTCGATTACAATCACCGAGTGTCCTATGTCAATCAGTCGATTTAATGCGACTAAGAGTTTCTCGATATCATAAAAATGCAATCCTGTCGTTGGCTCGTCAAAAATGAATAAGGTAGGCGTCGGTTTTTTTGCCTTAGCTAAAAATGATGCGAGTTTAATCCGTTGAGCCTCTCCTCCTGAAAGGGTAGAGGATGGCTGTCCCATTTGAAGATAACCGAGCCCAACATCAACGAGCGGTTGAATTTTTTCTGCAATCTTTTGTTCTAAACGTTCGTCGATGGCTGCAAAAAAGTGAAAGGCATCTTCGATATTCATGTCGAGTATATCAGAGATTGTTTGCCCGCGGTAAGTCACCTCAAGTGTTTCGTTTTTGTACCGTTTTCCATGGCAACTTTCACACGTTAAATGAACATCAGCCATAAATTGCATGGATACAGTAATGATACCTTCGCCTTCGCAACGGTCACACCGACCTCCAGGTACATTAAAGCTGAAAAAACCAGGTTTGTAAGCCCGCGCCTTAGAGACGACTTGTTTGGCAAATAAATCACGAATTTCATCAAATGCTTTTACATATGTAACTGGGTTACTTCGAGAACTGCGCCCAATTGGATTTTGATCAATAAGCTCGACGGCCTGAATACGTGAAAGATCACCTGAAATTCCTCCGAATTTCCCGATTTTATCACCGTAAATTCCTAAATGTTTGCGCACGGCTGGGTAAAGCAATTGTTTTACAAGTGTCGATTTTCCTGAGCCACTGACACCTGAGATGCATACCAACTCATGCAGCGGAAACGCTACGTCAATGCCTTTAAGATTATTTTCTCGAGCTTGCTCAATGGTTATTTTGTTGGGACTTTTTCGACGCTTTTTTGGTATAGGTATTTCACGCCGTCCGGAAAGGTAGTCGGCTGTTAAACTATTTTTTGCCTTCTTCAGTGCAGCATGCGTTCCTTGAAAAACTAGATTTCCTCCGTGAATACCAGCCTTTGGTCCGATATCGAGTATTTCGTCGGCAGCCATCATTACAGCTTCTTCGTGTTCAACAATAATTACGGTATTGCCAAGTTCTTTTAAGGATTTCAATACTCCAATCAACCGTTCCGTGTCGCGCGGATGTAATCCAATACTTGGTTCGTCTAAAATATACATGGATCCCACCAAGCTACTTCCTAAAGAAGTAGCCAGGTTTATGCGTTGTGACTCACCCCCAGAAAGGGAGTTGGCTTGCCGGTTAAGCGTAAGGTAACCCAAGCCTACATCTGACAACCATTGTAATCTATTTTGAATTTCGGTTAGAATTCTTCCTGCAACAGATTGGTCAAAGGCATCAAGTTGAATGCCTTGAAAAAAATTGAGGTTATCCTCAATGGAGGATAAAACCATATCTGTAATCGTTTTTCCATCCACTTTTACATAATTTGCATCCTTGCGCAAACGCGTTCCGCGACAATCTTTACAAAGCGTTTTACCGCGATATTTTGCGAGTAGGACACGGTGGTAAATTTTATAGAGTTTAGACTCTATAAATCCGAAAAAATTATTGATCCCGTCTATCTCTTTGTTACCTTCCCACAGCAGTTGATATTCTCCTTCGCTCAATTTCTCGACTGGACGGTGTATTGGGAAGTTGACTTTAGCAGCTTGCCGTATGAATTTGTCTAGGTAACGACTCATTTTTTCTCCTTTCCAGGGCATCACAGCGCCTTCATACACGGACATGGATCTGTTCGGGATAACCAAATCTTCATCAATTCCAATCACAGATCCAAAGCCTTCACACGTTTTACATGCTCCATATGGATTGTTAAAAGTGAAGAAATGTTCACTCGGCTCAACGAATTCTATGCCGTCTAGTTCGAAACGGTTTGAAAAGGTTGTATTTATTCCTTCAGTGGGGAAGTTGATTGTGCAATAGCCTTTGCCTTCTGCAAAGGCTAGTTGAACGGAGTCTGCTAAACGAGCATCATTCTCCTCGTCTTCTTTTTTTGTGGTGATTCGATCGATCACGAGTCCGAGAGAGGAAGGCTCTATTTCTCCGAGAGCAATCGATTCATCAAGTGATTGCATAACTTCGTCTACGATAACTCTGGCGTAGCCTTGTTCCTTGAAGATCTCCAATTGTCGCTGAAAGCCATACCTTTGGTAATCATGGATAGGAGCAATGATTAATGCTCTTGTTCCTTCCGGCTGTTTATGTAAGGCATCAATAACATCTGTAACCGAATGTTTTTTGACTATCTCATTGGAAATGGGGGAATATGTTTTACCAATTCGAGCAAACAAAATCTTCAGGTAGTCATAGATTTCTGTTACTGTTCCTACGGTGGATCGCGGATTCGTAGAAATTACCTTTTGCTGAATGGCAATTGCCGGCGAAACACCTTTGATAAAATCTACATCGGGTTTATCAAGTTTACCCAAAAATTGACGTGCATAGGAAGAAAGGCTTTCTATATAGCGACGCTGCCCCTCGGCATAGAGAGTATCAAATGCTAAGGAGGATTTTCCAGATCCTGAGAGCCCAGTGATTACGGTCATTTTACCGTGTGGAATTTTCACTTCCATATTTTTTAAATTGTGAACGCGCGCGCCCTTGATATGGATATTTTCTTCAGCCATTAGTCATTGTTTTCCTTCTGCTCACCTTCGAGAAGTTGTTTTTGATACACCTCATGGTAAACACCTTTTTTGGCTAAAAGTTCCTCGTGACTACCTTCTTCTATTTTTTCTCCGTCTTCCAACACAATTATTTTGTCCGCGTAGCGAATGGATGACACTCGATGGCTAACAATTAATGTTGTATTGTCCCGTATTTGTGCCTTTAGATTATTCAGTATAATTTCCTCCGTTTCTGTGTCCACAGCACTCAGACAATCGTCTAAAATTAAAAATTTTGGTTTCCGGATGAGTGCTCTACATATCGATAAACGCTGCTTTTGTCCACCACTCAAGTTTACGCCGCGTTCGCCAAGTAATGTATCTAATCCATCTGGAAAATCAACAACGTTATGATAGACATGAGCGACTTTCATGATTTCGTTCAATTCTTTATCTGTTCTATCTTCTCCTTCGTTGAGTCCAAACTTAATATTATTGCGAATCGAATCAGAAAATAAGAATACCTCCTGTGGTACGACACCTGTTTGATTTCGAAAATCTTCAACGTTGATAGAAGATAGCGGTTGGTTATCAATGGATATGCTTCCTTCAGTGGGGTCAAATTGACGCATCACGAGATTAATTACTGAGCTTTTTCCGGATCCTGTTCTTCCTAAAATGGCAATGGTTTGTCCTTTTTCCACCGTGAAAGAAAGGTTTTTAATTGCTTGAATACCTGAGTTTGGATAGGTGTAACTTACGTTTTTGAATGAGATTTTTCCTTTGAATTGAAATGGTTCTTGAGTAGGGTTACTAATTTCAGGTTGTTCCTGCAAGAATTCATTGATTCTTTCCTGACTCGCTGCTGCTCGTTGAACTAAAGAGGTTACCCATCCCACCGAAGCAAAGGGCCAAGTAAGCATGTTGACATAAAAAATAAAAGTAAGAATGTTTCCACTGGATAAAGTGGATTGCGCTTCTGCAGAAAGAACCCCGCCCAAATAAATCGTTAATACTGTGCTCAGGCCTATAAGAAAAGTGATCGTTGGCATGAAAAGCGCATTGGTTTTCACCAAATTCATTTGTTTTTTTAGGTAGCTATCTGAAGAGGCATTAAATTGAGATTCGAAGCGTGATTCACCGCCATATGCTTTTAGCACTGTAATTCCTGAAAAAGATTCTTGAACTATGGTTGAGATTCTTGATTGTTCACGCTGCACTTCCTCACTTTGCCGATTCATCGTGCTGGAAACTTTGTAAATCAAAAATGACATTAATGGAAGCGGAGCCAACACATATAAGGTCAACTCTATGTTAATGTTAAGCATGAAGTAAAGGACAAAAGCAAACAAAATCACTAAATTGACGGTGTACATTACTCCCGGTCCAAGGTACATTCGAACTTTGGCTACATCTTCTGAAATTCGATTCATTAAATCGCCCGTACTATTGCGTTTGTAGAAGGAGTAGCTCAATCGTTGGTAATGAGCATAGATTTCATTTTTGAGATCGAATTCAATGTACCGAGACATCTTAATGATCATTTGTCGTTGAAAGAACAACAGTATGCCTTTTCCTAAAGAAAATGCAATGTAAATCCCACCCATTGTTAGCGCAATATTTAGCCAGTTTTCTGGATTAAAATTATCCTCTAGAGTATCTACAGCTGAACCAACAATTACGGGCATTTGAACATATAAGTAATTCAGTCCAAACGTGAAAAGGATTCCCAAAAGCAATTGCCATTTGTACTTAAAAAAATATTTGTTCAGATAGCTGAGAGACTTCATGTATTAATTTTCTATTTTTGCAACGTCTAATGGTGAATGCTTGCGTGCAAAATTAACCATTAGATTTAAAAGATGTTTAAATTATTGATCATTGAAATGATAGAAACAAAAGAAATCCACGCAACAAGTTCATCCGAAAATCCAGTGATCGCTGCGATGGGTGCTCTAGGTCATGAACAATTACTTTTTTGTAATGACAATGCTACCGGTCTCAAAGCCATCATCGCAGTGCATAATACTGTTCTAGGCCCTGCTTTAGGCGGTACCCGAATGTGGATGTACAATAATGAAATGGAAGCTTTGAACGACGTTCTTCGATTGTCGAGAGGGATGACCTATAAAAATTCTCTGGCTGGTCTTAATCTCGGTGGAGGAAAAGCAGTCATCATTGGTGACGCGCGCTCAATGAAGTCAGAAGCGTTGTTTCGTCGTTTCGGAAAATTTGTCGATAGTTTAGCGGGTAAATATATTACAGCGGAGGATGTCGGTATTTCTCCAAAAGATATGGTTTACGTGAGTAAGGAAACAAAACACGTAGCTGGTTTGCCAGGGAAAAGTGGTGATCCTTCACCTGTTACTGCTTTCGGAACCTACATGGGAATGAAAGCCTGTGCAAAGAAACAGTATGGTTCAGATAGTTTAGCTGGTAAGAAGGTGGCCGTTCAAGGAGTAGGTCATGTTGGTGAATACCTGGTTAAGCACTTGGCAGAAGAAGGAGCTCAAGTATTTATTTCTGACATTCACGAAGAATCGTTAAAACGTATTTCTTCTCAGTATAATGCCAAAGTTGTTGGATTGAATGAAATCTATGATATCGATGTAGACATCTATGCGCCATGTGCATTAGGAGCAACGGTAAATGACGATACATTGAGTCGCTTGAAATGTTCAATCATCGCAGGTGCAGCAAATAATCAATTGGCACAAGAAGCTGTTCATGGAAAGATTGTGATGGAGAAAGGGATTATTTATGCTCCTGACTTTGCCTTGAATGCTGGCGGTGTTATTAACTGTTTTGCCGAGGTAGATGGACAAGATGCCAAATGGGCAATGGACAAAGCCGAGGCCATTTATGATACAATTTATGGTATTGTAGATCGATCTCAATCCGAAAATATACCAACATATGTCATAGCAAATATAATGGCAGAGGAAAGAATTGAAGCTATTGGTAAGGTTAAACTTCCCATGTAAAACGAGGTAATGCTGAATAGAAGACATTTAAGAATTAAGGTTTTACAAGCGCTTTATGCGTATTTCCAATCGAATGAAGAGAATCTTCTCAAAAGTGAGAAGGAAATGATGAATGCCATCGAACGTATTTATGATTTGTATATTTTCTTGTTGTTAACGCTTCCAGAGCTAAAGCAAAAAGCGCTGCATCGAATTGAGGAGAACAAAAAGAAACTTCTACCAACTGAAGCAGATTTGAATCCAAACATGAAATTTGTTGAGAATGAATTGATTAAAAAGATTGAAGATCACGCTCAATTAAGAAAAATCAGTGAAGAACGATCTGTGAATTGGTTAGGAGCTGAGGAACAAGAGATTTTTAGAAAAATGTTCCTTCAAGTTCGAGACTCTGAGACTTATTTTGAGTTTATGAATAATGATGCAGATGGCTTTGAAGAAGATAAAGCATTTGCCGTTGCCCTATTCAAAATTGAAGTAGCGAATTACGAAGGGTTATACCATTACTTTGAAGAAAAGAGCATTCATTGGTTGGATGATATTGATTTAGCGTGCTCCATGGTAATCAAAACGTTGAAGACGTTTCAACGTGATGGTGCAAATTATATTCTTCCGCTTTATAAAGAGGATGATGATGAACAAGATTTTGTACGCAACTTGTTCAGACAAACCATTCAACTAGACAAGGAAAATGAAGGGTTAATTGACGAGCTTACAAAAAATTGGGAAATCGAACGAATTGCCAAGATGGATGTTATTCTTATGAAAATGGCAATTACTGAACTTCAAACGTTTAACAATATTCCGAAGAAAGTAACGCTCAATGAGTACATTGAGATTTCAAAATTTTACAGTACACCCAAAAGTAATACGTTTATTAATGGTGTTCTGGATAATGCAGTGTTGCGTTTGGAGAAAGAGAATAAAATCCAGAAAGTGGGTAGAGGTTTAATGAATTAAATGTAAAGGATGAAAAAGTTTCTATTGGGTAGTTTTTTGATGGTTGGATTAGTTGTAATAACCGCATGTTCGGGCGAGACTGAAGCAACAGTGGGTCAATATACATCGGTAGAATATGAAGCAATCTATGACGCAGGAACAGTAGCAAAAGGAGAAATCGTTAAAGCCAAAATCGGAATTAAGAATGTAGGAGATTATCCATTGGTGATTGCCAATGTAAAGCCTGCTTGTTCTTGCACCGTTCCAAGTTATGATACAGACCCAGTTGCTCCGGGAGAAACGGCATATATTAATGCTGAGGTAGATACAGATAAAACAGGAAAAGGAATTATAAATAAGCCAATTACAATTACGGCAAATACACGTCCTTCAACAACGAAAGTGACGATCAAAGCAACCGTGATTGATTAATTAATAAATAGTATAAACAAAAAAGAGTAAGTTATGGGTGGAGAAGGAGGTTCTCAGTTAGTTATGTTGTTATTGATTTTAGGGGTATTCTATTTTTTTATGATACGTCCTCAAATGAAGAAACAAAAAGAATTGAAAAAGTATAGAGAAAGTCTCGCTGCAGGGGATAAAGTAATTACCATTGGTGGTATTCACGGAAAAATTCTCGAAGTTAATGATACAACAGTATTACTGTCTTGTGAAGGGGGTAAACTCAGAGTTGAAAAATCAGCTGTATCGAATGGAATAGATCCTCAATTAGGGGCTCAGAAATAGTGCTATTAGAACAAATGAAATGAGCTATCTCTAGGAGGTAGCTCATTTTTTTTCAAGAAGTATACATTAGTTATAAATCCAGCTCTTTGCGCACATCTATCTGTGAAGCATATTCAGCCAAAACAGATTGATTTTCTTGAATTTCTATCCAGTGAACCTGATTTAGACTAATCACTATCCAAACCTCAACGTAAAAACCACAAATTGCGAAGAGGTGAATTCGGTGAACTCCATGTGAGCGCGCACCAATATAATCCCCTTCTTTTTTCAGTAGGGTATATCGTTTTTCTAACGTTAGTTTCCTAAATTCACTTTGACTAATTTTCATGTAGAAAGGAAATTATTTCAACTTTATCATATTCCCAATGAACCTTTGTACATTTGAGGTGTACGGCACCCAAAATTAACAAGAATGAAGTACATTTTGTTTATCGGTTTATTTTTACTTTATCAGTTGTCTGTTGCGCAGCAAAATTCCCCTGAAAAGCAAGAGGAGGAGAAAGAAAACTCCGTTTCCCCAGCCATGAATTCGAATTATGCTGAGCCCGTTGTACGCGAAGAAATTCGGAAAAAGGATAAATCCACGCGCGTAATGAGTGCTCAGGATATCGTATCTCCTGAGTCTTCTTTAATTCAGCAACGTTACCTTCAGGCGAGTGCAGCTTTCCAAAACACCTACAGTACCTCTAAAAAATCGACTTCCCGTAAATCTGCTACTCCTGAAGAAATTATGGAGATGAATTTGAAGCTTGAGTCAATGCGTTCTGCGAATCCAACAGGTTTTGAATATCAATTGGCAGAATATCAAATTGGAAACTATGATGTTTCAAAAATTGGGTATTTAAAGGAGGCTGAGCGACTTAATCCTACCAATAAGGTGGTTCAATTACACCTTGCTGCTTATTATGAAATTACGGGTGGTGCCGAAAAACTTACTTACTTGAAGAAACTTTCCGATAGCAAGTATTTTTCAGATGATTTATTGAATTATGCCCAATTAGTGTTGGCGACAATGCCCAAAAACGGTGTGTTGATCACCCATGGAACAAATGATACATATCCGCTATGGATGTTACAGGAGATCAATAACTATCGTTCGGATGTCACGATTATGAGTTTGGATTTAATGCAGAGTCAAGCGTATTGTCAGCGTTTTGCGAAGAAGGGGTTTCGAATGCCAACATCTTCATTCGTTGATACACAGTTTTTGAAGGAATTGGTTCAGCTCAATACATCAATAGGTCTTCATATTTCGATGACTGTTCCTTCGCCTTATTTAAATTCCATAAGATCATTTTTGGAAATAGAAGGACTTAGCTTTACCACAAATACAGCCGATTTTGCCACGAAAAACCAACACATATATCAGCAACTATTGAAAGAGCTAGAAGGGTTGTATGTACCGAAAACGACCTTGGGTAAACAACTTCAACTGAATTTAACACCAATGTTACTTGTTATTAGAAATACAGCACTTATAACAAATGATAAACGGTTACTTAAAAAAGTTGAAAAACAATTGATTGAATTAGCGAAGGCTGGAGGAAAGGAACAACAAATTAAATCTTTGATGAAGTAAGGATGGGGTTATTCCGCACAAATTATAAGAAGAACTCGGACGAAGAGCTCATGCTTTATTTAGGTAAAGGTGATAAGGGCGCATTCGATGAGTTATATCTGCGCTATGCCGATAATTTGTGTTATTTCATTATGCGAAAATTGAAGCACGATCGTGAAAAAGGGGAGGACTTTGTTCATGATATTTTTGCAAAGTTGATTGAACGGCCAGAGCTTTTTGATGTAACAAGGACGTTCAAAACATGGATTTATTCGGTGGCAAACAATATGTGTAAAAATGAATATAAAAAAATGGAGGTGCGTTCGAATACTTCGAATGGGTTGGACAGTTCGTACAACGTATCAATGAATGAACTATCGGCCACAGAAGTAATGCATAATGCACAGTTCAAAGAGGCGCTCGCGCATTCGTTGGATCAGATGGATGAAAAGCATAAAGAGGTGTTTGAACTTCGTTTCTTCCAAGAATTGTCCATAAAGGAAATTGCGGAGGTTATGGAAATCAATGATGGAACAGTGAAGTCTCGGTTGTTTTATGCCACAAAAAGACTATCAGAATCACTCGCCATTTTTGATCCGAATTTAAATAGAGAGGTATGACGAAAGAAATTGAAAATATTATTCTGAATAAAGAATACATTCAGTTAACTCCTGAAGAGAAGGAGTTAATACATGAATTCGCTGAAACAGAGGTTGATTTTGAGCAACTTAAGTTTGTATTGATGCAAGTGAATTCGACGAGGAAGAGTGAGATACCAAAGGTAGATAAATCTGTGAAAGGTAGATTAGACAGCTTGTTTGATCAAACGTATAGTGCAAAGCGGCTCGTATGGTACAACCGTTTATGGTTGTTTCTTTGGCCGGAGGAAACAAGAATTTATGCGCGTCCAATGTTTCAATTGGCGACGATGGTCGTATTGATTGTGTGTGTAGTCACATTTGTACCCTTTAGTTCTACTGAAAGTAGGCTCGCGCTGAATGAACCAGTTCAAAAAGAGTACAAGATTGATGAAACAAGCGAAGAAGTCAAAGAAGTAATAAAGGAAGCAGAAGTAGTTGAATCCCCTCAAGAGGAAGCAATAACCGAAAAGCTGGCTGACAATAAAGTAACCCAAAATGTTGATATGAATTCAGGGAGGACATCGTCCGAAGAAACCGTTGCAGAAGATATATTCATCACAGATCCAGTAGCTGAATCCTTCAATCTATCTAGCGCGGGCGCTGCTTATTCTAGTGTAACTAGCCGTTTAGACAGTGATGTTATGATGGACGAGGTTGTGTCGGCTCCAGTTCTGACGGAAAATGTAGCGTTGACGAAGTCGGTAACCGCGTCAAATGTGAGAGCAATTTCTCCGAAAGATCAACCTAAAATTTTTGATGTCTTAACAGCACTTTTTTAACTTGACGAATACTGTTAATCATATGGAATAAACTTATTTCAAGAGCGCTCGTCTATTTAATATTCAGCCTCAAAAATTCTTCTTGATGTTCCATCTGAGAAGATGTAAATTAAAACTTTATTTTTCTGAGGGACAGTTTCTCTTCCCAATAAATCAATAACTTTAACCAGTTGTTTTTCTGTTGATAATAATTCGGGTAAATCTGATAAATCAATCACATAACAATCAGAAGTATCCACGCAGCCATCTAATTCTATCTCTACAGCAAAACTGCCTGAATTTGGTGTGCTAAAGTTTTGGCTTGTTTCACCGTTGATTATTGAATAATTGTTGTTACAATCCAACCATTGGTAACTAGCACCAGCTTGTTCAGCTTGCAAACTATTCAAGTTTGAAAAAACGGTTGTGTTAATCTCTCCAATTGTAAGATCAAGTTGGAATGTTGTAGGACAGCCATATTCATCTAAATTGGTAAATGTAGGTGAAGAGGTTGATTGAGTATAGGTTATATTATCTATCCAAGTGAACGAATTACATGCTTCATGCGTATCGGGTATGTTACCACCCTGATATATCCGTACATAATCAATAATCATTGGGCTCTCATCAAACGTAGGCTGAATATCACCTGTAATGGCTGTGTTCAGAAGAAGATATTGTTCATTCAAGAACGGCCAAGTATTAAGGTCTTGTGGATTAGGAGCATATGTGTAAACATTGTAGTTATCATAAAAAAACTTCATTTCTGTCGGGGTCCATTCCACAGCATAAACATGAAATTCATTTGAAACGTCGTTACCAAGTTCTCCACCTTTATTTATTGTATTTCCAAAAGAAGAAGGTGTATGTAAGGCACTTTGAACATATTCTTGATTGGTACCCCAATGTTCCATGATGTCAATTTCACCACATTGAGGCCAGTTAACAGCGCCAAACCCTTCAGTTTCCCAGTAAGCTCCGGGCTCAGTTATATTTTTTCCTAACATCCAGATTGCAGGCCAGGTTCCAGGTCCCTCTGGTAGAATTGCTCTCACTTCAACTCTTCCGTAAGTGAAAGCAAATTTTGAATTTAAACGGGCCGATGTGTAGTTCTTTGTTACTCCCTGATCGGTGTATGATTCATTTTTGGCTACTAGATAAAGAAATCCATTATCAACGTAGGAGTTCTCAATCCTATCAGTATAGTGTTGAAGCTCACCATTATACCAACTGTTTCCATTTGGAAGTTGCGTTTGATGAAACCACTTAGAGTCATCAAGGGGACCATCAGTCTCGAATTCATCAGACCAGACAAGGTTATTAAAATTAGAACAAGATCCAATCCAACCATCAAAACTAAAATCATCTAAATAGGCTTTTACGTGGTCGGTATTATTTTCTCCATTCACTTGAATGATAATTCTATTTAGATCATTTCGTGAAACAGGAATGGGTGAATTTACATCGAAGTTAATAAACGGATCATTTAAGAAATCAAAAGATATTTCTTGCCATTCATCCAGGATTACTGGTTTAATAATCTCAGTTTGAGTTGTCCATGGCTGATTTAGCGATCCATCCTGAAGTTTGAGTGACACTTGATTGTTTTGATTACCAGACACTCCACTGGATGGTATATAAATTTTCAGCTGAAACGAATGATGTTCGGACAAATCAAGATTTTCACTTAATGTAAACTGCACATTGGCGTATTGGCCTCCAATATCATTGTATTCAAATACCGTAGGTGAGGAATTTAAACCTGAAATATATGGGTTCGCTCGATTTATCATCATTTCGCAGTCATCTCCTCGCCAATTAAAAATTGTTCCAAATCCCTCAAAATCGTCTTCAACGAGAAAATTCTGAGCTGATATAGAGCCTGCAATTAGGCATAAATAAATCGTAATTAGTCTCATGTTAAAAGTTTTAACGAATATAGTAAAAAATACAATAAGTAAAAGAGATAATTAATGGTTGATTTACCACGACTTTTTTACAAAGATTTAATTCTTGAACCTACAATTTCTCATAACAACGTTTATTGGCGTAGTGTAAAAAGTTGTACGAATGAGCGAAACAAATTGAATAGATTGTTTGTAATTAATGATATCATTAACCTAATAATCATGCTCAATTCCAACGTGTTTTCATTTTTGAAAGAAATCAAACAAAATAATAATCGGGAGTGGTTCCAGGCTAATAAACCTTTTTTTGATGATGCGAATAGGAATGTGAAGTTATGTGCTCAACAATTATTTGAGGAGCTGAAACTTAGAAATGATTTAGACGATTATAAGGTATTTCGAATTTATCGTGATGTTCGTTTTTCGAAGGACAAGTCACCTTACAAAAATCATTTTGGAATCGCTTTTCATCGCCAGAAACCGAATTTTAGGGGGGGGTATTATCTTCATATCACTCCAGATGAATCATTTTTAGGTATTGGTTTTTGGGGACCGAGTAAAGATGATCTTTTTCGTATTCGGAAAGAAATCGAAATGTATCCGGATGAATTTGAAGCAGTAGTAACAGAAAAGAGATTGATTAAAAATTTTGGTGTTTTACAAGGGGAGCAATTGAAAAAGGCTCCCAAAGGATTTGATCCAACACATCCCGGTATAAATTACCTCCGCTTCAAGCAACTCATTTTTATACAAAAAATAGGAGATCAGCAATTAATGAATGATTCTTTCTCAGATTGGATGGAGCATCAATTTGAAGTCATCAGACCTTTCCTAAATTACATGAGTGAAATTTTGACAACCGATTTCAATGGAGCGCCACTGCCATAGATTCTATTAACACTTCAATAATGCTAGACACTTGTTTACTTCTTAAAAATCTGATGACTTCCAATTTCAGTTATCCATTTAGGTAAATTGGTTGGTTCATACACTTCACCGTATGCCTCCATAACCTCCTTTGGTTTGACAATTCCATTTTTAGAGGTAAATGAAAACTTTACAATGGATGCCATATGAGTCTTATCTTTACGAACTAATTTCTGAAAAAAATAAAACCAATTTTCATCGTACCCAATGACTTGGGTTTGAATTGTAAAACGCTGAAATAACCGGAGGCGATATCGATATTCGTTGTAGGTTCCCGTTATGGTCAATGACCACTTTTTAAGGGCCAAAAACTGATTGATTTTCACACGCGCTCCAAAAGCAAACCGCCCTAAATCCAGTAAGGTCACATATCGTCCGTTATTGAGTTCAAAAAAAGGATCAATATCCTGAGGCCAAACGCGCATACGAATGGAATCAAATTGCTTGTTGTGAAAATCTATTTTTTTTTTAGTTTTGCTATGAGCTATGACGCGCATTAAGCGGAAGTACGGATACATTTTTTATGCAGTTATACTAGTTAAACATTATAGTGCAATTACCATTTCTTGATTAGAAAATCAAATGTACAATTTATAGTAACGACTAAGTATATTTTGCCAAAGAAGATACTATTTTTCCTTGATCGACTTCACATAGTGGAACTTAAGTTCAACTGATTCATTGCTGCATGAGAATTAGAAATTTGTTCATCTTGGTTTGTTTACTTCTATGTTCTATTGGACAAGGACAAGAGAGAAATGGTGCAAAAGATACGCTTCAAATTCTAAGTTGGAATGTATTTCTTCGTCCCAGTATTTTAAAAGACAGACAATTAGAACGGATCGATGCTATTAGCCAACATTTGATTCATAAGGACGCTGACATCCTCATTCTACAAGAGGTATTCCATAAAAAATCAAAAAAAATTCTTTTTCAAAATCTATCCAATAATTATCCATTTCATACAAAAGAAGGGAAAAAAAGTTTCTGGGGTATTTCAAGTGGGGTTTATATATTTTGCAAGGATTCTATACTCTCTGAAAAACATATTGTTTTTAATTCTGGTTCAGGAGCCGATGCGCTGGCTAAAAAAGGTGCTGTTAAAATTCGAATAAAACGAAAAAATAAAGAGGTGTCTGTCGTTGGAACACATTTACAAGCTGGAGAAGGATTAAAAAAGAATCTGATACGTAAAAAGCAATTGGAGCAAATAGCTAAATTGAGTAATGAAGATTCAACCATCATTTTTGCGGGTGACTTCAATATTTCTAGAAAGTCTAAACATTACGAGGATTTGGAGCGAGTTTTAAATGTCAAAACGATAGCATCGAAAAATATTGTAACAGCTAATTTCGAGGATCAAGATTTGTTTCCAGTTGATGGTGACCCTGTTTGGATTGATTTTATTTTGCTGAATGCAAAATCTAATTCCTCCTTGATTAATCATTCAACCGAGAAACCAATGAAGCAAGGTAAGTATTTGTCAGATCATGCAAATATATTTGCAACCGTTATCTTGTCGAA
Organism: Crocinitomicaceae bacterium; assembly: GCA_029254025.1. Taxonomy (GTDB): domain Bacteria; phylum Bacteroidota; class Bacteroidia; order Flavobacteriales_D; family Crocinitomicaceae; genus JALQTG01. The sequence continues at coordinate 142,132 of JAQWYK010000034.1, read as the reverse complement.
TTAAAAAGTCTTTTGAAGGTCAACTAATTCAAATAAAAAGGGGATTAGTTTCTCTTAAAAATCTTATATTCTCTGATTTATTTTTTTCAAACAAAAAGTGATGAAAAAAATTGTATTTCAAATTATTTGATTAAGGTTCAGAGTAGATTAATTGGTTAGACTTTTATCGGATGAAATTTTTTTCATTTTTTTTATTTCTTTCATTTTTTCTTGTTACAATCATTTCTTGAAACAATCAAGCAAATAGTGTAATGAGATGGGATATCACGGGTTGTGCGAATCCTTGGGATGGATTTATTCAATCCGATTCTTTGACTACAAATGAATATCATCAGATAATTGTTGATTATTTATCTATTCATGACATCGATGTTAAGCAAGTTACATCTTACCATGATTCATCAAAAGTTGAACTCTGTTATGCCTGTCATTTCAAAACAGGTGATGTGATTTTAATCACTCTTTCGATTACGATAAGTCAAAATTGAAATGTTTAGCTATAAGCAATCAATTTGACTTAGAGATTTATTGATTGCCTTTGAAGTGGAAAGAAAAACATACAGGTTTTCTTGTTTCTTCGGAAAATGAGGGATAAAAGTGGAAAATTCCTAGCACAAGAAAGTTTGGACAAAAAAAAAGGTTTCAGTGAAAACTCTGAAACCTTTACTGGGATTGATTTTCCCACTTGTAGCGAGAGAGAGATTTGAACTCTCGACCTCAGGGTTATGAATCCTGCGCTCTAACCAACTGAGCTACCTCGCCATCTCATTAAATCGGGTGCAAATATAATTTCTTTTTTTGTTCTTCCAAGTATTCCAATTAAGGTATTTTGCGAATAGTGAAAAAAAACCTTGGTATGTTAATAACCTATCATATTAATATGCTCTAATTCAGTTATCTATTTCGTAATTTTGCATGCTGTTCATAAAACGCAGGTGAGAAAATAGCGTAAATCGGCCAGATTGTGTATATTACATCAACTAGGGCAACCTTTAAAGTATAGTTAACATTTCATTATGACAGAGAAAATTAAGTTTGAACAAGAATATATTTTTAAAACATCTCCCAAAGTATTAACTAATTTGTTAATGACGCCGAGTGGCTTGAGTGAATGGTTCGCTGATGACGTGGATATTAAAGATGATATTTTCACTTTTTATTGGAATGGAAGCGAAGAGTCTGCCCGTTTATTGTCCAAAAAGAACAATGAATTTATAAAGTTTAGATGGTTAGAAGACGAAGAGGAGGGTATTGACTCATATGTAGAAATGCGTTATACTGTCGACCCAATGACAAAAGAAGTAGTATTTAATCTTACATCTTTCGCTACTGAAGATGAGATGGAAGAGGTGCAGCTATATTGGGAAAATGCAATCGGTGATTTGCGTCGAATGATTGGCGCCTAAAGTCGTTAGAACTCTCATCGTTTATGCCGGGAATTTCTATTCTGATTATTATTATTGCTTACTTTTTGGTTCTCATGGGTATATCCTATTTGACCTCGAAAGGTGCGAAAAACGATACTTTCTTCTCAGGAAACAAATCTTCTAAATGGTATTTAGTTAGCTTTGGGATGATTGGTGCCTCGCTCTCTGGAATAACATTTATTTCTGTTCCCGGAATGGTTGGTACGGAGGGGTTCTCTTACATGCAAATGGTAATCGGCTATATGCTGGGTTACGCGGTCATCGCATTTGTTCTTTTGCCTCTTTATTATCGACTCAATCTTACTTCAATCTATTCTTACCTTGGTAATAGATATGGAGAAAATACGCATCGAGTGGGTGCAAGCTTCTTTTTATTGTCACGCATTTTAGGTGCTTCCGTTCGACTATTCCTAGTAGCTGATGTATTGGATTATTTTGTCTTAAGTCGCTATGGCATTAGCTTTGAGATTTCGGTACTCATCACTCTTTTATTGATTTATGTGTACACCTACCGTGGAGGAATTAAAACAATCGTGTGGACAGATACTCTTCAAACCACGTTTATGCTTTTATCCTTAGTAATTAGTGTCTATTTAATTTATACGGCAATAGGTTCTGATGCTACAAACGAAGGATTGAGGAGGTTGGGATTGGTAGACTGGTTTATAACGGAGGATATCGGAAAAAGTAATTATTGGCTTAAAGGTATATTAGGTGGGTTTTTTATTACCGTTGCAATGACAGGTCTGGATCAGGATATGATGCAAAAAAACTTAACCTGTAAGAACGAAAAAGAGGCAAAAAAGAACATGATATGGTTCTCGGTGATTTTGTTTGGTGTAAACTTTATTTTTCTTTTATTGGGTGCGCTTTTGTATTTATTCATGGATAGCCAACCAGAAATTCAAACTGCATTTCAAGGCATGGATGAGGCTAGTCGTGCAGATCGGCTCTTTCCATTAATTGCGCTTTCTGGAGGACAGGGACTCGGGATGGAGGGCTTGATTGGAATACTTTTTATTCTGGGACTAGTTGCGGCGGCCTATTCAAGCGCAGACTCAGCGCTCACCTCGCTCACGACATCTGCCAGTGTGGATGTATTCCGAGTAGATCAATTGGAAGATCAAGAAAAAGCTGAGCGACAAAGGAAAATGATACACATAGGAATGACTGTTATTCTCTTTTTCGTGATACTCTTGGCGAATGCTTTTAAAGAGCAAAATGTCATCAATACCTTATTTAAAATGGCAGGATATACCTATGGACCGCTATTGGGACTGTTCTTTTTTGGTATCATCTCTAAACGGCAAGTTAGTGATCGCCTAACGTGGGTAGTCTGTGTAGTTGTTCCCGTAGTATGTTATGTATATAAAACCTATGAGCAACAGTTGTTTCCAGGTTATGTGACGGGACATGAGTTACTAGGAATCAACGGCATCCTTTGTTTCTTTGGATTGTTTGCGCTCTCGAAGACGCCACTTGAAGGATAGGCGACACTTACTTTAAGTTCCGGTTTTTGGTGTAGTTATCTTTTTACAAAGAATTCCATATAAAAGATGAAGACTGCCATCACAAAAATGAAATAGCCAAAACCTTTCTTTAACTTTTTTCCATCGATAAAGTTGCTGAGATAACTTCCTATGAATATTCCAGCAACTGACGCGACAGTAAATTTAAATAGCAAAGTCCAATCAATAGTTAAGGTAATTGCATCCCCCAAGAAAAATCCAAGTAGCGACTTGAAGGCAATTATAATAAGGGATGTTCCAACAGCTATTTTCATCTCAATGTTGGCCAAAATCACTAATGCTGGAATGATTAAAAATCCTCCCCCAGCTCCTATCAAACCTGTAATTCCTCCAACCAGAAGACCCTCAATTAATATCAAAGGATAGTTGTACTTTGTAGCTCCTGCGCACTCTTTTTTATCTTTTTTCTCACGAAGCATGGATATCCCGGCAGGAATCATAAGCACAGCAAACAAACCAAACATGGCCATACGGCGTGTGAACTCAAAATCTCCAAACGTAAGCATCACATCTGGCAACATGGGAACTACAAATTTTCGTACGAGCGTGACTCCAATAATAGATGGGATCCCAAAGACAATCGCTGTTTTCCAATCGACGCTTCCTTTCATGTGTTGTTGAATTCCTCCAACTAATGCTGAAAAACCTACCACGAAAAGTGAGTAGGCTGTCGCGAATTTAGCATCCAATCTGAATAAATAAGCTAAAACGGGAACGGCTAAAATAGATCCACCTCCCCCAATTAATCCTAATGAGACGCCAATCACTAATGCGCAGATATAACCGAATACTTCTAACACGGCTTCTTTTTTTTGACAAAGTTAGCGTGAACTAATGGCCAAGAGCGTAACGAATGTTACACTAGTGTTTCACTCTAGACTAATTGTGCTTCAAAATACACAAAATCATTTTGTTAGGAGACGACTTGGATTTTTTATTTTTTTTGATTCCTGAAATACAGCGTTTTTTCCGATGAACATTCTTAGGGTTACCTGTGAAATTTATCAAATAATTGCAGCCCAAAGGAGAACCCTTTTATCTTTGTAAAATAAAAAGCACACATGAAAAATACTATAGAAGAGGCTTGGGAGAACAGGGAGTTATTAAATGATTCGAACACAGTAAATGCTATTGAAGCTGTTATTGAGGAGATTGATAAGGGTAGACAGCGTGTTGCAGAGCCACTTTCAGATGGTTCTTGGCAAGTGAATGAATGGGTGAAGAAGGCGGTAGTCATGTATTTTCCTATTCGAAAAATGGAAACGATTGAGGTAGGTCCTTTTGAGTTTCACGATAAAATGGCGCTGAAAAAGGGGTATAAAGAATTGGGAGTTCGCGTTGTTCCGCATGCAGTTGCGCGCTATGGAGCGTATATATCAAGTGGTGTTATATTAATGCCATCATATGTGAATATCGGAGCATATGTCGACGAAGGGACTATGGTAGACACCTGGGCTACTGTGGGCTCATGTGCTCAAATTGGAAAGCATGTCCATTTAAGTGGTGGGGTAGGTATAGGAGGTGTACTCGAACCACTTCAGGCGGCACCGGTGATTATTGAGGACAATGCATTTATTGGTTCTCGCTGTATCGTTGTAGAAGGTGTTCGAGTGGAGCGTGAGGCAGTTTTAGGTGCGAATGTAGTGTTGACAAAGTCAACTAAAATAATAGATGTTACCGGAGCTGAGCCAGTCGAGTACAAAGGTATAGTCCCCGCTCGAAGCGTAGTAATTCCTGGATCATATACAAAGCATTTTCCTGCTGGTGATTATCAAGTACCTTGTGCATTAATTATTGGAAAAAGAAAGGAGAGTACAGATTTAAAGACATCCTTAAACGACGCGCTTCGAGAGCATAATGTCGCGGTTTAAGAGCTACTTTTTATAATCACAAAACAACCTCAAACGCGGTTCCTTTTCCAATGGTTGATTGTACTTTAATTTTCCCTTTGTGCATGCTCACAATATTATGAGTTGCTGTCATTCCTAATCCAAGACCATCTTTTCGCTTAGAGTAAAAAGGTTCAAACAAGTTGTTTTGAGTTTCCTCATCCATTCCATTTCCATTATCTTCTATACGAATAACTGGATTACCATTTTTGACACCAAGATGCACAAGAAGCTGTGGTGATTCATTTTCGTTCATTGCCTCAATCGCATTGATGATAATGTTGACAAACGCAATTTTTAATTTTTCAGGATCCCACTTACCAGTAATTTTAGGATCATCGAATGTATACTTGAAATCAACCTGTTTTAAGTCAATACGGTCTTTGCAAAATTCGATTGCACGCTCAACAATTTCATTCATACAACCTGGAATGACTTCAAGTGTGGCTGGTTTAGCGCTGGTTAGCAAATCATCAATCAATTTAGCAATTCTATGCGCATTTCGACCAATCATTTCACTATACATATTGACCTCCTCGTTTTCTTCACCAACAATCTCTTTTAATTCTCCAATGGCCAAGTTGATGTTGGTAAGAGGGTTTCTTACCTCATGAGCGATAATCCGCGCCATTCGACCGGTCATGCTTAATTTTTCCATTCGTTGTATCTCTTCTTGAGCTGACATTAGTTTTGTTACGTCATTTATGGCAACATGAAAGAAGTGTTGGTCAGGATGATTGTCATTGGGTAATGCTGCGAGGGAGAGAATTACTGTTTTTCGATTCTCTCGAATATTTAGCACAGTTTTCCATCCTTTGACGTACCCATCTTCTTCTATTTTTGCAAGCAAAAGTCGATAATCAAAATCATACAGAAAGAATGATTTGAAGTTACGCGGAATTTCTTTTTGTCCTTTGAAAAATAACTTGGCAAAGGCGGAATTGAATTCCATTATATGAAAGTCATGGTCTAAAATCACGACGGGCTCCATGCTTAATTCGAATAAACTCCGGTATTTTTTTTCCTGTTCTTTAATTGATTTTTGCTGACGATAGCGTTCAATGGCATATCGAAGTGTTCGCTCCAGCGTGTCAACTTTTACTTCACTTTTAATGATGAAGTCAGATGCGCCATTCCGCATAGCTTCTTGATCTACGCGTTCATTTTTCGCACCAGTTAGAAGAATAAGAGGTTTGTCTACATCAGCGGCACGTGCCTGTTGAATAAGATCTAATCCTTCTCCTTTACCTAGGAAGTGATCAATCAGGTAGATGTCATGCTTATTCTCCAATATGTCGTTAAGTGCTTTATCAAAATCGGACGACCAATACGCGTCATAAGAGGCTTCCGTAATTTTGGATAAATAGTGCTTTACGATAAGGTAATCGTCTTCGTCATCCTCAATAATCAATACTTTTAAATTCATGTGTTAGTCTTTAGGTAAAAATATCGAAAAGGTAGCTCCTTCCCCTTCTATTCCTGAGGCGGATAAATCACCACGGTGTTGTTCACAAATTTTCTTACAGATTGAAAGTCCTATACCGGTTCCTTCATATTCAGAGCGACCATGAAGACGCTGAAAAATGAGAAATATCTTATCCAAGTAATCATTGCTGAATCCGATTCCATTGTCTGCTACGTCAATTTTCCAATAGGTGCCCTCGGCTAATAGGTTCACGTTCATCGCATTTACCTCTTTACCTAAAATAGATGTAGCAGAGATTTTGATGAATGGGGTTCGGTTCGGTTCGTGAAACTTAATTGCATTACTGATTAAATTTTGAAATAGCTGATGCATTTGGGATGCATTCGCAGAGACTATAGGTAATTCATCAATTTGGAAAGTGGCTTTATGTTGGTCAATAGAAAACTTTAAATCGAGGCATACAGTATTAATAACAGTATTTAAATCTACAGATTCAAATGTTTCTATCGGACCCGTAATACGGGAGTAGGATAGCAAGTCATTTATTAATTGCTGCATACGTGATGCAGAGCTTTGCATTCGTTCTAAATGCTTCAAGACAAGTTCACGATCAGGAGTGGAATTTTTCAACTCTTCGGAGATTAAGTCCCCAAACGTTCTAATTTTTCGAAGAGGTTCGTTTAGGTCGTGCGAAGCGACATAGGCAAAACTTTCTAAATTTTCGTTCATAGACCTCAATTCAATGTTGAATTGAGCAATCTCTTGGGCGTTTTTTTCATTGATGAGAATTTCTTGGCGCATTTTGTTGAAGCTGTAGATAACAATAATCAACATTACCAGACCAAAGAAGGTGAGCAGCAATAATGTGTTCTCTGCAGAATGCAGTGCTCTTTTTTTATTATCTTCTTTTTGCTGTGCAATGGCTTCTCTGATATCGAATAATACTTCGCTTATCTCATCCATAAGTAATCCACCTTGTTCAATCATATCAAGATGCTGCTGTTGATTGGTATGATGAAGAGAGTCAGATTTAACCAACTTTTGAATATGATTTAAACGTTCGCGAATAAGGGTGTCTAATTTGTCTAAATGAGCAATTGCCAAATCATTTGCTCGACACAGTTCATCAAGTTCTTGAAATTGTCGATTAAATGTACATGTAAGTCCTTTGAATTTGACGTATGTATCTTCACCTTTTGTGAGCATGTAGCCATGAGCATATGATTCCATGCGGTAAGCAGATTTCAAAATGGCATCTGCCTCTTCGGTGATTTGACCGTAAAGGTCTGCTTGTTCTCCAGAAAAATTGGTTTTGTTTAAATAGAACAACGAGGTCATATAATACCCTGAAATGAGTACCATGGCTAACACTAGAAAATAATTGTAGTAACTTAACTTTTTCTTTGCCATTGATATTATTTTATTCCGTACGTCGCCATTTTATTATACAATGTTTTTCGATCAATGCCGAGTAGCGCTGCTGTTCTACTCTTATTGAAGGCAGTCTTTTCAAGAGCTCTTAAAATAGTCCGCGCTTCTGTCGCCTCAACAATTGTTTTTAAGTCGTAGGTATTTTGTTCGAGATGTGTTTCATCACTAGACTCACTTTTGACGCGAACGGGACTTTTAATTTCTGTAGGTAGTACTTTGGCTTGGATATGATCGCTGGCGCTTAAGAGCACAGACCTTCGTACAACATTTTTCAATTCGCGAATGTTACCTGGCCACGTGTATTGCTTGAAATAATAAAGAACATCTTCGTCAATGGAGAGCACATTCTTGGATAACTCTTCATTTGCTTTTTTCAAGAAGAATGAGCTGTATATCTCAATATCTTGAGGACATTCTTTCAAGCTTGGTAATTCTACTTTGAATTCATTCAGTCGGTGGTAAATATCTTCCCTGAAATTTCCTCGTTCCATAGCAGCTTTCAAATCCTCGTTAGTTGCTACGATAATTCGCACGTCAATAGGTTGATCTTTTTCACTTCCTAACCTACGAATGGTGCGCTCTTGAAGAACCCGCAAAAGTTTTATTTGATTTTCGTAAGATAAGTTACCTATTTCATCCAAAAAGAGTGTTCCGCCATTTGCGATTTCGAATTGTCCCTTTTTGTCGGCTACCGCCCCAGTGAATGAGCCTTTCATATGTCCGAATAACTCACTTCCCGCAATTTCCTGTGGTAATGCACCGCAGTCGACGGTGACAAAAAGCGCATTTTTTCGCTTCGAAGATTGATGAATCATTCGGGCAGCGACTTCTTTTCCAGTTCCGCTCTCACCGAGTATAACGACTGTCATATCCGTCGGAGCTACAAGCTCGATGAGTTGTTGTACTCGTTTGGATTGATTACTACTTCCCGAAATGTAGTCCGGAAGGACATTTTGCTGGGTTAAGGCAGTTTCTTCAGTTGAAGCAATTGTCTTTTTTGGTACCATCTCATCAGCAGAAGAAGGAGAAGCAATCGCTTTTTGAACGTGAAGCAATATCTCTTCTGGATAGATAGGTTTTGTTACGTATTCGAATGCTCCTAAACGAATCGCCTTGATGGCTTGATTAACATCTGAATAACCTGTGATAACGATGATGGGTAATTCAGCGCGCAGCGAACGAACGGTCTTGATAACTTCTAAACCATCCAAGTCAGGTAGGCGAAAGTCCGTCAGTAAAACATCAAACGTGCGCGCTCGAATAAGGTCAATTCCATCTTGAGCTTTAAAAGCTGTTGTTACCTCAAATCCCTTTCGTTCAAAAAAACGTTTCAGTAGGGCGCAAATATCTACGTCGTCATCAATAATTAATAAGTGCTGCTGTTTCATATTACAACCAATTGTAAAGTATATTTTTCAATTCCTTTGCGGTGAAGGGCTTGCCGAGAAATTGACTCACATTGAGTTCTTTGGCTTTATCCATTTCATTGCAATGATTGTAAGCTGATATCATAATGATTTTTACGTCGGGGTGTTGAGCGCGGAGTAACGGTATGAGTTCAAATCCGATTCCGTCTTGTAAATGAATGTCTAATATGGCTAAATCTATATGCTCTGATTCAATAGTGTGCCGCGCGGACTCAATGGATTCTTTGGCAAGAACAGAGCATTCGAACGAGCGCATAATTATTCCTTGACAAATATCTCGGATATCTTTTTCATCGTCTACGACTAATACAGTTGACTTGGTTGTATTCATAGTTGGTTTTAGAACAAAATACACGCAATAAAGTTCACCCCTGTGTAAATCGCTACAATCCATGCGAAAATACGAATTATGTAGAAAAATTACACACTATAAGGGGTTAATTCTAAATTGGGGCAAAAGGGTAGTCTTGTCGCATCTAGTTCCGAGTTTTGATTATTTTTGCCCAAAAATAGTGCGTGAATATAATTTTACCGCTCATATATTTAATTATCATTCTCTATTTATTGGATAGGTGGTGTAAACAGCGGCATCCTAGTTTGCGCGTCTACCTTCCATTTATTTTTATCGGCAAATTATTGTTCTCGCTGTTCTTTTTATATGTTTATACATATCATTACGGTGGGGGAGAGCTTACTGCAGACTCAGGACGCTTTTTTGAAGAATCACGGATTTTTTATGCCCTTTTATGGGAGCATCCGCTGATGTATTGGGAATTCTTTTGGGGAATTGAGAATGATCCATTAGTCGTAGACACTTTTATGGAAGAAATGGGTCATTGGAATGCTCCAGATCGCGCAATGCCTAACGATTCTCGTAACGTCATTCGCGTGAATAGTCTAATATTTCTAATTTCGAATGGATATATCCTCGTCCACTTTTTAGTTTTTAGTTTACTTTCATTTCTGGCAACAATTGATTTAGCCCAATTTATTCGGAAATGGTCTACACTCTCTTTTCCGGCTGTTTTAGCCGTTCTTACATTGATGCCGAGCGTTGCATTTTGGGGTAGCTCAATAATAAAAGAACCACTTATGCTGGCAGGTATATGTATTTTAATAAGGGGTGTTTTTGACGATATATCCTTCAGGCGCCGTTGGTGGAGATTGGTCTTAGGTACTTTGTTGATGTATATGTTTAAACCATATGTTTTAGCAGTTCTTCTCGTTGCATTGGTGTTCTATTTTTTGTTTTCGCGCATTTTTATGAAACTTCAGCTCATCAATGTCATACTCTTTTTGATCTTTGGAACTTTAATCGTACAATGGACCGGGATGCTGGATCGTGCAGTTGAAGTTATCTCGCGTCAGCAACAAGATTTTATGAATGTTCGCGACGGAGGGTTGTATTTAGAGATTGATGAGGATTATTATTATTACGTGTATTTTTCCAATCGCGATAAATTCACGTACAACAATAAAGGGACAGCTATACTTTCGGAATCAACGGGAGCATCTTTAGCACATAAACGCGACCATAATGACAGGAAACCTGTTCAATTATCAGAAATTGGCAAAGAATATCAAATACATCTCGTTATGACTCAGGCGGGAAGTGGAATTGAAGTAACACGAATCAACAATTCCTTTTCAACAATGTTGCGCATTGTGCCAGAGGTTCTTTTTAATACTGCTATACGACCTTTGCCAACTGATAAAGGGAGTTGGTTGAAATATCCTGCATTTATTGAAAATATAATTTTATTTCTCGGGTTGCTGTTGGTGACATTTTTTGCGCGTAGAAAATTGAATAAACGTATTAAGCGAATGGTATGGACTTTTTTACTTTTTGCTGCTCTCGTATTTGTAGTGGTAGGATGGACAACACCTGTATTAGGCGCTATTGTTCGGTATAAAGTTCCAGGTGTATTAGTACTTACTATAGTTTTCGCATTACTTGTTGACTATTGCAAAATAAAGAAGAGGCTTCCCTTCCAGCAAATAACTTAGCGTTTTTTCTGCACGAATTGATCTTTAATAAACATCACGAGCTCATAGGTAAGCCAAAGAAATGGGGCTCCATGCATTACGAAATCAAACCAATCTTCTGCTTTCATTCCGACTCCACCTCCAAGAATCCATTTAATCTTCCCAAAAAGATGAGGCTCTGGAATGAATGGAGCTAGTCCTAAGGTAAGCGAAGCTAGTAAAGCAATTAGAAGGTTTTTTCTCACGGGTGTGGTCTTATTACGTGTCGTTTATCCTTATCTAGAGGAAGTTGATTTGCGTCTAAAAGGAGCAATTAGCTGTTGCCAAAACGTTGGTGCATAATTTTCGTCATTTTCAAATCCTAATTCAATGTCTCGCCCCTCGTGTGGAATATAATTTGTTTTGAAGATATAGTCCCAAACACTAAGGCTAATTCCATAATTCATTCCGAACGGATGGCTTTGCGGAAGTTCTTTTGCATGGTGCCAGATGTGCATTTTAGGATTGTTAAAGATATATTTTAGTGGGCCGTAATCCCAACCAATATTGGCGTGATTGAGGTGGCCAATGGTTATAGCAATTCCATGTACAATGAATGCCAATTGGATATCAAATCCGAAGATCATCGAGAGTGAAATGTATTTGAACGTGTTGTATATGAACGTTTCGCCAAAATGATACCGCAAATGCGCTGCAAATCCCATTTCTTTAACAGAGTGATGTACTTTGTGAAATTGCCACAAAAAAGGTATTCGGTGAAGTAAAACATGAACATTCCATTGCACGAAGTCGGAGATCAGGAAGAATGCCAATAGTTGCAATGCAACAGACCAACTGGAAGTGTCAAATAGGTGACCTTCAGAATATCCGATTGGAGCTAATATGTTATTTAGAAATTGAATAGAAACATCAGACAGCGCCACGAATAACAATAAGTTGAATATGAAAAAGTTGAAAAACATGTAAAACCCATCTAGCCAAAAGTCTTTTCGAATTATTGCTTGTTTCTTGCGCCAAGGAAATACAATTTCTAACCCCCAAACGATCAAAGAAAGCACAATTAGGAAATAAAAATAGTTCAAATCACCTTCTGGAAATGGATTTGTAATTGTATTCCAAAGGTACGAGGCATATCCTTTATACGAGTTTACAAGTGTTTCAATATATCCGCTCATGTCTTACGTTTTCTTATTCAACAAAAATAATCCAATTCTTGTTCTTTTCAGGTAACATTTGTTGCATAAACTGGACAGAGCAAACCAAGAGTAAAGATTAGGTATTCTTTTTTAGCGTGAATTGAATAATTTCGGGACTCATCCCAATCCTACCAGGAAACCCTAAGAAGCCAAATCCTTTTGAAACAAAAAGAAATTGATTTTTGTGTTCATATAATCCCAGCCATCTTTTATAACGATACTTTACTGGGCTCCATTGCCATCCGGGTATATCCACCCCGAACTGTGCTCCATGGGTATGTCCACTAAGTGTGACATGGATGTGTTGTTGATGGTCTTTGGTAACATATTCCCAGTGGTCAGGATCGTGAGATAATAAAATTTTAAATTCTTTTTCACTTAATCCGTCAGTAACGGAGTCCAAATCCCCATATTTAGGAAAGGGATCATTCCCCCAATTTTCAACACCGAGTAGGGAAATAGAATCTGTCCCTTTATGGATCGTTCGTCGAGTATTATTTAATAAGTCAAAGCCTGCGTCGCGATGAATTCCTTCTAATTGTGTACGGTTTTTTTTACGTTCCTCTTCGTTTTTAAAGGGCATATAATCACCATAGTCATGATTTCCAAGTATCGAATATTTTCCGAATGGAGCCTCCAATTCTCGGAGCATTTCAACGAAGGGTAGGGCTTCTTGAGGACGATTATTTACAAGGTCTCCTGTAAATACAATCATATCAGGATTACCATTAGAAAGAAGTTGGAGTCCGCCGCGCACTTGTTCAAGATCATCAAAGCTTCCTGCGTGAAAATCAGAGAAGTGCCCAATTTTAAATCCATCAAACTCTTCTGGTAAGTCGTCAAAGAAAAGGGTCAGCTCTTTTACTTGGTAGTTGTATTTCCCACGAGTGATAGCGTAAATAGTGCCCGAAATTGGAATTGCGGCAAGGCTCAAGGAAATATTTCGAACGAATCTTCTTCTGCTGGGCATAGCAGAATCGGTACGTTTTTCTTTTTTTATTTTCCTTATGATGTAAACTGGATAGCGAAAAATATCTTCAATTAGAAAAGGAGCTGCTATTAATAGTTTAGCAAGAAAAACACCGAATGTGAATCCTGTAATGATATTTAATAGGTAATGCGCATTGTACATCCCTTGACCTGCGCGATAAATGGTTAAAATAAATCCCAAGAAAAAGAGAAAAGTAGTTACAGGAATGAACCACTTAAAGAAGCGAAAAACTCTTTTGCTGACTGTTTTTTGTAATCCTCTCCACGTATATATATCTAATAGCGAACAAAGAATTGTGATAATGGAGAATGCAATGATGTATCTGTAACTCATGTGAATCGTGACAAGGATTATTCATGAAACAGGTGGAATAGTGTTCTGTTCACACCACGGGAAAAAAGCCTAATGAATCAAGCTGTTCAGTAGGTCTGTGATGTTCGGTAAAGTAATCATTTCTTGCTTGGCCTCCACAATTGACTCTTCTTCATGAACTGAGTTATTTGTTGGGGCTTCTGAGCCAGCAGGAGCAGTATATTTTTTTGTTCCAACGAATTCAACTTCAAATTGGCCATCATTTAAATCCTCAATGAGTTCTTTGATTTGGTCGGTTGTCACGCCTATTTTATTGTGGTATACGGCAATATTTCCAAGTCCAGTTTGTTCATCAAAAGTAACGTCCACTTGCGTCGCCATTTCTTTTTCAAAAAGTCCTTTACGGATTGATCCTCCGCAACCATGCTGACAGACCATGCCGGTGACATTGAACTCAGAAATAGAGTTTGGAATGGAGTTATCCTCACTACAGGCTACTAGTAGAGCTGAGATAGTGATGAAAAGAAATGCGAAGATTTGGATATTTTTCATAGTCGAAAACATACGATTTGTTGTCAAATGTACGAACAAATGAAACAATTCGCGTAATCAGTAAGATTTTTTAACACTTTCAATGATTTCTAAATTACATTTGTCGGATGAGTCGAGAATTAAAAAACTGGGGCATGCTCCTTTTCCTGGCAACGATATGGGGAAGTTCTTTCATTCTTATGAAAAGAGGGATGATTGATAAGGTTTCAGGTGATTCCATCTTCAGTAGTAACCAAGTAGGAGCGATGCGTATGCTTTTTGCTTCATCCGCTTTGTTGCCATTAGGGTTGAGGCACTTCAAAAGCTTCAATTCAGTGAAATTTATTTTGAGCTTGGCAGTGGTCGCTTTCTTAGGTAATTTCGTGCCGGCCTTCCTTTTTACGTATGCTGAAACAGGTATTTCTTCAGGATATGCTGGAATGTTGAACAGTTGTACACCGATTTTCACGTTAATCATAGGGACGTTATTATTTAAGCAGCCACTCGTTCGAGTGCAAGTATTAGGGGTGGCAATTGGTACGGTTGGAATTGTTTGGTTGGTGAATGGAGTGTCAGTAGTAGATACTTCTGGTTCGGTGTGGCATGTGTTGGCGGTAGTCTTGGCCACCTTATTTTATGCAATTAGCGTAAACACCATTAAGTATAATTTAAACGGAATAAAGCCCTTAAAGATTACCTCTATGGCGTTTACTTTATCGTTTATTCCTGCTTTAATCTTGTTCTTCCATTTCGATACACCGGCGACTATAGTTTCGAACTCTTACGCTCCAAGCGCATTGATTTATATTGGTATTTTAGCATTGATAGGAACAGCGTTTTCGGTAGTTATATTTAATATTCTGATTGCGAATAGCTCGGCCTTATTTGCGAGTAGTGTTACCTATTTTATCCCAATTGTAGCCTTGCTCATTGGATTGTGGGACGGAGAAGTAATGTCTATTTATCAAGCACTTGCTATGCTAGTGATCTTATCTGGGGTTTATATTGCGAATGTGTTGGGTAATAGAAAAGAAAAAAAAGACCAAAGAAATTAGGGATTTTTATTTGGTTAAATAAAATTTGATTACATTTGCAGTCCAATTTTTGGGAAGAATAATTAAAATTTAAAGCTATGTACGCAATTGTAGAGATAGCAGGGCAGCAGTTTAAGGTGCAAAAAGACCAAAAAGTTTTCGTTCACCGTTTAGACGCTGAAGAAGGAGCTAAAGTTGATTTCGACAAAGTTCTTTTGACAGATGATAAAGGTAACGTAAACGTTGGCGCCCCAGCTATAGAAGGTGCAAAAGTTTCTGCAAAAGTAGAACGTCACCTGAGAGGTAACACTGTAATCGTTTTCAAGAAGAAACGAAGAAAAGGATACCAAAAGAAAAATGGTCATCGTCAGTATCTTACTGAAATCACCATTACAGGAATTAAAGCATAAACTAGAAATTCTCTTTTAGATAATTTCAGAAAAAATTAAATAAGATGGCACATAAGAAAGGAGTCGGTAGTTCGAAAAACGGTCGTGAGTCACAAAGTAAACGATTAGGTGTAAAGATTTTTGGTGGACAGCCAGCTATTGCTGGGAACATCATTGTTCGTCAAAGAGGAACACAACACCACCCAGGTAATAATGTAGGTATTGGAAAAGACCATACATTATATGCATTGACTGATGGTATGGTTGAGTTTAGAAAGAAAAAAGATAACCGTTCTTTCGTTTCTGTAGTTCCTTTTGAGGCAACAGAAGCTTAATTAGAGCGCTAAATACATTAGAGAAGGCACATATTTTATGTGCCTTTTTTTGTTACTCATTTTTTTCTAAATTTGCTGGAAAATAGGCGATGATGTCCGCCTCGAAGCGCCTTGTGGCTAATGACGTCTGCGAACAATGAAGAATGATACGTTGATGACACAGGCTTTATTGCCTAAACTAGTTGTTTGGACACTAATTATCCTTTTTGTCGGCAGTGCAGTGGGTTCTTCCTCTGCATTATTTCTATGGTTACTTGACGTAGTGACTGAAGCACGCACGAATTATGGAGTACTGATATTTTTCTTGCCATTAGGTGGATTAATCATTGGAATTGTTTATCACTTCTTTGCAAACGGAGTTGAAAAAGAGACCAATTTATTGATCGATGAAATGGTGGAGCCTCATAGAAGGATTCATTGGAAGTTAGCGCCCTTGGTTGTTGTTGGTACTCTTTTAACGCATTTGTTTGGTGGTTCCGCTGGAAGAGAGGGGACGGCTGTTCAAATGGGAGGCGCAATAGCGGATTGGATAGGGGGATTGTTTAAAACGATACAGTTAAACCGAAAAATTATTTTAAGAATGGGAGCGGCTGCGGGATTTGCAGGTGTCTTCGGGACGCCATTAGCAGGAGCTGTTTTTGCTGTAGAATTAGATAGGGCCCGAGCTTTCAATTTAATAGGCCTATTGCCGATTGTACTAGTCAGTTTTCTGTCAGATTTATCTTGTCAAGTATGGGGTGTTTCGCATACTGGGTATACCATTTCGGAAGTCCCAATTTTCACCTTACAGCATATCGGTTCTGTTCTATTCTTGGGAGGGATTTTCGGAGGAGTAGCAGGGCTTTTTAGTTGGGGTAAAAAATATCTCACAGAGGGGGTTCAACAACTATTACCCAATTCAATTGTTCGTTTATCGCTAGGAGGCTTATTACTAGCAGTCGTTTTTGTCACCCTAAATTTAGAGGCATATTCCGGGTTGGGGATCCCAATAATACAAGATGCTTTTACCGAGGCTTCTCATGGAGGAGTGTTCGCTGTGAAGTTTTTATTCACTCTGTTCACTTTAGCGGTAGGGTTTAAAGGTGGCGAAGCGACCCCTTTATTTTTTATCGGCGCAACATTAGGAAGTACTTTGGCCATATACTTTGGATTGCCTTTATCGTTTGTTGCTGGTCTTGGTTTTATAGCTGTCTTTGCGGGTGCTACAAATACACCCTTGGCTTGCGCTATTATGGGTGTGGAAATGTTTGGTCCTACAGGAGGTTTATGGTATTTATTGGTGTGTGTAGTAGCGTTTTACACATCTGGAAGAACAACTGTGTACTCGGCTCAACGCGTTCATGTATTAAAGTATGACTTTAGAAAGTAGAATAGTGATGTTTACTTTTTAGATTGAAAGAAGAGTTGATGGCGTCGAAACGTGAAAGAGAGGTGAAGCTAACTTTAGTCTACAAGGCTAAACATAAATAGACATTCTCGAGCAATTTGAGAACATCGTTGCGCATACTTTTCTGTTTGTAAATCTGTTCTGTCAAAATTCTTAGGGTCGTCGTAAGTAGTGGCTATTCTCAAATCGACACCAGGAATAAACGGACAGTTATCCTCTGCATCAGAACACATCATAATCGCCGCGAAGTTTTCTTTAGGGTTTTCTGGGGAGTCATATGTTTTAGAAAAACATACGGTCGATTTATTTTTTCCAAATAGAAAAGTGTATTTGGAATTCTCTGTATCATCTTCTGCAATAAGATCAAAACCAACTGATAATAAGGTATAAATAGCATTTTCATGTAAGGCTGTAGCTTCTGTGCCTCCAGAATAGGTTATAACATTTTCAATACCGTAATAATCAGCAGCCACCGCAGCCCATATTTGCCCAAAATGACTCCGACGTGAGTTGTGAGTGCACATATATACAAGCTGAATTGGATATTTTTTGTTTTTATTTTGGACTATATATTATGCAATATGTCTTAATAAATCCTTGCGAGCTTGGGGTATATGATCAAATTCTTTTATCCTTTGTATACAATAATCTCTAATAGTAAGGTACATAATACTGTGCGGAATTTAGCATGGTTGGAATTCAGAGTGCTAGAAACAGCCTCCTCCAGGGGTACAGGAAGCATTATCATTCCCTAGGGTTTGGAGCTGAATTCTTGTTTTTGAAGCCGGGATTCCACAACTATCTTCTGCGAGACAAGCTGTTTTCGTAAAGGTCAATTGAAAAATATTACCATCGAATTGAAGATTGTACTTTCCAATTGTGTCTTTCTGGTACTCTACTTCAACATCTAAATCACCTAATCCAAGTTTGTTTATGGAAAGGTCAATGATTCTTGAAAGTTTCTCTGGTGCAAGACGATGGTCAAAATCATCCGCCTCCCATAGCTGAAAATTAATTTTCTTCTCTATGCGCTCAGTTCCTCCGCAGTCAATAAAGTGACGTGTTACAGCTCCGATTTCGGTTACATGGAAATGATTAGGGACGGTGCTTCCATCAGGTAATTGAAATACTAGTTTCTCTAATCCATTAAGTATACTTCTTATTTCACTTATTTTCATCTTTATTAGTTTTAGCAGCATTGTTCATTGGTCGATTCAATGTCTATTGCCATCAACGAAACAAGCTCGTTTAATTTTGAAATGGTTTGAGGGTCCAAACAATAGCAAACAGAGTTGCCTTCTATAGTTCCTTGAATTACTCGAGCGTCTTTCAGTACTTTTAAATGCCGAGTAATACTTGGTTGGGATAATTGAATAGCGCTAACAATATCTCCACAGATACATGACTTAACCGCGAGTAGATGTGTTATGATCTTTAACCGAGCAGGATGCCCAAGAGCCTTGAATAGTTCTGCTTGTTCATTGTGTTCTTTTGTGTAAAGGGTTGTGTTTGTTGTTCCCATGATGTAAAATTAATAAATATAATTATATAGCAATATTGTTATTAAGATTATTTACTTCCATAAATATGTTTTTTGTATTCTTTTGAAAAACTGTAAATAGTGCTTAGCTTTGTTTTCGAAGGTGGCTATCGACTGCTCCCTCGAATTATTAGTTGTATTATAGTAGAAGTATATGAAATTAGGAGTATTCTCAATGAGTTTAAATGTAAAGGATCTGTCAGTGTCTAAATCGTTCTATGAAAAGCTGGGCTTTCAAGTGATGGGAGGGAGTATGGCGGATAATTACCTCATAATGAAAAATGAACAAGCCATCATTGGTTTGTTTCAAGGGATGTTTCAGGGGAATATCTTGACATTTAACCCTGGATGGGATGAGAATGCCGAGAATGTGGAAGAATTTCAAGATATTCGAACAATACAAAAGGCCCTCAAATCAGTAGGTTTGGAGATGATAAGTGAAGCGGATGAAGAAGGAAGCGGACCTGCAAGTGCCATGATCTCAGATCCAGACGGAAACATTATCTTATTGGACCAACACAGATAAATAAGAGTACTCATCCTTTTTTGACTCTTTCAGAAAATAATCGGATGAATGTGCGAAAGAAACAGTCATTTTTAAAAATTGAATTGCGCAAAGCGAAGAGTTGATGCGTGATGTGAATCACCTCCCTTGAAATAAAAATCAAAGTTTTTCATCCAAACTGTTGCATTATAATTTGATTTACCTATCTTTGCCGCCCCTAAAGTGTTTTTGGGGATAGTATTTATTTGTAAAAATTAAAGAAAAATATGCCAACTATTCAGCAATTAGTTCGCAAGGGTAGAACAGCGCCGGTAAAGAAAAGCAAGTCAGCAGCACTTGATTCTTGTCCGCAGCGTAAAGGAGTATGTGTGCGTGTGTACACCACTACACCTAAGAAGCCAAACTCTGCAATGAGAAAAGTTGCCAGAGTGCGTTTAACAAATGGTAAAGAAGTCAATGCGTACATCGGCGGAGAAGGACACAACTTACAAGAACACTCGATGGTACTTGTACGCGGTGGAAGGGTAAAAGACCTTCCAGGGGTACGTTACCACATCGTTCGCGGTGCGGAAGACACAGCGGGTGTTGAAGGAAGAACACAGCGTCGTTCAAAGTATGGTACGAAAAGACCTAAAACCAAGTAAAGCTTTTAAGAGATGAGAAGAAGAAAAGCCAAAAAGATTGAGATCCTTCCGGACCCAAAGTTCAAGGATACTCAAGTAACAAAATTCGTCAACAACTTGATGTTGGACGGTAAAAAAAGTACTGCATTCAAAATTTTCTATGATTCTATTGATATCATCGATGCGAAATTAGAAGATCAGAATGCATTAGAAGTTTGGAAAAAAGCGTTGGAGAATATTACTCCTCCTGTAGAAGTTAGAAGCCGTCGAGTAGGTGGTGCTACTTTCCAAATCCCTACTCCTGTTCGTGAGTCTAGAAAACATTCTTTAGCAATGAAGTGGTTGATTTCGTATTCTCGTAAGAGAAATGAGAAAACTATGGCTCAGCGATTAGCGAATGAAATTATGGCTGCTGCAAAAGAAGAAGGTGCTGCTTTTAAAAAGAAAGAAGACACGTTGCGTATGGCAGAAGCAAATAAAGCATTTTCACATTTTAGATTTTAAGGAATGGCTAGAGATCTTAAATATACAAGAAACATTGGTATCGCTGCGCACATTGATGCTGGTAAAACAACAACAACGGAGCGTATTCTATATTACGGTGGTGTAAGCCACAAGATTGGTGAAGTACACGATGGTGCTGCTACAATGGACTGGATGGAGCAAGAGCAAGAAAGAGGTATTACAATTACTTCTGCTGCTACGACGCTTAACTGGATGTACAGAGACCAAAAGTACCACGTAAACATTATTGACACTCCAGGACACGTGGACTTCACCGTAGAGGTGAATCGTTCATTACGTGTTTTGGACGGATTGGTATTCTTATTCTCTGCGGTTGATGGTGTTGAGCCACAATCTGAAACAAACTGGAGACTTGCGAACAACTATAATGTTCCTAGAATTGGTTTTGTGAATAAGATGGACCGTTCTGGTGCTGATTTCTTGAACGTGTGTAAGCAAGTAAGAGAAATGTTAGGTAGCCACGCGTTGCCTTTGCAGATTAACATCGGTGCTGAAGATAATTTTAAAGGAGTAGTTGATTTAATTAACTTCCGTGGAATTACTTGGAATGAAGAGGATATGGGAATGACTTTCCAAGAAATCGAAATTCCAGAAGATGTATTAGAAGAAGCAACAATGTTGAGAGAGCAGTTATTGGAAGCAGTAGCTGAGTTCAATGATACATTGATGGAGAAATACTTTGAGGATCCAGAGTCACTTACTGAAAGAGAGATTTTAGATGCTTTACGTGAAGCTACAATCGCAGGGAAAGTTGTTCCTATGATGTGTGGTTCTGCGTTCAAAAACAAAGGTGTTCAGGCGATGTTGGATATGGTAATGGAAATTTTACCTTCTCCGATGGATGTTGAAGCAATTGTTGGTACAAATCCTAAAACAGATGCAGAAGAAAAAAGAAGACCAAGCTTTGATGAGCCGTTTTCTGCTTTAGCATTTAAAATTGCAACTGACCCATTTGTTGGTCGTTTATGTTTCGTTAGAGCATATTCAGGAGTTCTTCCTGCTGGTTCATATGTTTACAATACACGTTCAGGAAACAAAGAACGTATTTCTCGTATTTTCCAGATGCACGCGAACAAGCAAAATCAAATTCCTGAATTAGGAGCTGGTGATATTGGTGCGGTTGTAGGATTTAAGGACATTAAAACTGGAGACACTTTATGTGCTGAAGGTAGTCCGATTATTTTGGAATCAATGAACTTCCCAGAGCCTGTAATCGGTTTGGCAATTGAGCCAAAAACGCAAGCAGATTCTGACAGATTATCAAATGGTTTACAGAAGTTAGCTGAAGAAGATCCTACATTCCGTGTTCATACGGATGAAGATTCTGGACAAACTGTAATTAGTGGTATGGGTGAGCTTCACTTAGATATCATTGTTGATCGTTTGAGAAGAGAATTTAAAGTAGAAGTTAATCAAGGTGCTCCGCAGGTAACTTACCGTGAGCGTATCGCTGGTACTATCGAACACAGAGAGGTTTATAAGAAGCAATCTGGTGGACGTGGTAAATTTGCTGATATTGTTATCACAATTAGCCCGCAAGAAGACCAAGAAAAAACAGGACTTGAGTTTATCAATAGCATCAAAGGTGGTAACGTTCCTAAAGAATTTATCCCTTCGGTTGAAAAAGGATTCAAAGAAGCAATGTCAAATGGAGTTTTAGCTGGTTACCCAGTGGACTCATTGAAAGTTGAATTACGTGATGGTTCATTCCACGCTGTCGATTCAGATTCTTTATCATTTGAAGTGTGTGCGAAAATGGCATACAGACATGCTCTTCCTAAGTGTAGTCCAGAACTTCTTGAGCCAATCATGAAGTTAGAAGTGATTACACCAGAAGAAAACATGGGTGATGTTGTAGCTGACCTTAACCGTCGTCGTGGACAAATGCAAGGAATGGACGATCGTGCTGGCGCGAAAGTAGTGAAAGCTATCGTTCCACTTTCTGAGATGTTTGGATACGTAACTACGTTGAGAACAATTACATCTGGACGTGCGAATTCTTCTATGGAATTCTCTCATTTTGATGTATGTCCTCGTAACGTTGCAGATGAAGTTATTGCTAAAGTAAAAGGAAATGTTTCCGCTTAATATTAAAGTCGATGAGTCAGAGAATTAGAATAAAATTGAAGTCTTACGATCATAACTTGGTTGACAAATCAGCTGAGAAAATCGTTAAAACTGTGAAAACTACAGGTGCGGTTGTTAGTGGACCAATTCCATTACCTACACACAAGAGAATTTACACAGTATTGAAATCACCACACGTTAACAAAAAAGCACGTGAGCAGTTTGAGTTGTGTTCTTACAAGCGTTTGCTTGATATTTACAGCTCTTCATCAAAAACAGTTGATGCGCTTATGCGATTGGAGTTACCAAGTGGGGTTGACGTAGAAATTAAAGTATAATCTATAATAAATAAAGAATGCCTGGATTAATAGGAAGAAAAGTCGGAATGACTAGCATCTACAGTGCCGAGGGTAAGGCAACACCATGCACAGTGATAGAAGCTGGTCCTTGCGTAGTAACGCAAGTGAAGACACAAGATCGTGATGGGTACGAAGCAATTCAATTAGGTTTCGGTGAGCGCAAGGAGAACAATACTCCAAGTGCGCTTAAAGGACACTTTAAGAAAGCGGGTACTACACCAAAAAGCGAATTGGTAGAGTTTGATGGATTCGAAGGTTTAAACCTTGGAGAATCTGTAAATGTAGAATTGTTTGAAGAAGGTGAGTTCGTAAGTATCTCTGGAACTTCAAAAGGTAAAGGTTTTCAAGGTGTTGTAAAACGTCACGGTTTTGGTGGTGTTGGACAAGCAACGCATGGTCAACATAACCGTTTGAGAGCTCCTGGATCTATCGGTGCTGCATCTTATCCAGCGCGTGTATTCAAAGGAATGCGTATGGCTGGACAGATGGGTAACAAAACTGTTACTATCGAAAACCTTCAGATTTTGAAAGTTCTTACAGACAAGAATTTGCTAGTAGTTAAAGGTTCCATTCCTGGAGCTAAAGGTTCAACAGTAATAATTGAGAAATAATGGAAGTAAAAGTTTTAGATACAAAAGGAAAAGCTACTTCAACGAAAGTGAATCTTTCTGACTCAGTTTTTGCAATTGAGCCAAATGATCATGCGATTTACCTAGATGTGAAACAACATTTAGCGAATAAGCGCCAAGGAACGCACAAATCGAAAGAAAGAGCGGAAATCCAAGGAAGTACGCGTAAGATTAAGAAGCAAAAAGGAACAGGTACAGCGCGTGCTGGTTCAATTAAATCCCCAGTTTTTAGAGGTGGAGGTCGTGTATTCGGACCAAGACCAAGAAACTATTCCTTCAAGTTAAATACTAAATTGAAGCGATTAGCTCGTCGTTCTGCGTTGTCTTACAAGGCACAAAATGACGGACTTCTTGTATTGGAAGATTTCAATTTTGAAACTCCAAAGACACAAGAATTTAAGTCTCTTTTAGGAAACTTGAAGTTAGAAAATGACAAAGTACTTTTGGTACTAGGAAGTAAAAACGACAACGTTTATTTATCAGCTCGAAATATAGGAACTATGAAAGTAGTTACTGCTGATTTATTGAACACTTACGACGTATTAAATGCGAAGAAAGTTGTGCTTGCAAAAAGCTCAGTTGAAGTAATTGAAAAGATCTTAAACTAATTGGTGATGAACACAATTATTAAAAAGCCTCTAATTACGGAGAAAGCTACAAGTGATAGCGAAATGAATAATCGTTTTACGTTTGTTGTAGACCGTAGGGCGAACAAGATTGAAATAAAAAATGCCGTCGAGAACATGTATGGTGTCACTATTCGTAGTGTGCGTACCATGAATTATGGCGGTGGTAAATCCTCTGTTAAATATACTAACAAAGGTATCGTTGAGCAACGTAACGCACGTTATAAAAAAGCAGTTGTTACTGTTGCAGATGGAGAGACGATTGATTTGTTTACTAACATTTAATTAATTTAAAATGGGTCTTAAAAAATTCAAGCCTACAACTCCAGGGCAGAGACACAAAATTAACAGTGATTACGCGGAAGTAACCACGTCAACTCCTGAGAAATCACTCATCGCTTCTAAAAAGAAGTCTGGTGGGCGTAACAACTCTGGTAGAATGACGATGCGTTATATCGGTGGTGGTCACAAGCAAAAGTATCGTATTATCGACTTTAAAAGAGATAAGCATGATATTCCTGCTGTTGTTAAATCAATCGAGTATGATCCGAACAGGACAGCTCGTATTGCTTTGTTGTTTTATGCAGACGGTGAAAAGCGATACATTATCGCACCGGATGGATTAAAAGTAGGAGATTCAGTATTATCTGGAGCTAATGCTCAGCCTAATGTAGGAAATGCACTTCCATTGGAAATTATTCCTTTAGGAACTGTAATTCATAACATTGAGTTGAAGCCTGGTAAAGGTGGTGCTATTGCAAGAGGAGCAGGTACGTATGCTCAGTTAAATGCGCGTGATGGTAGATACGCAATTGTGAAAATGCCATCTGGTGAAACTCGAATGATCCTTACTGAGTGTCTAGCGACAATCGGTGCGGTTTCTAATTCTGAACACAGTTTAGTTGTTTCTGGTAAGGCGGGTAGATCTCGTTGGTTGGGAAGACGTCCACGTGTACGCGGTGTAGTTATGAACCCTGTTGATCACCCGATGGGTGGTGGTGAAGGCCGTAACTCTGGTGGTCATCCAAGATCGCGTAATGGTGTTCCAGCGAAAGGATACAAAACTCGTGCTAAGAAGAAGTATTCTGACAAGTTTATTATTGAGAAAAGAAAGAAATAAGTAGGATATGAGTCGTTCGTTAAAAAAACCACCATTCGTTCATTATAAATTATCGAAACGAGTGGATGAAGCGCAAGAATCAGGGTCAAAAAGTGTAATCAAAACGTGGTCAAGAGCCTCTACAATTACACCTGACTTTGTAAACTTGACAATAGCAGTGCACAATGGTAACAAGTTTATCCCTGTGTATGTAACTGAGAATATGGTAGGTCACAAATTAGGAGAATTCGCACCAACGCGTAATTTCCGTGGTCATGCTGGTAATAAGAAAGATAAAAGAAGATAGTATTAAATATTTCTAAGACATGGGCGCTAGAAAAAGATTAAGAGCTGAGAAAAGAAAAGAAGATAATAAGAGTGTTGCATTTGCAGCATTGAAGAACTCTTCTATTGCTCCAAGAAAGATGAGATTAGTTGCAGATCTCTTAAGGGGAGTTGAAGTAAATAAAGCTCTAGGTATATTGCAACACAATCCTAAACATGCTTCAAAGAGCCTCGAAAAGTTATTGCGTTCTGCAATTGCTAATTGGGAGCTTAAGAATGAAGATAAGAGTCTCGAGGATGAACAACTTATCGTGAAAACGATTGAAGTTTCTCCGGCTACAATGTTGAAAAGAATTCAACCAGCTCCTCAGGGTAGAGCACACAGAATTAGAAAACGATCCAACCACGTGAAGATTGTTGTGGACGGTATTAAAAATTAGGAAATGGGACAAAAAACAAATCCAATAGGAAACAGATTAGGTTTTATCCACGGATGGGAATCGAACTGGTATGGAGGTAATAACTACGGTGATAAAATCGTAGAGGATGATAAAATCCGTAAATACCTTGGTGCTCGTTTGAATCGCGCGAGTATTTCTAAAATTATTATCGAACGAACGTTAAAGTTAGTTACGGTAACAATTAATACTGCTCGTCCAGGTGTTATCATCGGAAAAGGTGGTCAAGAGGTGGATAAACTAAAAGAGGAATTAAAGAAATTGACGAACAAGGAAATTCAAATCAACATTTTTGAGATTAAACGTCCTGAATTGGATGCTCAGTTGGTAGCCGATGGAATTGCTCGTCAAATTGAAGCACGTATTTCTTTCCGTAGAGCGATTAAGATGTCAATCGCCTCTACAATGAGAATGGGTGCTGAAGGAATAAAAGTAAAAATATCTGGTCGTTTGAATGGTGCTGAAATGGCACGTTCAGAAATGTACAAGGAAGGTAGAACCCCTCTTCATACCTTTAGAGCAGATATTGATTACGCATTAGCGGAAGCGCATACTACTTATGGACGTATCGGTATCAAGGTATGGATCTGTAAGGGTGAGGTGTTCGGAAAGCGTGACTTGTCTCCAAACATTGGTTTGGATTCTAAGAAAGGTGGCGGACCCCGTGCTAAAGGTGGTGTAAAACAACGTAGAAAGAAATAAGTGTTTGACTTTAAAAACTAATTGAGATGTTATCACCAAAGAGAACTAAATTTAGAAAAGCTCAGAAAGGTCGAAACCGAGGAATTGCTCATAGAGGTAGTCAAATCGCTTTTGGATCTTTCGGATTAAAAACCCTTGAGCCAGGATGGATCACATCCAGACAAATCGAAGCTTCACGTATCGCCGTTACTCGTTACATGAAGAGAGAAGGTAAAGTTTGGATTCGTATCTTCCCGGACAAACCTGTAACTTCTAAGCCTGCAGAGGTAAGGATGGGTAAAGGTAAGGGAGCTCCTAGTCATTGGGTAGCTGTTGTGAAACCAGGTAGAATCATGTTCGAAGCTGATGGTGTACCTTACGAAACTGCAAAAGAAGCACTTCGTTTGGCTGCTCAGAAGCTGCCGGTTAAATGTAAATTCGTTGTTCGCAACGATTATGTTATCCCAGGAAAATAAGAAGGAAAATGAAACAAGAAGAAATCGTACAATTATCGTTAGGAGATTTAAACGACCGTTTAGATGAATCCAAAGAGAAAATGATGAAGTTGCTTTTAAATCATAAAGTAGCTCCATTAGAAAACCCTTTGCAAATTCGTCATTTAAGAAAAACGATCGCGAAATTGAATACGGAATTGAGTAAAAGAAACACACAAGCTTAAGCTTGTTAATTAGAATTGCTCGAAATGGAAAAGCGTAATTTAAGAAAAGAACGTACAGGTGTAGTAACCAGTGACAAAATGGATAAATCCATCGTTGTTATGGTTGAGCGTAAAGTAAAACACCCAAAATATGGTAAGTTCATTAAAAAAACTACTAAATTTGTCGCCCACGACGAAAAAAACGAGTGTAACGAAGGTGACACCGTGAAAATTCAGGAGACCCGTCCTTTAAGTAAATTAAAGAACTGGAGATTAGTAGAAATTGTAGAAAGAGCTAAATAATCATTAAGTAATGATACAAACAGAATCAAGACTTGCAGTAGCAGACAACAGTGGAGCCAAAGAGGTGTTGTGTATTCGCGTTTTAGGCGGTACAAAGCGTCGCTATGCCTCCGTTGGAGATAAAATAGTCGTTGCTGTCAAGAGCGCAATGCCCTCTGGAGCTGTCAAAAAAGGACAGGTTGCCAAGGCGGTAGTAGTTAGAACGAAAAAAGAAATCCGTCGTGCAGATGGTTCTTATATTCGTTTTGATGATAATGCTGTGGTTATTTTAAACCAAGCAAACGAGATGAGAGGTACTCGTATTTTCGGACCAGTAGCCCGTGAGTTACGTGAAAACAATTATATGAAGATTGTTTCACTTGCTCCAGAAGTACTTTAAAATTGTAAAATTATGCAAAAGAAATTACACATTAAAGTAGGTGACACTGTTAAAGTTTTAAGCGGTGAAGCACGTGGTCAAGAAGGTAAAGTATTGTCTATTGATCGTAACAAAGAGCGCGTAGTAGTGGAAGGTGTAAACGTTGTAAAACGTCACACTAAGCCAAGTGCTGCGAACCCTCAAGGTGGAATTGTGGAGAAAGAAGCGGGTCTTCACATATCTAACCTCATGCTTGTTCATAACGGTGAAGCAACACGTGTTGGTCGTCGTGAGAACAAAGATGGAAAACTAGTTCGTTTCGCTAAAAAGACAGGGGAGGAAATTTAATCATGACACACAAACCAAGACTTCAAGAAAAGTATGCAACGGAGGTTATCCCTGCATTGACTGAGAAATTCGGGTTCAAATCTGTAATGAGAGTTCCCAAGTTAGAAAAAATCGTTATCTCTCAAGGTATCGGTGAAGCTGTTGCTGACAAGAAAATTGTTGATAGCGCAGTAGATGATTTAACAACCATCACAGGACAGAAAGCCGTAGCTACTATTTCCAAGAAAGACGTTTCTAACTTTAAGTTAAGAAAAGGGATGCCTATTGGAACTAAAGTTACTTTGCGCGGTGATAAAATGTATGAATTTTTGGATCGTTTGATTTCAATCGCTCTTCCACGTACACGTGATTTTAAAGGTGTACCTGCGAAAGGGTTTGATGGACGTGGAAATTTCAACATGGGTGTTAAAGAACACATCATCTTCCCAGAGATTGATATAGATAAAGTAAACAAAATTTTAGGTATGGATATTACCATCGTAACAAGTGCTCCTAACGACGAGGAAGGAAAAGCTTTGTTAGATGCGTTTGGTTTTCCATTCACGAAAAAATAGGATTATGGCAAAAGAATCAATGAAAGCGCGTGAGCGCAAAAGAGAAGCCTTAGTAGAGAAGTATGCTGCGAAAAGAGCTGCTTTGAAAGAGGCCGGTGATTGGGATGCACTTCAAAAGTTACCAGCGAACTCATCGAAAGTTAGATTGCATAACCGTTGCGGTCTTACTGGACGTCCGAGAGGATACATGAGACAGTTTGGTATCTCAAGGGTGACATTCAGAGAAATGGCGCTTGCTGGGAAAATCCCAGGTATTAAAAAGGCTAGTTGGTAATCATATTATTAGAAAGAAAATGAATACAGACCCGATAGCAGATTATTTAACGCGTATAAGAAACGCGAGTAGTGCCGGTAAAAAAGTAGTTGAAATCCCTGGTTCTAATGTAAAAAGAGCGATGACTAAGATCCTTTTTGAAAAAGGATACATCACAAATTTTGCATTCCAAGAGGACGACAAACAAGGCACTATTAAGATTGCATTAAAGTATAACCCGTCTACAAAAACGCCAGCGATTACATCGCTTCAGCGTATTTCTAAGCCAGGTTTAAGAAAGTACACGAACTCAACTGAACTTCCAAGAGTTATTAATGGACTTGGAGTAGCAATTATCTCTACTTCAAAAGGTATCATTACCGATAAAGAAGCACGTAATTTGAAAGTTGGTGGAGAAGTACTTTGTTACGTATATTAATATTAAAGTAAATAACAAAAATGTCAAGGATAGGTAAATCCCCAGTTACAATCCCGAGTGGAATTGAAGTGAAAGTTGACGGAAACGTTATCACTGTGAAAGGCCCTAAAGGTGAATTGACTCAAGAAGTTGATGCATCTGTGACTATTTCTCAGGAGGACGGTGTACTCACTTTCCATCGCGCGACAGATGCGCCAGATCATAGATCGAAGCATGGTTTATACCGTGCATTGGTTAATAACATGATAGTTGGTGTTTCGGAAGGGTATAAGAAGGAATTAGAAGTTATCGGTGTAGGTTACCGTGCAGAAGCTCAAGGTCAACTCTTGAATATGTCTGTTGGTTATTCTCACCCAATAATTATCGATATTCCTAAAGAAGTTAAGGTATCTGCACTTACTGAAAAAGGTAAGGCACCGGTTGTTTCTCTTGAGTCTCACGACAAGCAACTGATTGGACAAGTAGCTGCCAAAATTCGTTCTTTCCGCAAACCCGAACCTTACAAAGGAAAAGGTATCCGCTATCGAGGAGAAGAAGTAAGAAGAAAAGCCGGTAAATCCGCAGGTAAGTAATAACCTTAATTAATTGTATTATGGCATTTAGTAAAATAGCTCGTAGAGCTAAAATAAAACGCAGAATCAGAAAGAGAGTTTTTGGTAATGCAGATATTCCTCGTCTTACTGTGTATAGAAGCAACAAGCAAATCTATGCTCAAATTGTAGACGATTTAAAAGGAATAACATTAGTATCCGCTTCATCACAGATGATGAAAGAAACTGAAAAACTTCCAAAAATCGAACAAGCTGCAGCGGTTGGTAAATTGATTGCTGAGAAAGCTGTTAAAGCTGGTGTAAGCCAAGTTGTTTTCGATAGAAATGGATATTTGTATCATGGAAGAGTAAAGTCTCTAGCAGATTCAGCTCGTGAAGGTGGACTTAAATTTTAATTGAGATGGCAGCAAAAGTTTTAAATAGAGTAAAATCCTCAGAAATTGAGTTGAAAGACAAATTGGTTGGGGTAAATAGAGTTACTAAGGTAACTAAAGGTGGACGTACGTTTAGTTTCTCTGCAATCGTTGTGGTTGGAGATGAAAACGGAATCGTAGGTCATGGATTAGGTAAAGCGAAAGAAGTAACAGAAGCAATTTCTAAAGGTATTGATGACGCTAAGAAAAACCTAATTAGAGTTCCTATCATCAACGATACTGTGCCACATGCACAAAAAGGTAAGTTTGGTGGAGCTCGAGTTCTACTTAAGCCAGCTTCAAATGGTACAGGGGTAATCGCAGGTGGTGCGATGCGTGCTGTACTTGAGAGTGTTGGAATTCACAATGTATTAGCGAAATCTCAAGGTTCTTCTAACCCACACAACGTGGTGAAAGCGACTATAGATGCACTTTCTCAAATGAGAGATGCAGTATCTGTAGCGAAGCAAAGAGGAATTACGATTGATCAAGTGTTTAACGGATAATTACAAACGAAATGGCTACAATTAAAATTAAGCAAGTAAGAAGCGCTATTCGTCGTCCGAAAAGACAAAAAGACACGATCAAAGCGTTAGGATTGAGAAAGTTAAATCATATCGTTGAGAAAGAGGCAACTCCTCAGATTCTTGGTATGGTGAAAAAAGTTCAACACTTAATAGAAGTTGTTGAGTAGAACCCTTAAAAATTGAAAGAAATGAATCTAAATAATTTAACTCCAGCGAAAGGCGCCGTAAAAAGTCAGCGTCGTATTGGTAGAGG
This sequence comes from Crocinitomicaceae bacterium, assembly GCA_029254025.1. GTDB lineage: Bacteria > Bacteroidota > Bacteroidia > Flavobacteriales_D > Crocinitomicaceae > JALQTG01. Next base: position 110,788 of record JAQWYK010000034.1, on the reverse strand, counting down.
TCAAGGTTCCGGTTATGGAGGCACTTCTACTCGCGGACACAAAGGAGCGAAATCAAGATCTGGTTATAGCAAGAAGGTAGGTTTTGAAGGTGGGCAAATGCCTCTTCAACGTCGTGTTCCTAAATTTGGTTTTAAGAACATTAACCGTGTTGAATTCAAAGCTATCAATCTTGATATCATCCAAACACTTGTAGATAAGAAAAATGTTACTGAAATTACTCCAGAAGTATTGCGTGAAAATGGACTTGTTGGGCGTAATGAATTGGTAAAAATTCTTGGACGTGGTGAACTCAATGCAAAGATTAATGTGACTGCTCACAAATTTTCTTCTTCTGCGAAAGCAGGAATAGAAGCCCAAGGTGGGAATTGTTCAGAAATCTAATTAACTTTGCAAACTATTTTACCAAATGAAAAGGTTTATTGAAGGTTTAAAGAATATCTGGAAAGTTGAAGAACTCAGAAGAAGGTTGATTGTGACTTTCTCTCTGATTCTTGTTTTCCGTATTGGAAGTTTTATCGTTCTTCCTGGTGTGGACAGTGCCAAATTGGGTACTGAAGCAGCTGATGCAGGTACAATCGAAGGGTTACTTGGTTTGTTATCTGGTGGTGGTTTTACCAATGCTTCTTTTTTAGCACTTGGAATTATGCCGTACATTTCTGCATCTATTATTATGCAACTGATGGGAATGGCAGTTCCCGCTGTTCAAAAAATGCAAGCTGAAGGGGAAAGCGGTAGAAAAAGAATTAATAATTATACACGAATTTTAACCATTATCATTTGTGCCGTACAGGCTCCTGGTTACCTAACATTGTATGTTCACGGTAAGGGTGCTATTCCTGCTGAATTTATCGACTCTCCTCTATGGTGGACACAGTCCGTACTTGTATTAGTGGCAGGTGCTATGTTTGCTGTTTGGCTAGGAGAGCGTATCACTGATCGAGGTGTTGGTAACGGTATATCTTTGTTGATTACTGTAGGTATTATCGCGCGCTTGCCACAAGCTTTCGTTGCTGAATCTATTTCTAATGCGCCTTTGAAAGTGATTATCGAGGTAGTCGTATTCATGCTTATCGTTATGGCAACCGTTTTAATCGTTCAAGGTGTTCGCAAGATCCCAATGAACTATGCAAAACGTGTTGCAGGTATGAGAGGTGATGCGTCATCGGCACAAGGTGCACGTTCGTATTTGCCAATAAAAGTAAACTCTTCGGGTGTTATGCCGATTATATTTGCTCAGGCGATTATGACAGTGCCAGTAATGTTAATAGGAACCCAATTCGGTATCTTCGGATTTTGGTACAATTTGGTTCTTGCGTTGTTAATCATTGTTTTTACGTATTTCTATACGGCAATTATGATTAACCCAAAGAAAATGGCTGACGATTTGAAGCGTAACGGTGGATTTGTTCCAGGAGTTCGCCCAGGAGATGAAACGGCACATTTTATTGATGACTTGGTTTCTAAGATTACATTGCCAGGATCTATTTTCCTTGCGTTAATCGCTATCCTTCCTGCAATTGCTGTTCAGTTCGGAGTGGGTGATGCATTTGCATTGTTCTTTGGTGGAACATCCTTGCTAATTATGGTAGGTGTAGTATTAGATACATTGCAACAAATTGAGTCGTATTTATTAAACCGTCATTACGATGGTTTGATGGAAGGAACAAAAATTCGTGGTAGAAGATCTCAAGGAGAATTATCAGGAATGTAATTGATTATGGCAAAACAAGCAGCAATAGAACAAGATGGAACAATCGTAGAAGCATTGTCAAATGCGATGTTCCGAGTTGAATTAGAGAATGGACATGTGATTACAGCACATATTTCTGGTAAGATGAGAATGCACTACATTAAGATTCTTCCTGGAGATAAGGTGAAGTTGGAAATGTCCCCTTATGATTTAACGAAAGGTAGAATAACATTTAGATACAAATAAATTGGGGAAACCCGAAAATAAATTTGAGATGAAAGTAAGAGCATCAGTAAAAAAGAGATCGGCAGATTGCAAGATCGTGAAGAGAAAGGGAAGGGTTTATGTGATAAACAAAAAGAACCCTAAGTTTAAACAACGTCAAGGTTAAGATAATTATACAATTATGGCTAGAATTGCAGGTATAGATTTACCAAAAAACAAGCGTGGTGTAATCGGTTTGACATACATTTATGGAATCGGACGCAGCACTGCTCAAGAAATTTTGAGCGGAAACGGTATCGATGTTAACATCAAGGTACAGGATTGGGATGATGATCAAATTGCATTAATCCGTAATGCTATCAACAGCATTAAAGTGGAAGGTGCACTTCGTTCAGAAGTTCAATTAAACATCAAGCGATTGATGGATATCGGATGTAACAGAGGTATTCGTCACAGAGCTGGTCTTCCATTGAGAGGTCAACGTACGAAAAACAACTCACGTACAAGAAAAGGTAAGAGAAAAACTGTTGCTAACAAGAAAAAAGCAACTAAATAATAAGTAAGATGGCAAAATCGAATCAAAAGAAGAAGAAAAATGTTAAAGTAGATGCAGTTGGCGAAGCGCATATTCAAGCTACCTTCAATAACATCATTATTTCTTTAACAAACGGTAGTGGTCAAGTGATTTCTTGGTCTTCTGCTGGAAAGATGGGCTTCAAAGGTTCCAAAAAGAACACTCCATATGCTGCACAAGTTGCTGCTGAGGAATGTGCTAAGGAAGCTCATGACTTCGGACTACGCAAAGTGAAAGTATACGTGAAAGGACCAGGAGCAGGAAGAGAATCTGCAATTCGTTCAATACACAATACTGGAATTGAAGTAATGGAAATTGTAGACGTTACTCCACTTCCGCACAATGGTTGTCGTCCACCAAAAACAAGAAGAGTATAATTTTTTTAATCAACGAAGGGGGCTAATTGGCGGAGGAGGATGCCTTAATTCCCAATTCCCTTCATAATACAAGTAAAATGGCAAGATATACAGGTCCAAAATCCAAAATTGCTCGTCGATTTAAAGAGCCGATTTTTGGTCCAGACAAAGCGCTGGAAAGAAGAAGTTACGGTCCGGGTCAACACGGTCCTAACAAAAGAATGGGTAAGCAGTCTGAATATGCTATCCAGCTAAGTGAAAAACAGAAAGCAAAGTATACTTACGGTATTCTAGAGCGTCAATTCTCTAACCTCTTCAAAAAGGCTTCGGCCATGAAAGGAATTACAGGAGAGAACTTATTGATATTGTGTGAGTCACGTTTGGACAATACAGTTTTCCGTTTAGGTATTGCTCCATCTCGCAGAGGTGCTCGTCAATTAGTAGGACACAAGCACATTACTGTAAATGGAAACGTTGTAAATATCCCTTCTTACAGTTTGAAAGTAGGTGATGTAGTAGGTGTGCGTGAAAAGTCTAAGTCATTGGAGGCAATCTCAAATTCCTTAGCATCAAGTAATACAAAGTATGATTGGTTAAATTGGGACAGTTCATCTATGAGCGGTTCTATGATTAGTGTTCCTTCAAGAGAAGTGATTCCTGAGAACATTAAGGAACAACTAATTGTCGAATTATATTCTAAATAAACATAACTCAATTAACATGGCTATTTTAGATTTTCAAAAGCCTGACAAGGTAATAATGATACAATCGGATGAACACGAAGGTCAATTCGAGTTTCGTCCACTAGAACCTGGATATGGTATTACTGTTGGTAATGCGCTTAGAAGAATCTTGCTTTCCTCGTTAGAAGGGTTTGCTATTTCTTCTATTCGAATCGAAGGTGTAGATCACGAGTTTTCTACAATCAAAGGTGTTGTAGAAGATGTAACAGAAATCGTTCTGAACTTGAAACAAGTACGTTTTAAGCAACAGATAGTGGGTCAAGATACTGAAACTGTTGTAATCAGCGTTTCTGGTCAAGATAAATTTACTGCTGGAGATATCGGTAAATTCACTTCTGGTTTTCAGGTATTAAATCCAGATTTGGTACTTTGTAACATGGAGCCTTCTGTAAAGTTGGATATCGAGCTCACCATTATCAAAGGTAGAGGATACGTTAACGCGGAAGAGAATAAGGTATCAAACGTTCCTTTTGGAACAATTTTTATCGACTCTATCTTTACGCCAATTAAAAACGTAAAGTATGCCGTAGAAAATTATCGTGTTGAGCAAAAGACAGACTACGAGAAGTTAGTCCTTGAAATAAAGTCTGATGGTTCAATTCATCCAAAAGATGCGTTACAAGAGGCTGCAAAGATTTTGATTCACCACTTTATGTTGTTCTCTGATGAGCGCATTACGTTAGATAGTGAAATTAAGTCAGAAACAGAAGAGTTCGATGAAACCTCTTTACACATGCGTCAATTGTTGAAAACGAAATTGGTAGATATGGATTTATCTGTACGTGCCTTGAATTGTTTGAAAGCAGCAGATGTTGAAACGTTGGGTGACCTCGTTTCTTACAACAAGAACGACCTCTTGAAATTCCGTAACTTCGGTAAGAAGTCATTAACGGAGTTGGAAGATCTTGTAGATGCTAAGGGACTTTCATTTGGAATGAATGTAGCGAAATACAAGTTAGACAAGGAATAAGAACATTGATATAAGATTTTAAAATGAGACACGGTAAGAAATTTAATCATTTAGGTAGAAAATCTGCGCACAGAAAAGCGATGCTTTCCAATATGGCAAACTCGTTGATTGAGCACAAGAGAATTACTACCACCGTAGCAAAAGCAAAAGCATTGCGTGTTTTCGTTGAACCAATTTTGACAAAGTCGAAAACGGATTCAACGCACTCGCGTCGTGTTGTATTTAGCTACTTACAAAATAAAGAAGTAGTCACTGAACTATTTAGAGATGTTGCTCCAAAAATCGCAGACCGTCAAGGAGGTTATACGCGCATCATCCGCACAGGTAACCGTTTAGGGGACAACGCGGAAATGTGTTTGATCGAGTTGGTTGACTTCAATGAATTGATGTTGGCTGGTAAGTCTGAGAAGAAAGCTACAACACGTCGTTCACGTCGTGGTGGTTCAAGCACAGCTAAGGCTACTACTCCTGCTGCAGACGCAATAGAAGAAAAAGTAGAAGAAGCAGAAGAAGTAAAGGCTGAATCGACAGAGGCTACTGAAGAAGTAGTTGAGGAGACGCCTGCTGCCGAAAGTCCTGCCGCCGAGGCACCTGCTACCGAAGAGAAATCGGATGATAGCGAAGAAGAGAAGAAAGACTAGCCTCGGCTAGTTACTCATATGAAAGGACTGTCTTCTTTATGAAGACAGTCCTTTTTTTGTGAATATACCTTTTCTATAAGCGTTTTATCTGTTGAACCCATTACCTCAAATTAGAGTTTGTTCTGAATCTGCGATGTTGGTGCCTTTCCCAACGTTTGACTTTCATTTTTTTTCGTAAATTATTTCGGCAAGTTCCGTACCTTTGCCCTCTTAAATAGTTTTTTTACATGGCACACAAGTCTGGTTTTGTTAATATTGTTGGTAGTCCGAATGTAGGAAAGTCTACATTGATGAATAAAATGTTGGGAGAGAAACTTTCGATTGTCACCTCGAAAGCACAGACTACCCGTCATCGGATTCACGGAATATTGAATAATGAGGATTATCAAATCGTATTTTCAGACACTCCAGGGGTCGTAAATGCTTCTTATGAGCTTCATAATTCAATGATGAGTTATGTTGATGCATCATTGAAAGATGCGGATGTCTTGTTATTTATTACGGACGTATTCGAGAACCAAATGAATCATGTGGAAACATTAGAGCGAATTAAGAAATTGAATAAGCCTGTGATTTGTTTGGTGAATAAAATTGATTTGAAACCACAAGCCGAGGTTGCTGAACGATTGACATACTGGCAAGAACAACTGCCTAAAGCAAAGGTTTTACCAATTGCCGCATTGCATGGATTTCATACAGATGTGATTTTAGATGTGATCCTAGAACTCCTTCCTGAATCTCCAGCGTATTACGAAAAGGATGCGATTTCTGATCGGCCAATGCGCTTCTTCGTTTCTGAAATTATTCGTGAAAAGATATTTCTGAATTTAAAAAAAGAAGTACCCTATGCCTGTCAAGTGGAAATCACTGATTACATTGAGGAAGAAGAAATAGTTAAAATACGTGCGGTCATCATTGTGGAGCGCGATTCGCAGAAAGGTATTATCATTGGTGCAGGAGGGAATCAGCTCAAATATATCGGTATAGATGCACGAAAAGATTTACAAAGTTTTATCGGGAAGAAAGTATTTTTAGAAACCTTCGTGAAGGTCGATAAGGACTGGCGCTCTTCTGAAGGGAAACTAAAAAAATATGGATATTAGTTATGGGAAATATTATTGCCATTGTTGGACGCCCTAATGTAGGGAAGTCTACCTTGTTCAACAGGTTGACAGAATCTCGCCAAGCAATTGTTAAAGAGGTGAGTGGTGTAACACGTGACAGAATTTATGGACGTGGGGAATGGATTGGTAAGGAATTCTCAGTAATTGACACAGGTGGTTACGTAAAAGGTTCAGAGGACATCTTTGAAGATGAAATTCGTAAGCAAGTTGAAATTGCTATTGATGAAGCAAATGTAATATTGTTTGTTGTGGACGTAACGGCTGGAATAACAGATCTTGATGAAACTGTTGCGAATATGTTACGTCAAACGAAAAAACCGATTTACATAGTTGCTAACAAAGTTGATAATACACAGCGCGTTGGTTTATCGTCGGAGTTCTGGTCTTTTGGTATTGGAGATGTATTTGATGTTTCGGCCACTAATGGGGCAGGAACTGGTGAGGTCTTAGATGCAGTAGTAAAGCATTTTGAAAATGCTATAATTGAGTCGGACGATGATTTGCCACGAATTGCGATTATTGGTAAACCAAATGTGGGGAAATCATCTTTAGTTAACGCGCTTATTGGTGAAGAACGAAATATTGTCACACCTATCTCTGGTACTACTCGTGATAGTGTCAATACTCGTTATAATGCCTTTGGATTTGATTTTGTTTTAATTGATACAGCAGGAATTCGAAAGAAGGCTAAAGTTCATGAGGATATAGAATATTATTCTGTTTTACGATCTGTTCGAACTATCGAAAGTGCAGACGTTTGTATTATGATGATTGATGCAACGGAAGGAATTCAAAAGCAGGATTTAGCAATTTATTATATCTGTGAGAAGAATCATAAGGGAGTAGTTTTCTTGGTGAATAAGTGGGATTTAATAGAAAAAGATCACAAGACAACGAAGGAGTTCGAAGAGAGATTACGGAGTCAATTGGCACCATTTAATGATGTACCAATCCTATTTACATCTACTGTCACAAAACAAAGGATTCATAAAGCTTTAGAAGAAGCAATGCGAGTGTATGAAAATAGAATCAAGAAAATACCTACATCGCGGTTGAATGAAGTCATGCAAGCTGTGATGGAAATAAATCCACCTCCCTCTGTAAAAGGTAAATATATTCGGATTAAATACGTTTCACAACTTCCTACTCACGCCCCTGCATTCGCATTTTTCTGCAATTTGCCGCAGTATGTTCGGGATGATTATAAACGATTTTTAGAGAACAAATTGAGGGAAAACTTTGATTTCGAAGGTGTTCCTGTACGTATATTCTTTCGTAAAAAATAAGAATTATTCATAGGTGCTGTCAACCGAGTTCCATTCATCATGAAACTGGTTTAAAAATTCCTCCATGAACTGGTGGCGTGTCTCGGCGATTTTTCTTCCTGTCTCCGTATGCATTCGGTCTTTCAAAAGTAACAGCTTTTCATGGAAATGATTAATGGTGTGTGTTGTCTTTTGATATTCCTCTGGGGAGGAATGAAGTGTAGGTGGTATGCTGGGTTTATAAATTGGATGACCTTTGTGCCCACCATATGCAAAGGTTCTTGCTATTCCTATGGCACCAATCGCATCAAGTCTGTCTGCGTCTTGTACAATTTTCCCTTCGAGTGATTGCATGGTGTTCACTACATGAGCACCTTTATAGGATATGTTATTGACAATATGGATAACTTGGTCAATAATTACGCTTTCTACATCAATTTCTTGCAGAATAAGAGCCGCTAAATGTCCTCCTTTGTTAAAATCACCTCCATTGAATTTATGATCCGAGATGTCGTGTAAGAGTCCGGCAAGTTCAATAACCGTTAAATTGGCACCTTCTTTTTCTCCTATGCGCAAGGCGAGTTTCGTTACACGCTCAATGTGATGCCAGTCATGGCCCGTAGATTCTTCTGAAAATTGATGTTCAACAATTGATCGAATGGCTGGAATAGCTGGGTGCATAGTTTTTTTCGTAAAGATATAAAATCTTAGAATGGAACTAGAGCGATGTTTTGGAGTAAGCGCCGTTACAGGATTGTAAGAAATCCAGTATTGGAGCTCGAAAAATTTCTGTATGTTTAGAGTCAGAGGATAGCTGTCAGTACTACGAGGAACACTACTTTTATGGACACAGATAATACAAGTATCCCAGTATAAAAGACGTGGGCTTCACCTTTATGTTATTAGCACTTCTAGCGGAGATAATTGGTACCGTTGGTGGCTTTGGTTCGTCTGTTTTTTTCGTACCGATAGCCAACTTTTATGTTGACTTTCATTCGGTATTAGGACTTACATCAATTTTCACCATTTCAGTAACATAAGTGAAAATATGTTGTTTCGAAAGGGTTTAAACAAACTCTTATAATATACATTGGTGTTCCATCAATTTTATTCGTGGTGTTAGGGGGAGATTTATCAAACTACTTCAAGAGTTTCTATTTGGATGTAATTTTAGGAGTGTTTCTGCTAGCATTTAGTTTAGTCTTTTTAATATAATGGCAACTAGAAGTTACGCCGTCCAATCGAAATGCAATTGCTGCAGGAGCTCTTTCTGTCTTTTCCGCTGAATTATTAGCTACAGGAGGTACAATTCGCGGATTAATTTTGGCGGCATTCAATGTTGAGAAAAGCGTGCTTATCTCCACTTCGGCATTGATTGATTTTTCTCGTACAATTGTCTATTATCAAAACGGCTATATTCAGATGAACATCTTAAATGCGTTTCCTACCTTTTAATAATTGGAGTTGTAGGGTCATTTTTAGGAAAGAAGTTACTTGAATATTTTCCACAGTCGAAGTTCCGCAGACTATCCCTCTTCTTTGTATTCGCAAAAGGACTTGTGATGCTGGCGAAATTGTTTATTTTGAAATAACAGGTATACTTATTTTCAAAGAATCATATCGGATTACTTTAATTCAAGATACGGTCAAATTCAGTCTCCCCGTAATTGGTCTTCTGCTCTTTTTGTTAACTTTGAAATAACAGTGCACTAAACAACAAGGGTATGATTCAGCGGATAACAGATTTAAGAGACTATTTCAAGCAATACGATAAATCAATACAGGAGCCTGAAAAATTTTGGGCGAAGATTGCAAAGACCTTCACATGGCAGAAAAAGTGGGATAAAGTGTTGAAGTATAATCTTCATCAGGCCGAGGTGAATTGGTTTGTCGGGGGCAAATTGAACATAACCGAGAACTGTATTGATCGACATGCTGCGGATACTCCAGATAAAGTTGCACTCCTTTTTGAACCGAATAATCCCAATGATGCCCCAACTAAAATAACCTATTTCGAGCTATATGAACAGGTCAATCAACTAGCGAACGTATTGAAGGCTCAAGGCGTTCAAAAAGGAGATCGGGTGTGCATTTATTTGCCCATGATTTCTCAGCTTCCCATTAGTGTGTTGGCGTGTGCAAGGATTGGTGCTATTCATTCGGTAGTTTTTGCCGGTTTTTCTGCGTCGGCGCTGCGCTCTCGGATAGAGGATGCAGCGTGTAAGATTGTGATTACAGCAGATGGAGGTAAACGGGGAGATAAGGTGATTGATTTAAAGAATATTGTAGATAATGCGGTGAATGATGTTTCTTGTGTAGAGTGTGTTCTGGTGGTAAAACATACTCAAACAAAAGTTGCCATGGATGAATTACGAGATAAATGGTTGGAGCCGTTAATTGATCGGGCAGCTAAAACCTGTGAACCTGAAATGATGGATGCGGAAGACCCATTGTTCATTTTGTATACCTCAGGATCTACTGGTAAGCCTAAAGGAATGGTACATACCTGCGGTGGTTATATGGTATATGCTGCGTATTCGTTTCAACAAGTTTTTCAATACGAGGAAAATGACATCTATTGGTGTTCCGCTGATGTTGGGTGGATCACTGGACATTCGTACATCATTTATGGTCCGTTGCTCAATGGTGCTACTTCACTATTGTTCGAGGGTGTGCCTAGTTTCCCTGATTACGGACGCTTTTGGCAAGTCATTGAAAAGTATGGAGTGAATCAATTTTATACAGCTCCAACAGCTATTCGGGTACTCGCTAAACAGCCCTCGGAGTTAGTAGAAAAATATGACTTATCATCTTTGAAAGTTATTGGAACTGTCGGAGAACCGATTAATGAGGAAGCGTGGCATTGGTATGACAAGCACGTGGGAAAAGGTAAATGTCCAATTGTTGATACATGGTTTCAAACTGAAACTGGAGGGATAATGATATCCCCAATTCCTTATTCTACGCCAACCAAACCGACTTTCGCGACATGGCCTCTTCCAGGTGTTCAGTTAGTACTCATGGATCCCGAGGGCAATGAAATTCAAGGGAAGTCAGTGGATGGAAATTTATGTATTTCATTTCCATGGCCGTCAATGGCGCGCACAATTTGGGGGGATCACCAACGTTACATTGATACCTATTTTTCTGCGTATCCTGGATATTATTTTACAGGAGATGGATCCTTGAGGGATCAGGAAGGTTATTATCGCATTACAGGAAGGGTAGATGATGTTATCATAGTTTCTGGGCACAATCTTGGGACTGCTCCTATTGAAGATGCAATAAATGAGCACCCGCTTGTTATTGAATCTGCAGTTGTCGGAGTACCACACGACATCAAAGGAAATGCATTGTATGGTTTTGTTACCATCAATGATCACTCCCAAGATAAAGAACAACTTACGAACGAATTAAATGCATATATTTCTGAGCGCGTTGGGCCAATTGCAAAAGTGGACTACATTCAGTTTACCAATGGATTACCGAAAACGCGTTCTGGGAAAATAATGCGCCGCATACTGAGAAAAGTAGCTACAGGAGATTTGAATCAACTGGGGGATACTTCTACCCTATTGAACCCGGAATGCGTAGAGGATATTATTAAAGGAAAATTATAGCTATGAAACTTCCAATGGTGTTGGTAGGAATTATTGTAATCTCAGGATTGTTGATTTCAAATATTATCTTCTTGAATAAATTAGAGGAGGTCAATAAATCTCAAGATTTTCATAAAATGAAATTTGAAGCGTTACAAGGGGATGTCGATGTCTTGACCTATGATTTAATCACTTCAAGGGACAGCGTACGCATTTTGTATCAGGACCTCAATCGTTGTCTGCAGGAACAAGTAACTCTACCAGAAAACGCTAATTATGTTCGTTAGAGACAACACGATTGCTTCCGTTGTTCGCTATTTTGAAGAGCGCTTATCTCCAGTTTTCTCCAATCGAGAAGGAAAGATGATTGCCAAATCTTTTATTGTGAAGCGATTAGGATGGGATTCATCTAATTTTTTAATTCGGCAGAAAGATACAGTATCAGAATCTGATTTACTCTATTTCCGAAGTGCCGTAAAACGAATTCTAGCTGGAGAACCATACCAGTATGTCTTGGGGACATCGTTTTTCTACAACTTGGAATTGGATACAGATGCTAGGGCATTAATCCCTCGCCCTGAAACAGAAGAACTTGTCGATTGGATCATGAAAGATTTTTCCAGCTGTTCGGAAGGACGGCTATTGGATGTGGGTGCTGGGTCTGGATGTATAGCATTAGCCTTGAAAAGTGTTTTTCCCGACTGGACAGTTTCGGCGGTGGATGTTTCGAAAGACGTGTTAAATTTAGTTCGGCAAAATGCGCTGAAAAATGAATTAGATATAGAGCTAATTGAAGATAATGCTCTTGATTTTTCATATGATTTTTACGCCGAGAGTTATACAGTTATTGTTTCAAATCCACCATATATCCCCATGAGAGACCGCATCCGGATGGCTCGACATGTACTCGATTTCGAACCGGAATTAGCCCTTTTTGTGGAAGACGAATCTCCTTTGATTTTTTATCAAAAAATTGCCGAATTAGCAGTAAAAAAGTTAGCTTTGAACGGTGCATTGTATTTCGAGTTAAATGAAGATTTAGCGCAGGAAACAAAGGTTTTATTGACTGAGTTAGGGTTTAACAATACCGAGATACGACAAGATCTTCAAGGGAGAAATAGAATGTTGAAGGCTTGGATGTAGTTATAAACAGAGTTGAATGAATACAACAGAGGTGAAATCAAGAATAGAGGAGTTGTCAAAGCTCATCAATTATCACAATCACTTGTATTATGTGGAAAGCAGAACTGAAATCTCTGATGAGGAGTTTGACGGACTTCTGCGTGAATTGTACGAATTGGAAAACCAATTTCCTGAATGGGCAGATGCTAATAGTCCCACAAAGCGGGTAGGAGGAGATATTACAAAGAAATTCCCGACGGTTGTTCACGAATATCCAATGCTTTCGCTCTCGAATACGTATTCGACAGAAGAAATAATTGATTGGGAAAATCGTGTTAAGAAAGGAGTTGGTGGTGCCCTTAATTACGTCTGTGAATTGAAGTATGACGGTGTAGCTATAGGAATTCGTTATGAAAACGGTGAGTTTGTGCGAGCAGTTACTCGTGGAGATGGAACGCAAGGAGAAGATATTTCTGCAAATGTGAAGACCATACGTGCTATACCTTTGAAACTGAGGGGAGATTACCCAGCTGTTTTTGAAATAAGGGGAGAAATATTTTTTCCACTCGCTAATTTTCAGCGGCTAAATAAAGAAAGGGAGGAAACAGGAGAAACCCTATTCGCAAATCCTAGAAATAGTGCTTCGGGCACACTTAAGTTACAGGATTCCTCTGTAGTTGCTTCACGTGGGCTCGACTGCTTTTTATATGGAGTTTATGGTGCTGACTTGGATACAACAGGACACTTCGAAACGGTGAATAAAGCTGCTCCATGGGGGTTTAAGACTCCGAAAGAAGCGTTGAATTATATTCGTAAAGTGTCATCCATAGAGGGTATTGTTGACTTCATTCAATATTGGGACAAGGCACGCGCCGATTTGCCTTTTGAAATTGATGGCGTTGTGATTAAGGTCGATGATTATCATCAGCAAAAACAATTAGGATTTACAGCTAAATCACCACGTTGGGCAATTGCTTATAAGTTCAAAGCTGAGCGTGTAAGTTCACTACTCGAGGAGGTAACCTATCAGGTTGGAAGAACAGGAGCAATTACTCCAGTTGCAAATTTGACCCCAATTGCTCTGGGAGGTACCATTGTAAAAAGAGCTTCCCTGCATAATTCTGATCAAATTGAAAAACTCGATTTGCATGAGGGCGATATAGTCTATGTAGAAAAAGGAGGGGAAATTATTCCGAAGATAGTTGGGGTAGATCTCTCACAACGAAAGGCTACAGCAAACAAAATTGAGTTTATCGAAAACTGCCCTGAGTGTAATTCTCCGCTTGTCCGATACGATGGAGAAGCACAGCATTATTGTCCAAACGATACGGGGTGTCCTCCTCAAATTACTGGACGAATCGATCATTTCATCTCAAGGAAAGCCATGAATATCGATGGTTTAGGTACTGAGACAGTTACCCACTTATTTAAGGAGGGATTAATTCACAACAGTGCCGACTTGTATGACTTAACCCTAGAACAAATTGAAGGATTGGAGCGCATGGGGACGAAATCTGCAGAGAATTTATTGAATGGACTAAAGGCTTCTCTGGAAGTACCATTCGAGCGGGTACTTTTTGCTCTTGGAATACGTCACGTAGGTGAAACTGTTGCGAAGAAAATAGCCAAATCGGTAAAAAAAATAGATAATTTATTACTTGCTACCTACGATGATTTAATTGCCATTGATGAGGTAGGGGATAAGATAGCACTGAGTATAATCGGTCACTTCAGGGATGAAACTAACGTTCGTATTGTAGACAAATTGCGCAGTAAAGGACTACAATTTGAACAAGAAGAAATAGCACAAGATTCCAATAAACTAGATGGAAAGTCTTTTGTAGTTTCAGGTGTTTTTACCCTATTTTCGAGAGATGAACTTAAAAAACTGATTGAATCGAATGGTGGAAAAAATGTGGGAAGCATTTCTGCCAAAACAGACTTCGTTGTTGCAGGAGAAAATATGGGTCCCGCGAAATTGGACAAAGCTAATAAACTGAATATTCCCATTCTTTCTGAGCAGGAATTTAACGCGATGATTTCTTAAAGTTATGATTAAATCTACTCCAGATAATACGTTTTTTAACCAAGTAACTGATATATTAGTGGTGACAGAGTATCGCTCTGCTAAAGAGTTAAAACAGTTCGTGAAGTTGACAACAGCAGCTTTTTCGAAAGGAATTGCGCTCGAATTTTTATTTGTCGTTCCAGAGAAAAAGTTGCCTGATATGCTCCCTGCCTTTAAAGGAATAAATTATATCTGTTCGGGTGATTTTAATTTTGTGGGTGCACTGAAAAATGAAAAACTAAAATCATTTGCTGCTTATCATAGCTTCGATGCACTGATATGTTTGTGCTGGGAAATGAATAAAAGTGTTTTAAAATTCACAAATAGTTTAAAAATTAAATATCGCATAGGATACGAAAGAGAATCTTTGCCTAACTTTGACCTTGCTTTTTCTCTCAAAGAAAAGTCGGAGGAGCAATTGATACAATTGACCGTTAAATATTTGAAACAATTATAAGATGAATAAATTCCGCGGAACGGGTGTAGCATTGGTTACGCCATTTACATCAACTGGTGAGGTAGATACAGCCGCCTTGCGTCGCTTGGTTCAACTTCAACTTACAGGTGGAACTGATTTTTTAGTAGTTCAAGGCACAACAGGTGAGACGCCTGTGCTTTCTGATTCAGAAAAGCAATTGATTTTGGAAACCGTTATTGATGAGAACGCAGGAAGACTTCCGGTAGTTTTGGGTGCTGGAGGAAATTACACGGATGGACTCGTCAAGAAATTAGGGCAATTGGACTTAGCAGGTGTTGATGGTTTGTTGAGTGTTTCGCCGTATTACAACAAACCGACGCAAGAAGGAATTTATCAGCACTTCAAAGCAGTTTCCGAAGCGACAGACAAAGACATTATTCTATACAATGTACCAGGCCGTACCAGTGGAAATATGTTAGCAGAAACTACCTTACGCCTCACGGAATTCAAGAATGTAGTAGCGATGAAGGAAGCTTCTGGAAATATGGAACAAATTATGTCAATCATACAGCATGCGCCAGAGGGATTTGATGTGCTTTCAGGAGACGATGCATTGACTATTCCTATGATTTCTGTAGGTGCAAAAGGTGTTATTTCTGTGGTAGCAAATGCCTTACCTGAGCGATATACTGAAATGGTCAACGCAGCATTGAAAGGTGATTGGTCTCTTGCGCGCGAACAACATTATGCATTGTTGGAAATCACCAAGCTCTTCTTTGCTGAGGGAAATCCGGCTGGAGTGAAGGCAGCTTTGAAAGAACGGGGAATCATCGGGGCAACTCTCAGGCTTCCACTGGTTAACGTGACTCCTGAATTGCATGCTGATATTGCACATGCAATGAGAGGTTTACTTGTCTAGGTAGAGCAATCATTATTCTTTTCGTTTAGGATTAATTTGTGTATCTTTGAGAAAAGATAGACAATGTACATTACTTTCTTTCAACTAATCTCTAATCGATTACCTATAATACTTTTATTGATACTAGTAACCAACTTAATCAGTGCCCAAGATACGCTGATTTTCTCCAATGGTTCAGTAAGGCCTATTAAAATTACAAGTGTTTCACAAGAGTCATTGACGATTGAGTATACTGTTAACGAACGCACCAGAGTGATCTCCATGAGTGCATTAGTGCGCTACAAGTACGAAGATAGATGGATTGAGGTTGGAGGGACATCATCGGTCGCAAATTACCCCGTAGAAATCCAGGACAGATTGATTAACCGCAATTTCCTTGATGTGCGGAGCAGATGGTCGGTTGGAACAAATATTAGCTCCTTTCTTAGCCCAGAAGGATTAGGCTTGAATCACTCCATTCGAAGAATGATTACGGTAGAACCGGAATATCGCTTCTCCAATGAATGGCTTAGTATCAAAGGAAATTTGGATATTGGATTACCTTTCCCGGAAGTAGGCATTTTTCCTGAATTTTCCCCACAAAATAATGGGTATTCTACTGCCAATGGAATCGTATATTATTATCATTATACGGACGAGAATAATAACGTGAATTTTGATGTGCAACGATATTATTATCGACCAAATTACATCGGTCGCTACATTCCCTTACAATCGGGTATGACCTTGAAATTTTGGCCGAATCGAAAATTTAGAGAACGATTTTTTCTTCATTTAGGGTTTGTGTTAGGAATAGCTGATTACAATGCGGTCACGATATTTGATAGTTTTGAATCAACAGTGGATGAATGGGGATATCCTCGTGTCGATTACGTGAACAGAATTGTGGATGTTCAAAGTAATGAATATTTTTTCGTTCGTCCGGAGGCTGGATTAGGCTATAATTTCATTTTAAATAAAAATTTCTCATTCAATATCGATTTAGCGGTGACGCACAATCCGAAAAACAAAGGAGCATTTTCTGATATTGTGTATGCTCGAGTTGATGATGGAGAATATCAAAAGGTATATGAGGGTATCGACCCTTATCCGAATTGGGGAAATCGCTTTAATTTTTCGAACAACGTCTTATTGAGATTTAAATTAATCTATCATTTTAACAAGCCTTAATCATGAAATTAAAACAAATTACCAGTACAATTGGGCTTTTACTCATTTTTTCTGCACTGCAATTGGGCTGTGTTAAGCGAATTTATAAGCACTCAATAAAGGATTTTAAAACAGCAAATAATGTGGAGAATTCCCTTTACGCACAATGGCGTATGATGGAATCCAATAATCATATCGTCATTCATGTAGGTAATGAAATGCAAGAAGTTTATGCGATTAAATATGATGAAGCCACAGATTCCATTCGTGCTAATTTTCGTGCTTTTGATGGCGCTCCCTTTGCAAGTTATCAAAAGGTTTTAGAGAAAAGAAGTCAAACTGCACTGCGTAGTTCGGATACCTACCCGAGTGATATACGTCAAGTTCATTTGTTCATCAATGAATATGAAAAGTTGAATGAGGCTGAACTTGCCTTTGCAGCAAGTGACATTTTTCAAGTGGACGTGACTAAAAATGCCGTATTCCTCAACGCACTAGCAACCACCGGAATTGCCGTCGGATCTGCCGCGGTAGGGTTAACGGCTTTTCTTCTCATTGTGTGCAACTGTCCTCATGTCTATATTGATAATGGAGAGGAATTAGAATATAATAATACTCTGTTTACAGGCGCGAAAGCCAAACAACTAGAACGCTTTGACTATAAGGAATTACCAGATTACTTGCCGACGTCTTCTGATTATACAATTCAGATTAAGAACGAGGATAACGAGGATCAATTTACAAATTTAGTAGAAGTGGTTACTGTGATGCATCAGAAGCGAATAGAGGTAGTTGCTGATAAAAACGGAGAGATTCATACCCTACAAAAGCTAGAGCCGCCAATGCGTGCCATTGATAATTCGAACATCTCGGTTTTATCCTATTTAGCGGCACGCGATGATTATCCGTATAGATTTAATCCGTTACAATTTGACGATTTGGCTGAAGTGGCAATGACATTCGATGCTAAAAATCAATCAAATGATGCTAAACTCTTAATTCGTGCAAGAAATACGATGTGGTCCGGCTATGTATATGATGAGTTTAATAAATTATTCGGAAAGAACCACGGGAAGTGGGTCGAAATGAACAGAGATAAATCAAAAATGGAGCGTGAGAAATGGATGCGGGAACAAGGGATTAAATTGATGGTGGACATTAAGCAAGGTGAAAAGTGGGTAACCTACGATGAGGTAGAAGTAGTTGGGGACCCTTCGATGAATCAAGTAGTGATTCCGATTCAGCGAAACTTGTTTGGAGAAGAATTGGAGGTGCGTTTACGTTCTGGTTTTATGTTCTGGGAACTAGACTATGTTGGATTAGATTTCTCAGTTAATGAATCGGTTGAGGTTCAGGTGCATAAACCTGCAAAAGCAACGGGGAATAATGGTACTGATTTCACACAACAATTGAGTTTTGACGACAATGATTATATGCAACATGCACAGAAAGAAGAATTTAATTCTACGGAAGTCTATTATGCGAACCTTCCTGTTGATACTTCACTTCAGCGCACGTTAATCTTAAAAAGTAAGGGGTATTATGTTCCAAAGAGTGAATACACTGGGAAAACAGACAGAAAGCGTTTACAGTACTTTGTAAACCCAGGAGAGCTTTCTCGCTTCTCACGAGAATTATATTACAACGTAATGCAAGAAATGGTGGCCAAATAATGCATCAAAACGTAACTTTTCAACAAGAACCTGATGCTTTTTTCGAAGTGGTAAAAGAGCGGGTGGATAATTATTTTGTGGAAAGCGGACAAGCGAAACAAGCCAACTCATTCTTTTTCTTTAAAGCATTCGTGTTGATTGGGACCTACATAGGTCTTTATGCCGTATTGATGGGGTCAATCAACGACGTATTGGTTTTCTCGAGCATGTTACTCATGGGACCCTTTGCAATTCTTATCGGGATTAATGTTGCCCATGACGCTGCGCACAATTCGATTTCTAAAAAAGCTTGGGTAAATACCTTATTCTTAAATTGCTTTGATCTTTTAGGAGCCAATTCATACATGTGGAAGCGTCGCCATGTATATTCGCATCATGCTTTTCCAAATATTTTGAATAACGATGCAGATTTAAAGCAAAATCCACTCGTTAGAATTTTTCCAAACGACGAAGTATTACCCGCTCATCGCTACCAGTTTATTTATGCACCCTTCCTGTACTTGCTCTACACATTGAATTGGTTGTTTTTTAGAGACTACCAAGATTATTTTCAAAAGCGCATTGGGTCGTTGGAGATGAAAAAACATAAGGTCGCAGTGATTGTAAAGCTGGTTCTATTTAAACTGTTCTATGTTAGTTATATCCTTATTTTGCCCATGCTTTTTTCCCGCTTATCCTGGGAAATGGTGTTGTTGGCCTTTTTAGGAATGAATTTTATGGCGAGTTTGCTTATTACCTTAGCGCTAATTCCTTCTCATGTCGCAGAGAATTCCTTATTCTTATTACCTAATAACAAAGGAGTTATGCCTAACTCTTGGTCGCACCACCAAGTGCTGTCAGTAATTGATTTTGCGACTAATAATTGGTTTTTAAACTTTTTCTTTGGGGGATTCAATCATCACGTGGCGCATCATTTGTTTCCGTCAATTAATCATACACATTGTACAGCAATTACTCCAATTATAAAACAGACAGCCCAAGAATTCGGCTTGCCATATAATCATGAAGATAGTTTCTTTAATGCCTACTTGTCGCATTTTCGATTGTTAAAAAATAACGGAGTTCAACCAGGCGTATGATATTTTGGCCCCTCTATATCCCTTTGATGGCTTTAGCGCTCATTCTTTACTTCCAGCTCATTGATGTGTTCTTTGGTGGCAAGAAAAAGTCCTTTTTAATTGAAGGAGAGTCTCCAGTAAATCCAAAATCAAGTGAGGTACGTTACACGTTACTAAATCTGCTTGTTTTTGCTTTATTTGGATGGCTTGTAGCATTTTGGATATACAACGGAACATCACAAGTGTATGCGGAATGGCCCACATCCATAATGGGTTATGTCTACCTGCTTGCTACCTTTTTCGCAGCTTTAGCAGTTCACGATATCTACTTCTATTGGACGCATCGGTTGCTGCACTATCGACCGATTTTTAAATATGTGCATGCTTGGCACCATGAATCTTACAAGGTGAATGCTTGGTCAGCGTTTTCCTTCCACCCGCTGGAAGGCGTGTTTCAAATCGGCGTAGTTCCGATAGTGGCCTGGCTTTTCCCTATTCATGAAGGCGTATTAATGGTATTTACCTTTTTTCTATTGTTCATCTCGGTATATGGACATTGTGGCTATGAATTACGACCGAATAAACTGAATGTATTTCGCGTCTTTAATACATCCTTACATCATTTTCAACATCATAAACATGTTCATTATAATTTCGGAATCTATTTGAATGTGTGGGATAAGTGGTTTAAAACCGACTATCCCAAGTACGACGCTGCTTTTGACGAACTCAGTCAACGGATTAACGAAAAACGCACTAACGCTTCCAGTCGCGTCGAATAAAGTACACGATGATGTCATTTTCTCCTGTTTCCCAGGTGTCATAGATTTCAAAACCATAGCGCAAATACAAGTTCAAGGTTGATTTCATAGTGGTTTCGGCATAGATCGGTAGTTGTTCTTTTGCGGAATACTCAAATACGAAATCGCGAATCTCTTTAATGGTTTCTAATCCATACGTATGGTCCTTTACGGCCAACATCCAAAAGTACAAATGCTTCTGTTTTGGTCGTTTAGATTGAATTATTCTTTCTCGCTTTATAATGGTAATCGCTCTATCCCAACCGATACAATGTTGCCCGAGTCGGAAGTAACCGATTAACCAATTCCAAGGAGGTTGTTTCTTCCAACTTTTAATCAAAAGTGCCGCTCCTTTTTGGTCTTCCGTGATGAAAGCACCCTCCTTTTGAAGGGCAGTTGTCAAACAAAATCTACAAAGCTCTTGAACCCGTGCTGAAATTCGTTGATCTTTTTTTACAACCCAAATAACACCTGGGTTATCTCGAAATGCTGATGTTAAAATCGATAGTGTAGTTGAGAATGTTAATTTGGTAACGCTTTTCATCTTATCGGTTTAACTAGCAGCACATAATCGCTCGTCGGAAGGTTGAGCTACAGCAGGTAGTTTTGTTTTGCAAAACGGGCACGGATACAATGTTCCGTCGAAGTCCAAGAGTAAATAGGAACGTCCCCCTCCGCATGGAAGTGCCTTGCGATATCCGGCAGGAAATAATACCGTTGGATAGATAAAAAGCGATTTGTTGAAATTATATTTCAGACTCAGTTCGTGTAGGCTGTCTTTTTCTTCTTGATTCAGTTCAACCTCCTTGTTCGCATAGGCACCCACTGCGCGCGGTTCCAAAAAGTTCACAATAGAAATACCGTTTTGATGTGCGAATTCCACCATTTTTGACGGTCCGCCCTGTGCAATATATTCTTTGGTTGGACAAACGTTAATGGAGACGAGAACACCCTCGTTTTGTAAATTTTTAATCCCCTCCATTACCCAATAGAAGGATTTATTATTTCCTCGGAAACGGTTGTGCTCTTCTTCAATATGATGATCTAAGCTTACTGCTGCACTATTGAGTCCTGCTGCTTTTAAAGCCTTCGCTTTCTCTTGTGATAAACCGAATGCAGAGGTGTATATCCATTGGTCACATCGGCCTTTGTATCGTTCAAGGAAACGTAATAAGTCATCGAATCGACTCAATGGTTCTCCTCCAGAATATACGAGTTGTCCAACTCCTTTGTCTACGAATGTATCGATCCGTGTAGAAAACTCCTCGAACGATAGAATGTCTTTCTGGTACAATGTATCGGCTTCGCTGCAGTGCTCACAGGATAAGGGGCAACGTTTTGTTATGGCAATGAGTAAGCGTCGAAGTAATTGTTCATTACCATTCACGGGTTGAAGTTCTAACAAGTGTGCACGAAAAAATGCTTCAAACCCTTTGGATGGCCAAGCCGGATTAAACATATCCCAATGGTATTTCCCATCTGTTTTAAAGGCACGTACTAATTTTTCACGCCCCATCATCTTCGTGAAGTTATGGATGAGTTGGCGCACCACGCGAAAAGAAGTGATCGGATTTTTGTATAAACGGACACCGATCCACCAGATGTTGATCAACATCCCAAGGCGAATGACGTTGTATTCGGTAGGACCAACGCGTCTCGTTTTCATGTTGCTAAAGGTAATCATTTATTCACTACATTCGTTGTATGAAAAACACAGTGTCCAAGCAAAAAATCTCTCCATTCGGACTTGCCATGGTGGTTGTTGGAGCGTGTATTGGTTCGGGTATTTTTTTGACGCCACAAGCTGCAGCTGAATTCATTGGTAGTGAAGCGTACATTATTTTAGCCTGGTTAATTGGTGGAGGAATTGTCTTGGCAGGAGCATTAACGTATTCCGAATTAGCAGGACTCTTCCCAGGCGCTGGTGGAGTGTATGTTTACCTCAAAGAAGCTTTCGGGAAGCGCTTCGCGTTTTTATATGGCTGGAGTGTATTAACAGTGATTACTTCAGGATCTATCGCTGCCATCGCATTTGCGTGTTCCACTTACGCGAATGAATTACTCGGAGGCGCACTGACCGAAAATGGAATTCTAGCGCTGACCATTGGCATTATTGTTTTTAATACGATTATCCACTCCCTCGGTATTAAAGTCGGGGAGATCTTTAACAATATTTTGGCTGTCGTTAAAATCCTTGGAATCATTCTGCTTGTTGTAATCGGGGTTTATTACAGTGCCCAAATTGTGGGGGAGTCAACTGAAGTAACTACTGTTGCATCTACTCCGAAATCTATTTGGACGGGAATCGCACTTTCCATGATTCCCATTTTATGGTCATTTGGTGGTTTCCAACATGCTACTTTTTTAGCAGGTGATGCCCGCAACCCCAAGAAGTCCGTTCCCAGTGCCATGATTAGCGGTATTCTCGTGGTTACCTTGCTCTATGTTTTTGTGAATTACACATTTATCCACCTCTTAGGTGTTTCAGAATTAGCTGTAAGTAAGAAAGCAGCCTATGATGCAGTAAGTTCGTTCTCTTCGTCGGGTGGATTTTGGATTTCCTTATTAATTGTGATTTCGACCTTTGGTTCTGCCTTCATCTTTACGATGTCGGCTCCGAGAATCTATTATGCCATGGCAAAAGACGAGGTCTTTTTTAAGTTCTTGGCTAGGCGCCATAAGCAGTTTGATACTCCGGCAAACGCTATTATCCTTCAGTCTGCGTGGTCGATTGTGCTGGTGATTTTCTGGGGGACCTTCAACGATTTAATCAATTACGTCACCTTCCTAGAATGGATTTTCTTGCTCATGGCAGGATTAGCTGTGTTTAAATTCCGGTCGGTTATTTCAAAAGACAAGTATGTATTTCGACTGCCGCTCTATCCAGTCCTACCGTTAATTTTCGGGGCAGCTGTAATCGGATTTTTAATAGTGGTACTATCTTCAGGAAATGAGCCTGCTCTTTATGGTTTAATATTATTAGCAGCTGGTTTGGTTGTTTATGAGGCCTATAAGCGAATTAATAAATAGAATTTAATTGACTCAACCTCTTCTTCTCTTTCAACTGAAAGGAAAAATTAAATTTGATTAAAGCCATTGGAAAAGTTGCATGTGATTTGAAGGAATTTTGATGGAGTAGGTAAAATCATCACCGTATAAGTTTAGTGCAAAATTCAATGTTTTCATGAGCTTAAGCATTGGTGTTTTCTCTCTTTAGAATTAATCCGTATTTACCTTTTAGGGAACTCAGTAAAAACTTTTAAGAACCGATGTAACTTATAGAAGCATTAAACTCAAATTTTGATAGAAATTATAAGCCATTGTTCTAATACCACTTATAAATTGTTGGAAAATTTTAGGATTCTAATCAATCATTAATTTACCGCTAATTATTAATCGATTATCTTCTATCAAAGAAACAAAATAGATACCACTTAGCAAATGTTCACGATTTAGTATAACTTTTTCACCGTAAATATTTTCAATTTGCCGAACCATCTGTCCATTCGAGCTGTAGATAGTCAATCTGGCATTTTTCATTGGTGCATTGAACAATAAAATAGTTTGCTCAGAAAAAGGATTAGGACTAAAGAGATTGTCTTTACTGTGATTAACTTCAGTAAGACTTAGCGGAAATGAAAATTGAATTGAATCACATACCAACGTGCCATTGGTTATACTTACTCTATATGTCCCAAAAGCAGGGGCGGTTGTTAATTCAGTATTTAAAATTTGAGAAAAGGGTGTATTATTTGGAGGAAAAAAGGCATTCTCCAGCTCCTGTCTACCTAAAGTATCTAACGGTAATAATGTAGAGATAACATAAAGGTTTAGGTAGACATTTTGGTCACAACTATTACTTACTATCAATTCCATAAAGTCTTGCCCAACAATATTAAGGCCTCCCACTGTATAGCAACTGCACTGAGCCGAAGCGCTTGTTTTTATTAAAATACCGAGTATGATTGTTGTAAATATTTTTTTCATAATGTTTCTATTTTATTTAACGGTCGAGGCTAGGAAGTCGTGCGGACTCTTTGCCAAGAATTTCGTTTAAAGTTAGGAATAGTTTTTCAATACAAAATTGATAAAACGAAGCATATACCCGTATGCTTTTTAGCCGTTGTTAGCAACATTAAGTTTTTCTTTTAGATAGAGCTCAATATCATCCGTATCGTAGCGAACAACTATTAGTTTTATGTTATTTTTTACTAGGAAATCGTACTTTAACACATCTCTTTTTTGAGTTTCTTGGAGTCCTTTTAAACCTCCAAATACAGAAATAGGTTCGTAGTGTTGTAGCCCATTATATTCGATTACTGTTTTGGAACTAGGTATGTAGAAATCGCACTTTAATTTACTCCGATAATTCAAACTTAGGGATTTTTAAAGAGTAATCAAACAATAAGCGCTGTACTTTTGTAAAACTCTTGGGAGTAGAGAACACCACCAAAGAATCGTCAGCGGTATTCACTTCAAAGAAATAATTCCCTAACTTTGCCTTATGCGGATTGATATCATCACAGTTTTACCAGAGTTACTCACAAGTCCGTTTGCGGCTTCTATTCTGAAGCGTGCACAGGACAAAGGTTTGGTGGAGGTGCACCTGCACAATCTGCGGGATTACTCAACCAATAAACATAAGAATGTAGATGACTATCAATACGGCGGTGGAGCCGGAATGGTGATGTCTATAGAGCCAATTGCCTCATGTATCGAAAAGCTACATGATGAACGCAGCTATGATGAGATTATCTACATGACTCCGGATGGTGAAATCCTGGAACAAGGGCTTTCGAATCAATTGAGCTTGTTGGAGAATATTATTATTTTATGTGGTCATTACAAAGGCGTCGACGAGCGTGTACGAGAACTCTTTATCACCCGGGAAATTTCGATCGGTTCGTATGTCTTGAGCGGAGGAGAGCTCGCCGCAGCGGTTTTAGCCGATAGTATCATTCGATTGATTCCCGGTGTGTTAAATGATGAGACGTCAGCACTCACTGATAGCTTTCAAGATAATTTATTGTCTCCCCCCGTTTATACCCGGCCAAGAGATTTCCGTGGGCATAAGGTCCCCGATGTATTGTTGTCAGGAAATTTTAAACTGATAGAGGCGTATCGCGAAGAGGAAGCATACAAACGTACCAAAGAACGCCGTCCGGATTTATTGGGAGAATAATTTAGCCAAAAGTCGAAATTTGGAAAGTTGGAAAGCAGTTTTGTTCATGGATTAGGGGTGTCAGTTAATTTTTACATTGGAGCGCAAAAACCTAAAATTAGAATGAATCACGCTTGATACTTTAGACTTTCAGACTTGTAACTAAAAAAGATTATTTTCGCTTACGCAATGGCTAAATTAAGAATCGATAAAGAAAAATTGGATAAACTTTCTCCAGAGGATGCCATTCCGTTGTTCATTCGTATACGCCGCTTTATTTTAGGAAAAAAGAAGCCGGACGGATTTACACGGTTGATTTACACCATTAATTTCATTAGTTGGTTTTTGTTAATGGCATGGAACCTGATTAGCTTCGGTGTGGTGCAAATGTCGCAATTGATATACGACAACAAAGGCTTATCTGTAAAGGCCATACTCCGCAGGAAAGGTCGAGAACTGGGATTTAATGGAGAACATTTTCTTCAGGCCATAACTGACTTTTATTTCCTTTCTATTTTTGTGTGGATCGTTATTTTAATTGGTCTCGTGTTGCTTTACAGAAAGTCACGATTTTACACCTCTTTCTATTTTGGTGGTTTCATGGTTCACTTTACAAGTATGTTTCTGATGATTGGCTTTCAATACTTTTTGGAGGACATCTCTTTATTTGATAAAATCCTTTATGGTGTAATGTTGATTACTGGTTTGATCCATTATACCCTAATGATGAAGGAGAAAACTCAATCGTTTGAATCTCCAACCTAAATCGTTCAATCAACGCTATCTAATGTTTATTGGAGAATCGAGGGAGTATTATTCAATACTCAATGTTGATACTGAGTTATCTTCCTTCCGCATAACTTCTAGGAATAAATCGAATTCTTGGAAAAATCCGTCACAGGTTGAATTGATTGTTTGCCTTTTAATTTCTGTCTACGCTATTTTGGGATTGACTGTCATCTTGTTCTAAACGGGTTCTTTTCAACAGCACAACGTTTCTCATTACTCGAATTTAAAAGAAGGTATTCACTCGGCTGATTTATCTCATGTTTTCTGAGACAAATTACCCATTTTCATGGTCAACTTCTATTATTGTTGTTAAATTTGTCAGCGATCAAATAGAATAGCTATGAACCCTACTTTTCATGAATTAACGATAAAAGAAGTCAGACGCGAAACGGCTAATGCTGTCTCTGTATCTTTTGAAATTCCTGCTGATTTATCAAAGGTTTACGAGTTTTTACCTGGGCAATATTTAACGTTGCGTACCTTGGTGAATGGGGAGGATGTGCGTCGGTCATATTCAATTTGTTCTGGAAGAAATGATGGTGAGTTGCGCGTGGCAATAAAGGAAGTACCGAATGGTGTTTTTTCAACCTATGCGAATCGTACGTTAAGAGCAGGGAATCAATTAGCTGTAATGACGCCAATGGGGAATTTTACAACGCCTATAGACGCAACCACGGATAATTCATTTGTGTTTTTTGCAGCAGGTAGCGGGATTACTCCAATGTTGTCTTTAACAAAGACTATTCTCGAAGAAGCTCCTTTGAGTGATGTAACACTGATCTATGGAAATCAAGGTACAGATACCGTGATTTTTAAAGAAGAATTGGACGCATTGAAAAATAAGCACATGAATACATTTCGTTTGTTTCACGTGTTTAGCCGTGAGAATATTGGAAATCCGCTTCAAAAAGGAAGAATAGATAAACTGAAGATAGATAAAATTTACAGCGCATTACTGAAGGGACAGTCCATTGATGAAGTCTTTGTATGCGGACCAGAGGAGATGATTCATGCGGTTTCAGATGCTTTTGAGGGATATGGTATTCCGAAAGAAGCGATTCACTATGAGTTGTTCACCTCACCAACCACTACTGGAAAAAAGGAATCGGTAGAATTGCCTCATGAAAATGAACAACTTGTAAATGCGAATGTTACGATTATTATCGACGATGAACACACGTTAATTTCCCTAGATTCCGACGGAGATTCAATTTTGGATGCTGGCTACAAAGCGGGGGCCGATCTCCCTTTTGCGTGTAAAGGAGGAGTGTGTTGCACATGTAAAGCAAAGATACTGGAAGGTACTGCGCGAATGGATGTGAATTATGCGTTAGAAAAAGATGAGGTGGAGGCAGGCTACATATTGACCTGTCAAGCACACCCTACGAGCGATAAGTTGGTGGTGTCTTTTGATGAATAAGAATGAACTGGTTGAATTAAAAATATACTATGAGTTTTTTTAAGAGATTATTCGGAGGGAAGCTGTCATCTAATAGCGTCAAGAAAAGTTCTTGTGTGGTAGAACTAGAAGATGTAGTGAAAGTTACAGAAGACACCGTGAAAGTAATTTTTGACATTCCGTCTGAAGAAAAAGAGAACTTTACATTTATTCCAGGTCAATACCTCACAATGACAATGGTGATTGATGGAAAGGAAGAGCGACGCTCATACTCCATATGCAGTGGTATCGATGAGCCTTTGGCAGTTGCGGTAAAACAAGTTGATGGTGGCGTCGTTTCCACCTGGATGAATAACGAAGCGAAGATTGGAGATGAAGTGACGCTGGCATATCCTTCGGGGAATTTTAAATTGAATGACATAGGAGGTACGTATGTAGCGTTCGCAGCTGGTAGCGGTATTACACCAATTATGGCGATGGCTAAGGCAATTTCCATCGGTAAACAGGGGTCAATGAACCTGTTTTATGGAAGTAAGTCAACCTCTGGGATAATTTTCCACGATGAGCTAGAACAGTTGCGCAATGAAGGTATCCAAACGACCTATTTACTTTCGCAGGAGAAGTTAGACGGTTACATGTCAGGTCGCTTGGACCAAGAAAATGTAGCGCAAATCATTAAGGGAAATTTGGAATTGTTGAAATCGGATGGATTCTACCTGTGTGGCCCTGAAGAAATGATTTATACGGTGAAGAACTCATTACAGACATTTGGCGTTCCAGAAGAGAAAATACATTTTGAATTATTTACAGCGCCAACGATCATGAAGTCGACTCAAAAAACAGCTCTATCTGATTTTAATGGCGTAAGTGAAGTAACGATTATTTTAGACGATGAGCACACGACGTTCGAATTGGCGTCGGATGGCGATACCATTTTAAATGAACTAGATGTGCATGGAATAGATGCGCCTTATTCATGTCGTGGTGGAGTTTGTTCAACGTGCAAGGCGAAGATTGTTGAGGGAGCAGCTACCATGGACAATAACATGTCGCTTACGGACAATGAAATTGCTGAAGGCTATGTATTGACCTGTCAGGCGCATCCTGCGAGTGAGAAAGTAGTAATTACGTACGATGAATAAAACAGTTTTAATCATAGGAGCGAGCAGAGGTATAGGACGAGAATTGGTGCTTAACTTCGCTCAAGATTCTTCAGTTCGTGTCATTGCACTTTCACGAAATGTAAAAGCGATGAAAGAGTCATTCAGCGCTCCTAATGTGGATGTGTTCGGTTTTGATTTGACCTCTCCCAAAAGAAAAGAAGAATTGGCTGAAATTCTTTCTCCTTATCCGCACATCGACTTTGTCATTAATAATGCAGGAATGCTCGTAAATAAGCCATTTTTAGAATTGACATCCAAGGATATTCGAGGATGCTATGAAGTCAATGCAATGTCTGTAATGGAATGCACGCAAGTGGTAGTTCCAAGAATGTTAGCCGCTGGAGGACACATTGTAAACATTTCAACTATGGGAGGGTTTCAAGGGACTGTTAAGTTCCCTGGCTTATCGGCGTATTCTTCTTCTAAGGCGGCTGTTGTAAGTTTTACGGAGCTCTTTGCGGAAGAGTTTAAAGACACGAAAATAGCAATGAATTGTTTGTGTCTTGGTGCAGCTCAAACGGAAATGTTAGAAGAAGCATTTCCAGGATATGAGGCGCCACTAACGGCACAACAAATGGCGCAATTTATTTGTGACTTCACGCGAAATAGTCACCACTATATGCGCGGAAAGGTCCTTCCCGTGAGTCTTTCTACTCCGTAATTATTCCCTTATTTCATCTCACTTTAGAAGACGGAATGCACCCTTGTTTCTAAACGTGTGCAAAAAAAAAGCACACCCTTAGTTCAGAAGAGTGCGCTTGACTATTTCGTGAAGCACAAAGGTGCTGAGATTTATCCTTTTTTCGCAGAGGCAGTCTTCGCAGAAGATGATTTCTTGGCACCACCTTTTGCAGCTGTTGAAGCCTTTTTTGCAGCTGGAGCCCCCGGTTTTTTAGCCGCTGGAGATTTAGCAGTTGTAGCCTTTTTAGTTGCAGTCGCTTTTTTAGCCGGTGCTTTATCACCTTCTTTTTTAGGCGTGTCACCCTCTTTTTCAGGAGCTTCTTCTTCTAATTTCAAAATGTCAGCTTTGTGAAGCAGGTTGTACCACTGAAACACTTTCTTCATATCAGAAGGATAAACACGTTCACTATCATAAGTAGGAAGAACGTCTTTTAAATACGCTTCTAGGGTAGCTAAGCTTTCCTTGTGTGAAGGAGCTGCACCACCATTTTCTTTTTTAAAAATGAGTGCGAACACTTCTTTCAAAGGGAAATCATCCTCAATTGTATAAATACTGATGTCTTCTAACGCCGAAATTCTATCCGTAGAATATGCAGGAGAGCGTTTTCCGTCAATCAAAGATTCCACAATGATGTTGTTCTTACCTTGAGCTACAACTTTAAAAAGTCCCGGTTTTCCCGAGATGGAAATAATTCCAGTTAGATTCATAAACTTATTTTTTTTTTCTAGCCACCAAAAATAGAAAGATTCAGGAAACTGACATCATTGTTTGATTAACTTCATCATTTTTATCGATGAATTTAGCTGTATTTTAACAAAATAGGCTCCAGGAGATAGGTCTTCAATAGAAACAGTAACTTTCTTCTCTGTATTGGTTTCAATTCGGGATAAATTCTTCCCTGTATAATTCCAAATTTCGATATTGCGGATGGGTTCATTTCCTTCGATGGTTATACTTCCTGTAGTAGGATTCGGATAAAGAGATAGTTCCTCCGTTTTTTGACTTTCCAAAGAAAGTGCCGTCCAATTAAAGGCATTAGAATAAGAGGTGCAACCATCTAGGCTAGTAAATGAAACACTGTAAAAACCATATTGGTCTGGGAAAATTAATTGATTCGTGTCATTCACCAAAGGGTTATCGTTGTAATACCATTGTATATTTTGGCCATTGGAGGCAACTAATGCACCATCGATTTGTATTATCGCAGGGGTGGGAGGAACAGAACCTTGCGTAATCAATACAGTGTCGGAATAAGAATTGCATCCAGCTTCATTTTCTGCAAATAAGAAAAGGTAACCGGTATCTACTGCAAGCGCATTTTGTGTAGTGTCGCCATTCGACCAACTGTAGGTTGTCATTGGAGGGAAAGAGCCAAAGAGTTGGGGTTGTGCGCACAGGATGGAATCCCCAAAAATGGTCAGTGGTTTAACAAGTATACTCATCAAATCAAAGGCATTCAATTTTCCATTACCATACGTTTCGTTAGGAAGGTTACTAGTAAATGAGTCTTGCACTGCCGTTGCGATGAGAACGGATTTAAAGTCTTCCCAGTTTCCGAGTTGACAATTTTCTAGAAATAGGGCAGCAGTTCCCGCCACCACAGGAGAAGCCATGCTCGTTCCTCCATTCCGAATATGTAGTCCTGCTTGATCAATTCTACTGTTGTTTGCAGGATTATTTAATATTGTAGCCGTTCCTGCAGCAAGGGTTACGTCACCTCCAGCGCATATATCAGGCTTTACATACCCTTTTCGCGTTGGACCGCGGCTCGAGGTTCTTCCAATTTTTCCTGGGGTAGTCATCTCGGCAGGGTAATATTGGTCATTGTTTTTATTAATGTGCCCAAGACGCGCACGCAAGTTACCAACGGAAACCACCTTTTCGGAGCAATTCCAAGAGGAAACAATGCTTTGTGAGGAGTCTGGTAGCACATAATAAGCAATAGGAGGGTAAAATGGGATTACCGGGATTTCTTGTACAATACTGTTGTAACCGATAAAGGAACCTGACCATAAGTCATAGTTTCCTGATCCTGATGTTTTAAAGCTGAAGTTATAATTCGTAGAATCAACGGTGTTAAATAGTACGGCCAGGTTGTAATTGCTCCCTACAACCCTAGGGTAAGCCTTGATAGTCGCTATTCGTTGTCCGGAGGAATTGTAGATCGTGTCACGAACTTCTCCCCCTAGATTGTTTTGGGCATAATGAATACCACTTGTTCCGCGCTCGGCAAATGTGCCATTGGGTAGATTTGCCCCAAACGAATAAAAATAATTCGCTTCAGGTAAGTCAGACCACACATCAAAATAAATGGTATTGGCACCAAGTGAACCAGAAGGATTATTCTTGAACCAAACAAAGGAGGTGTTTGCATTGATGGCTGGGTTCCGCACATGGTACTTGTCTACAAACCCTGAATTTCCAGCTGCACACACCACGACTCTTCCGGATTTACTATCCAACATGGCATCTATTGCTTGTCCTGCTGGGTCAAGGGCATCGTGACTCCCCAAATAGGTTCCCAAACTTAAATTCACGACCGCTGGAATTCCTAAGGTGTCTGCGACTTTGAAAATAAAGTCACACGCATCCGCTACAGTGAGCGTCCAATTGGGTCGCGTGAAGTCTGATTTTACAGCGATAATTTTGCAATCAGGTGCGATTCCTTTGTTACGTCCGTTACCAAGTCCGTTACCCGTCGCAATTCCTGTAACGGTTGTTCCATGTCCAACACTGGTCTCTGTCGAGGTGATCGTGCCGTTTAGAATGTCTTGCTCGGTCCATAACTGACCATAATTGTATGGTTGTGGTGGATTGTTAGGTGAATAAATGGCTTGATCCCAATAGCGGATAAGTCGTTTGACTCCATTAGGGTCGATAAAATCAGGATGATTATGGTCGAGTCCAGCATCAACAATTCCTACGATTACATCTTTCCCAGTGTATCCCTCAGGTAATGGGAATAATCCAGCATGGACCTCATCCACTTGATGCATCACGCGTGCGGAGTCATCCAGTAATGTCGGTGGTGCATATTCGAAATAGACCTGACTGAACTCTTCGAGTGAACGCAGTTCAGTGATTTGACTTTTTGATAGGTTGAAATAAATCCAATCTGGAGTAGCATATTTTGGAGAAATGTTGTAGCGCTCTAATAGTGCTAAATGCTCCTCGGAATAGGGAAGTGCAGTACTAATTTGATCAGAGTAGGAACTTATGGATTGTTCATACCCCAATCCCGTAAATTGACAGAATACAAGCTGCTTAGCCCATAGTGTAAGGAAAGTGAAACATACAAGAAGTCTCTGGTATACCATTTGTAATCAATTTAAACCAATAGCGGATAAAAATCAATTAAATGTACGATATTTATTTTTTTATTTCGATGAAAAGTGCAATTTTGTTTATGTGGAATGAACATGTAATTAATAAAATATGAGAAAAATAGCCTTAAGAATTATTTTACCTGCGTTGATTGGTACTTACTTTAGTACAGCCACTGCACAAGTTGACAAAGATGTATTGAATTGGTACAACTCAGATAAAACAGGAATGTCGACCGAAAATGCGTACAAGTACCTCAAGAAGAATACAGCAGAAACAGTTGTTGTAGCGGTAATTGATTCAGGAATTGATATCGAACATGAAGACCTGCAAGGTCGCATTTGGACCAATACCAAAGAAATCGCTGGGAATGGAATCGACGATGACGGGAATGGATACATTGATGATATCCACGGCTGGAACTTTCTCGGTAATTCTGATGGAACCAACTTGGGCCCCGCACGTTTAGAAGCAACTCGTATTTACGCGAAGTTGAAGCCACGTTTTGAGTCAGTAGAAAATGCAGAGTCTGTGGCAGAGGGTGACCGTAAAGATTACGAATTATTCCTTGAGTTGAAGGAAGAGGTGGAAGGTAACTTGGAACAATATAAAGGAGTTCTTGAGCAAATTAGCCAAATGGGGGCTATGGAGCCAATGCTGAAAGGCATGGTTGCAAATATGTTGGATAAAGAAGATTTTACTGAAAAGGACTTGAAAAAGTTTAAGCCTTCGAACGATCAGGAGCGCCAATACGTTGAATTAGGGAAAATGATCTTAAGCGGAGAGTTTGCTCCAATGATGGAAGAGCAAGCCAAAGCAGTTCAATCAATGGTCGATCACCATCACAACGTAGATTTTGAGGAGCGAGCAATCATCGGAGATGACTATATGGATTTGTCGGACTTGAACTATGGAAATAGTGATGTAGAGGGGACTGATGCGTTACATGGCACACACGTTGGAGGAATTATTGGCGCTGTTCGCGGAAATAAAATCGGTGGAGACGGTGTGGCTAATAATGTATTGTTAATGTCATTACGCGCAGTTCCAGATGGTGACGAGTTCGACAAAGACATCGCTTTAGCAATTCGTTATGCAGTAGATAATGGAGCAAAAGTAATCAATGCTTCTTTCGGTAAGGCGTATGCTCAACTTCCAGAGGAAGTATATAACGCGCTGCGTTATGCAGAAGAGAATGATGTATTATTTGTGCATGCTGCAGGTAATTCTGGTCAAAATTTGGATGAATATCCTAACTATCCAGCGAATATGTTCCCATTTCAAAACGTACCGTTTACGAACTATTTGTCAATTGGTGCTTCAACGAGAAACCACGACGGTAGTCTAGCTGCTGGTTTTTCAAACTACAGTACTACACGTGTTGATATTTTTGCACCTGGTGCTGAAATCTATAATACTGTTCCGGACAATAATTACCAAGAGTTACAAGGTACTTCAATGGCAGCGCCAATGGTTTCAGGTGTAGCTGCATTGTTGAAAGGATATTTCCCTAATTTGTCTATGGTTGAAATTCGTCAAGTGATTTTAGATGCAGGAGATGATTTTGCAGAAACTGATCAAGCACAGCCAGGTACCGGGGATATGGTTAAGTTTAAGACGCTCTCCGCGACAGGTAAAGTTGTCAATGTATTAGCAGCTGTGAAGTTAGCTGAGGAACGTTCTGCGGGAAAGTAATTCTATAATTGAGAAAGTGAATTTTAAGAGGTGTCCATTTTTGGGCACCTTTTTTGTTAATTTTGGGATATGAGCAACGGATTGATAAAGGTTATTTTAATAAGTGTGTTTTTTCCCTTTGCAGTAGTTGGACAAGACGTGTTTCCATACATGGATAACGTTGGCTACATGCGAAGTTTTGAAAATGGTTTTTCCCGCCAGGTAGAATTTCTGCCTCCTGTTGATGTCAACTATTCAGAAAAAATTATCGCTTACATCGACAACAAAAATGACTTATTTATCTATGATGGAAGGCAAAAAGAAATGCTTTCAAATATGGCGAGTAGTTATCAAATTGGTTATCACATTGCGGCATGGAATACAGGCCCCATTTTAAATGTTTGGGACAACGGAAAGAAGCGTACGTTGACACGCTTCGGTCGTAATTACGTTGTGTCAGATAGTCTTGTAGTGTTCGAGGATTTAATGGAGAATGCCATTCGAGTATATTATCAAGATAGCATTTATGAACTTTACAGAACTGTAGGGCCTCCTATTTTTCCGGCTGCGGTGGGGAGTAACACGGTTGCTTTTGAAGGGAATGGAAATGTACACTATGCGTTTGTAGCAGGACGAATCCTAGAAATCGGTGTTATTAATGACGTTGTAAAGTATTCAACTGGCGGAAATAAAGTAGCATTTAACGATCCTTTTAATCAATCTTTTGCGGTGGTTCAGGCGAAGGAAATCGTTGACGTTGAAAGCATTCAAATTCGGGATTATAAAGCAGGGAATGACCTTGTTGTGTATAGAGATTTAAATGATCAGCTGCTCTGTTATATGAACAATGAAGTGATTGAGTTGAGTAACTATTCCGCACGTTCGTACGAGGTGTTTAGAAATACAGTTGTTTGGAATGAGGCAGGTTTGTTTTTTGCTTTTGATGGCAAACAGAAATATGAAATAGCCAACTACATTCCCGAAGAATATAAAATTCGTGATGGAATTGTCGCTTTTAGAAATCTCAATGGGGGAGTTTCTATGTTTGCGAATGGTGAAGTTAAGGTTATTTCAAATCTGCCAAATGCGCCATTTGAAGTGAATGGTACCACTGTTCGTGTTCAAGTGAATCGAGGTAACTTTATCTTCTTTAAAGACGGGAAGTCTTTTGATATGTGATTTTTTTCGTAACAGCTTACTCTAGCTCCTAAATAGTTTCGGGCTATAAGTTTGAACAACGCTACGATAAGAAGACACGGCTAGTAGTAAATAATAATCGCCTTCCTAATTTTTGACTTTCCAATTTGCGATGTCTTATCAAATATTACTCACCAATCAACATCATCAACTCTTCCAATTTTGGGGAAAGAATGATTTCTGTTCTTCTGTTTTGTGCTCTACCTACAGCAGTGCTATTCGTTGCTTTAGGGCTGTATTCCCCTCGACCTGAAGCAGTTACGCGTAACGGGTCTACACGATGAGTGTCAGTAAGCAAACGAACCATTGATGTAGCACGTGCGACACTTAAATCCCAGTTGTCTTTGTAAATCTTGCTATTCGTAATCGGAACATTGTCTGTGTGACCTTCCACAGAAATTTCAAATTCTGGGTTGGCATTCAAAACACGACCTAAAATCGTAAGAGCTTCTTTTCCTTTAGACTCTACCTCAGCACTTCCTGATTTGAACATCAGTTTATCTGACATGGATACGTATACCTTTCCTTGTTTGATTTCTATTGTCAATTCGTCGGCTTTGAACCCAAGTAAGGCATCTCGTAGTAACTGGTTCAAACGTTTTGCAATAGAGTTTTGACGTGCAATGATTCGTTCGAGTTCTTTGATTCGGCGCTCTCCTTCAGCAAGCTCTCGTTCGCGTTGAGCAATTTTGGCCTCTCTATTTTTTAACTGTTCTTCATAATAATATCCTCGTTGAAAGTTGTCAGACATCATGGCGGAGTATCGCTCGCCTAAATTGATGTGTTCTTTCTTGAGCTCTGCGTGCTTCGTATTCAACGTGTTGTATTCGCCTTGCAATTCTGCATATTCACCAACTAGTTCATTGTTCCGCAAAACCAAGCTGTCATTCATAAAAGCAAGCGACTGATTTTTTTTTAATAAAAATCTGTTTTCCTCGTCTTTTATTTTGACCTCATCGCACAATGCGTCGCGTTCTTCAACTACTGCAATAAGTCTATTCCCTCCAGGAAGATTTCCAGTTGGGCGATCTTCTCCACATTTATAAACCGGTGCACAGGCGTTTAGTGTTGCCATAGCGACGAATAAGATACTTAATCCGAAAGTTCTTGTTTTCATGCTAGTGTATGTTAGATGGCTAATTTAAGCATTTGGGATTAATCAATTCCGTATTGAACAATTAAATATAGAATGAAGAGTACAATAAAACTTATAGTCAATGACATCATCATTAGTGACTTATTCCATAGTACTA
The DNA here is from genome assembly GCA_029254025.1 of Crocinitomicaceae bacterium. Taxonomy (GTDB): domain Bacteria; phylum Bacteroidota; class Bacteroidia; order Flavobacteriales_D; family Crocinitomicaceae; genus JALQTG01. The sequence goes on along the minus strand of JAQWYK010000034.1, from coordinate 73,751 downwards.
AGGTGTTGTCGGATAAATTTCTGAGCTGTCGGATGTCTCTAGCGCTTTTTATGCCGGACTTAAAAAAGAAAAATCCGGTAACAACTGCTAACAGCCCGCCTAAACCAAAAAGCGTAATTGGTTCTAGTTCGAGGGAAATATCATCCACCCATCCTCGATCAATATACCTGTTGTAGCGCAGAAAAAAGCTGGCTGCCATTAACACACCACCTGTACCTAATATCAAAAAGATGATGCCTAAGATTCTCGAACTAATGGAAACTCCTTTAATCTGAACGACTTGTGTATTGTGCAATTCGTTGTCATCTCTCTCAATATCTTGATCTAATATTTCCATTCTAATATTGTCTAAAATTCCGTGTAACTTCCTCCAGGAAAATAGCGGAACCTCCTATAAAGGAGATTACTGCTGCAATTCCAAAAATGACACACAAATAAATAAGTGAATTGCGAAAGGTCTTGAAACGATAATTGATCGAGCTGCCTTCAGAAGTGATTATTTTATTCTCACTGAATTTTAAAAATTGAAGCCCCGGAACTAATACGATTGCTGTTAGTATAAATAATAGTATTCCCATCACAACATAGAATTCGGATAAAAATCGAACGTCTGAAGAGGTAATAATAAAAAAACAGCCGAGTACAAAGCTTACGAGTGCTGTTATCACGAAAAGTAATCCCGTTGTTCTGGATGCACGTTGTGTTCTTTTAATTCGAATATGCAGTGGTTGTTCGTTTTCTAGTTCCATAAGCTAAAGGAATTGTAGTAATTGATCGATTTCTTTTCGTGTATTAAAACTATGCATTGAAATACGCAAAGACTCAGCACCTTTAGGGACTGTTGGTGCTAATATTGCTTTTATATGAATCCCGTTTTTTTCACATTCCTGTTCGCTCAATTTTGCTGCTAGTGCATCACCTATATGCAGCGTTTGGATGGGGGAAGTGGGAGCAGAAATCATCCCGTTTTGTTTAAATTGTGCGCGAAAGTAAGAAATGTTTTCCTGCAGTTGCTGCTGACGTTGGCTAAGGTCTGAGTGAATAACTTTTTCTTCGAGTTCCTTTACGTGATTCAAGCTAAGTGCTGTTGTGTAAATGAATGGACGCGAGAAATTGATGAGGTAATCGATGACTAATTGAGAGCTCAAAACACACGCTCCGGAACTACCATAGGCTTTGCCAAACGTTACAATACGGGCGATGGGCAGAGGTTCAATGGATAAGTAATCGCAGTAGCCTCCTTTCCCAAACAGGCCCCCGGTATGTGCTTCATCGACTATCCAATCCACGCCATATTCCTGGGCTAAACGTGCGATTTCCTTTAATGGGGCAAAATCACCATGCATAGAATATAAAGATTCTACAACAATGAAAACGTGTTGTCCTTTGAATTTTTTCAGGAGTCGTTCTGCATCCCCTAAATCATTGTGTTTAAAGCTAAATGACTTAGAAAAAGATAAACGTAATCCATCTTTGATGCTCGCATGGATAAATTCATCGTAAACAAAAACGGTGTCTTTCAGGCCAATGGCAGAGAATAATCCACAATTCGCAGAATAGCCGCTGATAAATAAGAGTGCTGCTTCGTGGGTAAATTGCTGGGCGAACTTACGCTCTAAGGAGAGGTGTTCGTTGGTTGTTCCAGCAATAAGTCGAGAGCTTCCTGGACTAAAGCTATATGCGCTCGTCTGAGCTGTGGTTTCGTAACTAGAAAGTCCTAAGTAGTCATTCGAGTAAAAATCGATTCCTTCATCACGTACGGCTAATTTACGCAAGTTTCCCGCCTCCGAGCGTTCTTCAAGTTTTTTTATTAGCCGTGTTGGAAAGGAGGTCATTATTTACCTACAGAGACTACTTTTCTCGGTGAGAAACCTTCTTTACGTGCCCTTTCAAGTGCGAGCTGTCGCTCCGCAGCTTTTTTCTTTTTTTCTTCAATAATGGCGTCTGGTTGAGAAACTGGTTTCTCTCCTTCTTGAAATGGCTCTTTTGGGATTAATCCAAGAATATTGAACATTTCTTTGTCTTCATTGAATTCTGGGTTCGGAGTTGTCAATAATTTATCACCCGCGAAAATACTTCCTGCTCCTGCCATGAAGCAAAGTGCTTGTGCTTCCATCGACATTTTAGTTCTACCCGCAGAAAGACGCACAACCGATTGAGGAAAGGCAATACGAGTTGTGGCAACCATGCGAATCATTTCCCACTGTTCAATAGGCTTTTGGTCTTGGAGAGGTGTTCCTTCAACTGCAACCAGTGCGTTGATGGGAATTGAGTCTGGTGGAGTTTCCATTTCCATGTAGCTCAACAACATACCTACGCGGTCTTCAACGGCTTCTCCCATTCCTATAATACCGCCAGAACAAACAGTAATGCCCGCTTTTCGTGCGTTCTCTATGGTTTCTAAGCGATTGTCATATTCTCTAGTTGAGATAATGTCTTTGTAGAACTCTCGCGAAGAATCAAGGTTGTGATTGTAGGCAAATAATCCTGCATTTTTCAATCGTTTCGCTTGCTCCTCGTTTAACATTCCGAGTGTACAACATACTTCCATATCGAGGTCATTCACAGCTTGAACCATTTCAACCACACTGTCAAAATCTCTATTGTCGCGTACTTCTCGCCATGCGGCACCCATACATAATCTGGAGGATCCGTTTGCTTTTGCATTTTTAGCTTGCTCTACAACAGATTCAACAGTCATTAATTTGTGCGCTTCAACATCGGTATGGTAGCGCGCTGCTTGCGGACAATATCCACAATCCTCAGGACATCCTCCAGTTTTAATGCTCAATAAAGAGGACATTTGAACCTCTCTTGAATTGTGATATTGACGATGGATTGTGGCGGCTTCAAAAACTAATTCCAATAATGGTTTATTGTAGAGTTCAAGAAGGGCTTCTTTCGTATTGTATGTTGGATTTACTTTCATGCAATCAAATTTAAAACAAATATAAGTACTGTGGAGGAATAATCGTTATTTGAAAGGTAAAGTTTTCCTCAGTTGCTTCTTATCTGTGAGAATTAAATTTCAAGTTATTCAACAATAAAACGCGCAATTTTAGTTTTATTTGTATGTGCAAAATTGGTTTCGCTTTATAGTATTCTTTTTCCCCGTGATCGTTTATGGTCAAGCTAAGCTCTATACGCCAGAATTGGATTCGATCAATCAATCGTACCGCGCTGGTGGAGTGTCTCTCGATTCAACGGATGCAATCAATGTAGGTCAACAAAATTTGCGCTCAGCGGGTGGCTTTGGAGAAACAATTGAATTAAATCTTTCTAAGCAAATAGCGAGTTCTCCGTCCTTATTTTCTTACCTCAACTATCGGCGGAAAGCGAATATTCTATTTACAGGGCTTCCTCATTTAGGCTTTCAATATGCGTTTGGTTCATATGGGAATCAAGCGTTAAACGCGGAATTTCATCTGTTTTATCGTCCTCAAACACACCTTCATGTCAACTTGCATAGGGTAACTTCAAATGGTGCGTTACGCAGCAGTAACTTTACGCTAAGCGATGTGAACGTTCAGTTTTTTCATCAAAATAAGCGATATGCGACTCACATTGATGCTTATTATGGTTCTTATAATTACGCAGAGAATCGAGGTGTAGAAAGCGATAGTTTACTTCCGATATTTCCAATTGAGTTTATCCCTGTTCAAGTTAGTGGAGCGGTTGAAATAAGAAAAGTAGACGTCAATTGGCGAAATTATTATCGTCTGCTGGGAGACTCCGTATTGGGGCAAGGGATAAAGTTTCAATCGTGCTATGAATTATCAGGTCGGGTATATGAGGAGCAAGATTTTCTAGGTCTAAATTATGACAATATCTATATCGATACCTTTAATACAAGAGATCAACATCAAACGGCAAGTTTTAAAAATGGGGGGGGATATTATTTTTCGAGTAAATATTTCCAGATCGATGCAACGTTAAACCACCGCTTATGGCGCTATCAGAATTTAGGTCGATTCCGTGACACCAATGAGGTATTTGTCCACTCCAACCTATGGCTTAAATTAGGTGATTTTCAGTTGCGAAATACGTTCTTCTTAAACACGCTCGGTGCATTGGGTGAATTATCTAACCTTACTAATGCTTCTGTCAATGTAGCCGATAAATTTCAAGTGTCTGGTCGCTTGTTGTTCGAGAATAGGATGCCGATTCCACATCAGCGTTTCTATGCAGGAAACAATGTCCAATGGAAGCTCAATGCATTAAAAGCACAACAAATAGTGAATATCGGTGGTCAAGCAGCGTATGGTGATTCCAATAAAGTTATAGCACAATTGGATTGGACGAATGTTGCGAATGGACTCTATTTCATAAATAACATTTGGCGACAAGATACGTTAGGATTAATTACAGTGGGAGCATTGAGCCTGAAGGGTGAGCTGCATGTAGGAAGTTTTCACTTGTATCCCTCGGTGACGTTGCGTTTCAATACTACCAACTTTGCTTTTCAACCCAACTTTTCAACGCGCAATCGCTTTGTGTACAAAACAAAATTGTTTAAAACGAAACGGTTGATTTTTGCATTAGGGGCAGATGTTGGATACGATACGGAGTATAATCATTTTACGTACAATAATTTGACGGGAACGCTTGATCCGAATTCTTCCGTATTTATCACCCCATCGATGATGCATGTAAATATGTTTACAGCGTTTCAAATTTCACAATTTCGATTCTTTATTCGTGCAGAAAATGTCGACTATTTTTGGAATCCAGAAACGTATCGAATTGACCCTAACTTTCCTATTATGCCATTTTTCATAAGAGTTGGCTTAAGTTGGGACTTCTTTAACTAAACGAAGGAATATCTATTTCATTGCCGCATTTAAAGTGGCCTTGAGGACATGCTTTATGGCCATGATTCCCACATGGTCGGCAAGGGATGGCTGAGGCGGGTTCAATTACTTTGGAGTCTTCTGAAAGTGGTCCAAATCCAAATTGAGGAACCGTTGAGCAAAAGAATGCGCGAACCGGAGCATTCATTGCTGAGGCGATATGCAACGGTCCAGAGTCGTTGACGTAGTTCATTTGAGCATCGCGCATAAGCGCAGCAGATTGAAGTAAGGTGAGCTTTCCTGCTAAGACAGTACACTCTTCTCGATTGGTTGCAATCGCCTTACAGAGTTCTTCATCCCCTGGTGCACCTAGTAGATAAATATTTCCTTTCCCTAAAAGTTCATCGACCAATTCTATCCATTTTACTTTGGGTAACTGTTTGGTATACCAAACGGATGCTGGTGCAAGACAAAAATATGATTTTGTTTTTAGGTGGGAAACATGTTCAAAATCCTCTCTACTTGGGAATAATTTGGGACGTGCTAATCCTTTTGCGCCATGATGTTGAATGGTACTTAAGTTCCGTGTTACTTCATGCTGACCTTCTTGCAAAGAGTGAGGGACTGTCATAGTGTACACCCAACTCCAACTCGAAGTGGAAAATCCTATTTTTTTCTTTGAATGAACGAAAAGAGTTATTAATGCAGCACTAGAGTATCGTTGAAGAGTAATTATTTCGTGGTAGTTATTTTTCCGAAGTGCTTTTATTAGTTTGAATAATGAGCGATATTTCCCTTCTTTTTTATCCCAAATATAAAGTGTATGTAGATGAGGATTGTTGGCGAGTAACTGTTCGTTTCCTTTGCGAACGACAATATCGATGCGGGCGTCAGGGTATATACGTTTCAATTCTGATAAGACAGGGGTAGCGAGAATTACATCTCCTAAAAAGGCTGTTTGAATGAGTAAGAATCGACGCATCGGGAGCAAATATAACGAAATCCTTTCGGTTGTTTTTTAGGAGGTGATATATGGATGTGGTATTATTTCTTTCCAGAGTCGTGCCGAACCATTTTTTGAAGAAAAAGATTACTAGGGATAGATACTTTGTGTCCATCGCTAGTAGTAATAAGCATAAAGAATACACCTATATCTGATATTGTCCCTTCAATTTGATATTCTTTATCCAATATAGAGATATGATCTCCGATTTTAGCTGGATGATTGAAAAATATGATCAGTGTGGCAGTAATGTTCGACATGATGGACCACTGCGCAAAGAATGCAACACCTACAATGGTTAGCATAGAGGATATGAAGAAGAGTAAATCAGATTGATCAACTCCCCAGATAAATAGAAGTACTCCAATACTGATAAAAGAAAGAAGGATAGAAATGATTTTTTTAGTTAATTTTCTTCTTGGTGCTTGGTAAAGGAGTCATTGACCAACGCGGTCAATCATTGCGTGAAAAACCGTTCGCAATAGCACATATAGTAGAATAACGATTCCCGATTCGATGAGCTGCCATTCTATTCCTTCAATGAAATCCATAACATATTTTTATGCTAAAATACGATGAAATTGAATCTTTGGAACGTTCGATGATTTAAGAATTGTATTCAAGCGCTGATTTACCGCAATAAACACGTGTGTTTTGTCACCTAGAATTCAAATTGTTCATGAAAACTAATCGATTGTTAATAATTCAATAATATATTTTCCGCTAAAATGACTTAATTTTGTAGCATGAATCTTTTTGTGTTCTCCTTGAAGAAACGTTCACAGTTTACTGAAACCACAGAAAGATAAGAACTAGAAAAAAATGAAGATACGATAAACTTAGTTTTTCTGCCTTTCCCCAAACGGGTACTTATTTTTTTTCGTTCTCTAGCAGAGCAAACAATCTCAAAACAAATAATATGAAGCGATTTTTACTTTCGGTTAGCCTACTTCTTGGAGCTTCTGCAATCTCACAAGATTGCAGCGACCTTTTTATCTCCGAGTACGTAGAAGGTTGGTCAAACAACAAAGCATTGGAAATTTACAATCCAACAGCTGCACCTATTAATCTAGGACAATATATGATAGTGCGCTATTCTAACGGTTCAACATCTGCTAATGCTGCAAATGCTGTTCAATTATCCGGAACAATTCAGCCATACAGTACATATGTGGCAGTTATTGATAAGCAAGATCCAGCGGGAACAGGTCAAGAGGCGCCGGTATGGGATTCATTGCAGGTAATAGCAGACGGCTTCTATTGTCCAGATTACAACGTATCGAATGCCATGTATTTTAATGGTAATGATGCGGTTGTTTTAGCAAAGGGAACTACTGCAAATGTTGCTACTTCTCAGGCGATTGACATTTTTGGGAAAATTGGAGAAGATCCTGATATTGGTGTGGTAGGACCTACAGATTATAATGGTTGGTCTACTGATTTTCCATATGTTGGAGCTGGTGTTGTTGTAACTACTGACCACTCTTTGATTCGTAAAGCAACAGTGCTTAAAGGAGTAACAAATCCATTGATTTCTTTCTTTGATCCGTTGTTGGAGCACGATTCTATTCCACCTGTAGTTTTTGACACAGATTTGGGGTATAACGTAGGGAATTGGTCCTCTTTAGGTGTTCATGCATGTGACTGCGAGACATTGTCTACTGGGGTTGTAGCGGAATCTGAAGGGATTGAAATATATCCTAATCCTTCTGAAACCGGTCAATTCACCATCAAAACTGGATCGGGAATTCGTGAGGTTGTAGTATACAACGGATTAGGTCAGGTGGTATATAAAAATGTAAACATGGCTGCTTTAGCGAACATTGATTTGGGAGCAAAGAAAGGCGTTTATCTAGTAAATATTAGATCTGTAGAAGGAGTTGTTTCTTCAAACAGAGTTATTGTAAAATAGTTATCAAAAGGGAGGTTTAGGTCTCCCTTTTCTTTTTTTCTACTTATGAGATTCCTATTCATTTTACTATTTCTTCCTCTTTTGACAATAGGTCAAAAGGGAAATTTAACGGGTATTGTAAAAGACCATTCAACCGGAGAAGCGGTAATCGGAGCTTATATATACATTTCTGATGAATATAGAGCAAAGGCTGATTTTGATGGTTCATATACAATTAGTGGTCTTCCGTATGGAGATTATAAAGTGCGTGTATCGATGATGCTATACGACACGCTTATAATGTATGTAACGATAGAACAGCCGTCTGTCAATCTAGATTTTTCACTTGGAAATACCCAAGAGATGGAAGAGGTAGAGGTAGTTGGCCAGCTGGCGATAGACCGAAAGACGCCTGTTGCCGTGAGTCGTTTGACTGCTCAAGATATTAATGAGCAGCTGGGGTCGCAAGAGTTACCGATGTTATTAAATTCTACTCCCGGTGTGCATGCTACGCAACAAGGTGGAGGTGATGGAGACGCGCGTATTACCATTCGAGGATTTAACCAACGAAATGTCGGTGTGATGATTGATGGTGTTCCTGTAAATGACATGGAAAATGGATGGGTATATTGGAGTAATTGGTTCGGATTGGATCAAATTACGAATCAGATACAGGTACAACGTGGATTAGGTGCGACCAAATTGGCTATGCCTTCTGTGGGAGGAACAATGAACATCATAACCCAACCTACTGGAGGTAAACGCCAAATTAAAGTGAATCAAGAATACGGTGCTGGAAATTTCTTACGCACATCATTGTCATATAAATCCGGGCAGCTTAAGAATGGATGGGGAGTATTATTCTCAGGTTCTTATAAGGAAGGAGATGGATGGGTAGATGGTCTCTTCACTCGAGGAGCCTTCTATTATCTAAAAGTTCAAAAACAAATGGGTGATCATTTGCTCTCAGTAAGTGCATTTGGCGCTCCTCAAGAGCATGGTCAGCGGAGTTTTAATCAGCCAATCAAATACTGGAATTCGGAATTTGCCAGAAATCAAGGTGTCGAAGTTTCTGATACGGCTCAAAATCTAGATTTTGGTATTCGTCACAATCAACACTGGGGATATCAAACAGACGAAAATGGTAATCGTATTGCACGTTCTGAACGCAGAAATTATTACCATAAACCGCAAATAACTTTCAAGGATTTCTGGAAGGTCAATGAGCGACTTTCTTGGTCAACTATGGCTTACCTTTCAATTGGTCGAGGTGGGGGAGAGCGTTTGCGTAACTCTGGAGCAATTATTCGAGATGATGAAGGCTTGGTTGATTGGGACGAGATAATCCGTGCGAACCAGGTGAAATTATTATTTGGACAGGAATATTCAACAGCTGATCCGGCATATCATCCAACTTTATTGAAATCCTCTCAGGTGCTGACAGCTTCCGTCAATAATCACATGTGGATAGGTGGAGTGACTCAGTTTGATTATAAGATGAATGAAGTATGGAATTTCTCAGGAGGTTTAGATTATCGCTATTATGTAGGGGAACATTACACTGAGTTGCGTGATTTATTAGGAGGTGATTATTGGGTAAATAACCAAGATCAAAATGATCCAAACGCTATGAAAGTAGTAGGGGATAAAGTAGGATGGCAGCCCTACCATAACCACCGTGACGCAATCGTTCAATGGGCCGGTGGATTTGGTCAAGCGGAGTATTCCAAGGGAAGATGGTCTGCTTTTGTGAATTTATCTTCTGTTGTGAATGGATATAAAGGAATTGACTATCATAAGCAAAAGGAGTTGCACCTGAACGATTCTATCTATTATATTGGTGCTACTGACACACTTAATGTGGATGGAAGAACTTATAATAATGATTCTCCCGAATTACAATACAATCAAACGGAATACAAATGGATTCCTGGATTCACTATTAAATCTGGAGCTAACTTTAACGTTACGGAACGTTCTAATCTTTTTGTGAATTTGGGGTACTTATCAAGAACTCCTCAGTTCAGTAATGTAATAGATAACAATACGAATGAATATTTTGCAGAAATTCTAAATGAGAACATTTATGCCTTTGAAATGGGGTACGGATACCGTTCAAAGAAATTTAGTTTTAATGTAAATAGTTACTTTACGTATTGGCAAAATAAGCCGTTCCCATTTGGGGTAGCCGTTCCTGACCCACAGGATCCAACTCAATTTATCCGGGCGAATGTTAATGGAATGGATGCTTTGCATATTGGGATTGAGTTTGATGGAGTCTACAAAATTCACAAACGCGTTTCTCTTGAGGGGATGATTTCTATTGGAGATTGGACCTGGCAGTCTAGTGAGATAATTGATGTTGTTGGAACTCAGTTTGAGTTTGATGCGCGCGGGGTACATGTAGGTGACGCAGCACAAACAACCTTCTCTGCTTCTGTAAGGTATGAGTTTGTGAAGAATGCATATTTGCGTGTTCGATATACTTATTTCGACCGATACTATAGTGATTTTGATCCGTTCAGTTTGAATGTGGCTAATGGAAATGGCGGTCGTGAGTCTTGGAGAATAACGAATTACAATTTCAATGATTCACATAACGCGTTTAATAATTTTTTTGGAACGGGTTACGGTTTAATTGACATTAGTGCTGGTTATCGTCACAAAATGGATAAATCAAACCTTAATTTTAAGGCAAACTTGTTCAATGCAACCAATGTGATGTATGTTTCCGATGCGCGGAATAACCAAAATGGAAGTGCATTTGATGCAACCTCTTCAGGCGTATTTTTTGGACAAGGTCTACGATTTAACTTTTCCGTAGGATTTGAATTTTAAACTAGTTTTAATACAAGATAGATGAAAAAAGGATTAATTATTTTAAGTGTGTCGTTCGCTTCGGTAGCAGTCGCGCAAACAAACATAAATGATGCACGACAGAATTTTTCTGTTGGGCAGACAGTAACGATCAAAGGAGTGTCTTCCAATGCAGGAGAATTCGGTCCTATTCGTTATATCCAAGATGCAACGGGAGGTTTGCCTGTTTATGGTGCGACAATTAACAGTGTTGGACGAGGTGACTCTGTTACTGTAACTGGTGTAATTAAGGATTTTAATGGACTTTTAGAAATTGACCCAATTAATTCCTGGACGGATGAAGGTGTTGGTTCAGAAGTAGCTCCCTGGGTAATTTCCATTGCGAATATGGGTGAAACGTTTGAAGGACGTTTGGTGCAGTTTGACAATATTACTTTCCCCGACGCTGGAGGTACATTTGCTGGAAATACGAACTATAACTTTACCGACGGGACGAATACTGGTCAGTTACGCGTTTACTCTGGAACTAACTTGGTTGGAACGCCAATTCCTTCCGGACCTCAATCGCTTGTTGCTTTGCATAGTCAATTTAATGCAACCTATCAAGTTATTCCAAGAGATGCTAACGATATCTTTCCATATGCGGCACCAGACAAAAAAATTGATGTTGAGGTAAATGGTGTAAGTGTTTTGAATGGAAGTACTGCTTTCATTGGTACAACGATCACAACACCATTGACTATTAAAAACATTGGGACAAACAATTTAACTGTTTCCAACTTCACTATTACAGGTCCTTCTAGCGGAGATTTTTCAGTAAACATAGTTCCTGGAGCTATAGCTGGTTTTAGTCAGACTAATAATGAAATTACATTCAATGCACAAGGTAATGGTTCGCGTACAGGAGTCTTGTCCATTGAGTCTGATGACCCAGACGTACCGATATTTACTTTGAACTTATATGCGATTGGGAACGACGGTTTAGCTACTGAGCCAAGTTCAGGAGCTTCAGCATTGACATTTTCTAATGTAAAAGCATATACTTTGAGTGCTAGTTATGCGCCTTCGGCGGATGCAGAAAATTACTTAGTAGTATGGAAAGAAGGTAGTGCTCCATCATCTGCACCTACCGACGGGGTTGAATACTTAAGAGGAGATCTTGTAGGAGATGGACAAGTAGCTTATGTTGGTCCAGGAACTTCTTTTACTCCTCGTGGAATCCGAGCGGATAAAAATTACCATTTTGCAGTATATGCATACAATGGTTTTGGTAACTATGTTAATTACGCTGAGGGACAGGTCGTTTCCAACGATGTCACTTCTACAGGCAGCAACATTGGTACCTATTATAACGGAATCAATAGCTCTTCTACAACGCTTGTAGATGATTTGACAGCATTAATTAATCCACATCAATTTTATTCGTATTTCTTGTACAAGACAATAGTGATGGACCAATTTGAAATTCGCGATACGATTAACGGTGAGTCTTTAGTTGAATGTGCCTACTCCGGTGAACGATTTGTATTTGCGGGTCCTTTTGATTGGACGGCCACAGGATACTCTCGTGAGCATACTTATGCACATTCCTGGATGGCTACTTTCCCAGCTGATAACCCAGAGCAACCTGAATATACAGACTATCATAACTTGTATCCTGCGAATTTAACGAAGGCAAATACTCCACGTAGCAACCTTCCATTAGGAGAGATTACTGGAAATACGGTGTATAATTACTTGGAAGGGTCTGTTGGATATGGACCGAATGGGGCTTTATTATACGAGCCAAGAGACGCTAACAAAGGAAATGCTGCACGCGCTATGTTCTATATGGCTGTTGCCTACAATAATGAAGGAGGATATAGCTGGCAATTACCTCCTAACTTTAATCAATCTTCAATTCTGCAAAGTCAAGAGGTGCTTAAGTCTTGGCATTTTGGTGATCTTCCTGACTCTTATGAAATTGCGCGTCATGAATTAATTTTTGATACTCAAGGTAACAGAAATCCGTTCATTGATAGTGTAGATTTTGCATGTTACATTGATTTCTCAAACATGAGTTACGATGCGGTCGGATGCCAATTGTCTGTTAGCGAGAATGATATTGACAACCAGCTAGTTGTATTCCCAAACCCATCAGATGATATCGTTTATGTTCAAGTGAATGGACAAGTGATAGAGCGTTTATCAATTACAGATATGACAGGACGGCAGGTGTATTTGTCGACTTCTGCTGCTAACCTCGTAGAAGTTATTACGGCAGATTTGACCGCTGGAACCTACATTGTGAATGTTGCTACAGCTACTGGAAATGCACAACGTAAGTTGATTGTACAATAAGTTGTATCAATGAAGAGTATTGGTTACGGTATCTTTATAATCATTGGAGCAGGTCTTTGGGCCTGCTCTTCTGTTTCCAAAAGATACGTCCATCGCAGTGAAATAGTAGTATCGAATAATTATGTTCAGCCATCTAAAGAAGTAGAGGCTTTTGTCGCCCCTTACGGAGACTCTTTAGAATTGGAGATGAGTCAAGTGATTGGTTTTGCAACTGCTAATTTTGAGCGAGCACGTCCAGAGGGAGCACTTGGGAATTTATTAGCTGATTTATCTCTTCATTACGCATTGGATCATGAACTTGTAGATGTAACAGAGCACCCCATTTGTCTATTAAACCATGGTGGGCTCCGTTCTCCCATCAGCGCAGGTCCGGTGACCGTTGGTGATATTTATAAATTGATGCCGTTCGATAATACATTAGTTGTGCTTAAATTAAATCGTTCAGTACTTCCGGAAATACATGCTTATTTAAAACAATCAGGTGGCGAACCTATCTCAGGATTTGAAGTAACGAATGATCAGCTCGTAGGTATTGGTAATTATGAAGTGATCACTGTTGTTACCAGTAACTATTTAGCGCTGGGAGGGGATAATATGGATTTTTTCAAGCATCCGATTTCAAAAATAGACCATCCTAAATTGTTGAGAGACATCATCATTGAATATGTTGAAGCGACAGATACCATAGTTCCTTTGGTGAATGGGCGTATTAGATTTGAAACGCAGGAATAATGGAACGAAGAAAATTTCTACAACAGAGTGCCGTCTTAGGAGCAGGGGTGGCCTTGAGTCCTTCGGTATTGGCTGATCCTAAAAGACCGGATTCTCTTCGGAAAATCACCATTCTGCATACGAATGATACTCATTCGAATATTGAGACGTTTCCAGTAACTCATGCGACTTTTCCTGGAAGAGGAGGGGTTGCTCTTCGACATACGCTCATTCAACAGATTCGTAGAGAAGAAAAGAACGTATTGCTTTTTGATGCAGGAGATATTTTTCAAGGAACGCCCTATTTTAATAAGTTTAACGGAACCTTGGAAATGAAATTGATGTCGATGCTTGGTTACGATTGCGCCACAATGGGAAATCATGATTTCGATATCGGACTCGACGGTTTTCTGAATGCTAAACGATATGCAAACTTTCCTTTCGTATGCAGTAATTATGATTTTTCAAACACCGAATTGCGCGATGAGACGCTTCCATATATGACATTTTTGAAAGAAGATATTAAAGTAGGTGTTTTTGGACTTGGTGTGGAGTTGGAAGGTTTAATTATGAAAGCAAATTACGGGGAGACGCGCTATCTTGATCCTATTGAAATGGCGAACAGACAAGCAAGACACTTACGTATGGAAGAGGAGTGTGATTTAGTGATTTGCCTTTCCCATTTAGGCTATCAATATCGTCAGAATAAAGTTTCAGATATAGTGCTGGCATCAGCTACAGAGAATATTGACCTAATCATTGGTGGTCATACGCACACATTTCTAGATAAGCCAAGCTATACGAAGAATCTAGCCGGAAGTCTTGTGCTTATTAATCAAGTCGGTTGGGCAGGACTGGCACTTGGACGTATAGACTTCTATCTCGGAGAAAGAAAGAAGCATAAGGGATTTCAATTAATCCCAGTATAAAAAAAAGTGGCGCCAGGAAGCACCACTTTTAAACCAATAATAAACCAACCAGAAATTCAGATACATAACGTTTGGAAACCCGAAAAGGTTGGAAGCGAAATATGTTTTTTTCGTACCTTTAACAAGATTTATAAAAAGAAACAATTTAAATACCTTTTTCAATGGCGTTTAATGCGATTTTCGGGTGGTTACTGAAAAAGCGAAATCATCAGATTGATTTATTTAAGAAGCATCCTGTTGAGGTTCAAATGGAATGGTTTGAACGTTTGGTGGAACAGGGGCGCTCAACCGTCTTTGGTCAGCACTATCAATTGGATGGGATTCAATCCTACGAAGACTATAAGCAACGTGTTCCTCTGCATACATATGAGGAAATTAAGTCTTGGATTGATCGGGCGGTCAATGGAGAAACATCTGTCCTATGGCCAGGAGAAACGCGTTGGTTTGCGAAAAGCTCAGGAACAACTTCTGATCGAAGTAAATATATTCCAGTTACCAAAGACTCCCTAGAGGACTGTCACTATAAAGGTGGGAAGGATTTATTAGCAATTAATTATAAGCTATATCCGACTACTAAATTGTACAATGGAAAACACTTGGTTGTTGGTGGTTCAGCAGATTATCATCAAGTGCGTCCGGATAGTTATACGGGAGATTTATCCGCAATTATTATGAAAAATCTCCCTTGGTGGGCAGAGATTAAGCGGACGCCCTCTAAGGAAATTGCCCTAATGAGCAATTGGGAAGAGAAGATTGATAAATTGGCCATCTCTACAATGAATGAAGATGTAACAAGTATGTCTGGGGTTCCCAGTTGGACCTTAGTTTTGTTAAATCGTATTCTGGAATTAAAACAAAAAGAATCGATCTTAGATGTTTGGCCAAATCTAGAGCTATTCATGCACGGAGGAGTAAGCTTCGAACCTTATCGCAAGGAATTCGAGCGAATTATTCCTTCTTCTTCCATGCATTATTTAGAGTCCTACAACGCTTCAGAAGGTTTTTTCGCCATTCAAGACCATCAAGATGGCGACTTGTTGTTAATGTTGGATTATGGAATATTTTTTGAATTTATTCCTATGGAAGCCTTCGATGGAATTGATTCGAAAGTTTGCGTAGGTCTTGCAGAGGTTGAATTGGATAAAAACTATGCCGTGGTTATTTCAACAAATGGCGGATTATGGCGTTATATTATTGGAGATACGGTTAAATTCACAAGTTTGTACCCGTTCCGTGTTAAGGTTACGGGTAGAACAAAGCACTTCATTAACACATTTGGAGAAGAAATGGTTATAGAGAATGCAGATGAGGCGATCGCTTTTGCTTGCAAGCAGTCAGATTCGGAGATTCGCGATTATACGGCCTGTCCAATTTACATGGAAAATGCTGCCCAAGGAGGTCATGAGTGGCTTATTGAGTTTTCTACCCCTCCTCAGGATATGGAGCATTTTGTAGAAGCATTAGATCAGAAATTACGTGAAGTCAATTCTGATTATGACGCGAAGCGAACCAATAACTTGTCTTTGAATGTTCCTATTGTTCATCAAGCCAAACAGGGTTGTTTTGACCGATGGCTAAAGCAGAAAGGGAAGCTGGGCGGTCAACATAAGGTTCCGAGACTATCGAATAATCGAGTAATATTTGAGGATATTATGGCGTTAGAAGAGGGTATGATGTTTGATAAATAAGAAGTATGAATCGAATATTCTTGTGCTTGTTTAGTTTCTTTCTATTTACGTTGCTTTCCGCGCAAGAATGGAGGTTAGTACAATCTTTTCCTGCTAAGGACATTGACAGCTGGGACGTAGATCCTATGGGAAAGGTTATATATTCTAAGAAGGATGTGTTAATAAAACTCGACTCTAATTTTCGAGTTATGTTTCGGCAAAGCCTAAAAGGAGTCGGGGCAATTCAGATCATAGATGCAAGGCACGCCTTAAAGACGCTTATTTTTTCGGAGGAGCAGCAAGCCATTGCCTTCTTGGATAATACATTGACATTTCATCAATCGGTACATGATTTAAGTGGGTCTAATGTTTCATATAGCACGAATGCGAGTTATTCCGCTCAGTCAAATCGTTACTGGGTGTACGATACAGATAATTCTAAGCTAATGCTCTTTGATGAAATGCAGCATCAACCCATGGTAATCGAAAATTTGGCGGGTATTATGGGAGAATTGGTAGTAAACGATCTTCGTGAAATGGAAAACACCTTGCTTGTCCTTGATAGGAGCAAAGGCATTTATCTCTTCGACTACTATGGTACATTGATTGATTTGGTAGAGACAGGTGGAGCTATGAGCGTATCCTTAGTTAAAGGATTTGTATTTTATTTGACAACGGAGGCCTTGGTTAGATTCGATGTGCGGAGTCGAGATGAAATACTCTTTCGCTTACCTGATAATGAAGTGATTGATTTTCGAATTGTCGGAGAATCGATTTACTTAAGAACCGCTGAGGGCATTAAAAAATATTTATTAAAATAAGGTGGTTTCGTCGGCTATCTGTACTTTATTTGTATTTTAGTCCATCTAAATAAATAAGTCATGCATATTGCTGTAGCTGGAAATATAGGTTCGGGAAAAACTACGTTAACGGGGTTATTGGGAAAACATTATGGTTGGGAAATGCATTTTGAGGATGTAGAACACAATCCATATTTGAATGACTTCTATGAAGATATGCAGCGATGGTCGTTTAACCTTCAGGTGTATTATTTAAATAATCGGTTTACTCAAATCCAGGAGATTAAACAGCAGAGCGATAAAATCGTCATTCAGGATAGAACGATTTACGAGGATGCTTTTATTTTCGCGCCCAATCTTCACTCCATGGGGTTAATGACGACACGTGATTTTGAAAATTATTTTTCATTGTTCAGCCTCATCGAATCCTTCGTATCAGCGCCAGATTTGTTAATCTATTTGAGAGCAAGTGTTCCAACGTTGGTCAATCAAATTCAAACACGTGGTAGGAATTATGAAGAGAGTATTCGCTTAGATTACTTGAAACGGCTTAACGAGCGTTATGAAGCATGGATCAGTACATATGATAAAGGAAAATTACTGATTGTAGATGTTGATAACAACAACTATAATGAGAATCCCGAGGATTTAGGAAAAATCATTAGTTCCATTGACGCAGAAATTAATGGTCTTTTCTAAAAGTCAATATCATTACTTTCGAGGTCTTTGATGATTACGGCAATTTCACTCATTAATTGAGCTTTTTGGTCGTCACCATTCTCGCGCTGATCAAGGTAACTTTTCAAAGCAATTTGTGATTCGAAAAACTGTTCTTCCTCAAATGGACCGTCTAAATTTTCAATAATTGTTAGGCATTCTAAGGTTTCCATAAAAGTACCGTCGGCCGCAATTTGAACAAATTCAGCTAAATAATCAGAGTAATCAACTTTGCAATTCCAAATAGCTGTTAGTAATTTAATTCTGAATTCAGTATCTTCATCCTCCTCCAGCATTTTCATAATTGGATGACGTGAGTCTGTGTCTTTTAGCGCTGCAAAAAACTCTCCGAGTTCACGATCTAAAGAAGGGTCAGTGACATTCTTCCAATAGTTTATAAGCGGCTCAAGTGCAGAAGTGTTTCCATGTGCTTCAAGTGCTTTTATCGCCTTAATGACCTTTGATGCGTCTCCATTTTGAATGTCTAGTAGTAGCTGTTGAACTTTTTTATTGGGGGAAGATTTACTTGACGCACTCATATAAATGATTTTTTTTGGATTACAAAAGTATGAAATTAACGGAGAATGATTCGGAAAAAAGGTGTGAATACTGTTTAATCATTCATGCATGAATTGTCTGTAACTAACGAGTTTGATTGGGAGTTGAAAAAGAATTGCTTTGAACCAGAGAAGTTTAATACATTATTGAAGATGAAAATGAAATAGTATGCCAGATGAATAGCTCATTTTTATGGATAAAAGTTGTTTATTTTGGTCTTGTCGGACTTTGTTTTTTGTGTTTTGCGATTGGTATTCATCTTTTGGTTGAGACGTATTTCTCGAAATTTCTATTTTTTTCGTTGTTAACTAGTTCCCTAGTGGGGCTTACACTATTGGGAGCGAGAATTTCCGGTGGTTATTTTCTTTCTGGTATACTGATCAATAACCCATTACAGGGAAAGAAAATCATTACTCCGCTAAATGGAGTGGCTTTTAAAACTGTCTCGCTCTTCGGAAAATTAAAGTTTACGATTGTTCTCGTTCGTTTAGTATGGTAAAAAAACGTTTGATTTTATTGGATGTTCGGCTGAACAATTAATTACCGAGCAGAATCGTATGAAGGTGCCTCTTGTAGGGACGAAGAAAAATAAAAAGGTAAATCATAAGCCGGGTTCTGTTAACTCAGTTGCCTGAGTTGTCTGTCATTTATCTAGCTCCAACTTCACAGTTGGAATCCATCGACCTACCCTCCGAGTCAAGCGAGCAGCCCTCTTTCCCATAAGTGAGAATCCCCGGTTTACATGGTCTTTCAGTCCGTAAGGTTTACCCTGCCAACTTTATCACTAAAGCTGCGGTGAGCTCTTACCTCGCCTTTTCACCCTTACCCGTCATAGGACAGGCGGTATAATTTCTGTGGCACTTTCTGTTCCTCATACATTACATATGAAGACCTTCTCGTTAAGAAGTACGGTGCTCTGTACTGCCCGGACTTTCCTCTTTTCGTCATGACGAACAGCGACAAACTGATTTACCTTTTTGTAAAGATAGGGCTAATTTTTATATAAGGAAATTAAATACCTGCAACACGATTACTTAGTGTTGAATTAAGATTCGCTCCATCTTTTGCCCTGCCTTAGTTGTGACAAGAACGATATAGTTTCCTCCTTCAATTGAAGATGTGTCAATTCTGAGTTTTGTGTCCAAATTCCCCACTTCTTCTATTATACGTCTACCATCTGCGCTATAAATAGTAATCGATTGTATAGCCATTTCAGCCTCAATGTAAAGTTCGTCATTGCTTGGGTTAGGGTATAATTCGAAGTTTATATCATTAGAAAATAGGGAATTCGTAAGTCCTAAATACGTGTCTTTGTATTCAATGAGTGAAACCACTTCGTCTCCATTAATGAGTTGGGTTTCAATTTTCATAACTGGTACGAGTTCATCTTTAGCCCACCATTCATAAATGTTTTGCGTGGGCAATTGCAGAGGAATCCACGTGGCAAAACCGAATAAATCTGCATAGAGTGAATCGAGTTCTTGAATGGTGTGTTTAACGCGAATGGTATTGAAGCTTCCGTAAGGTGTGATTAAAGAACCATAACCGTCAACCACTGTTTCTCGTTGTCGGTATTGAATGAAAATCCCATTGAATATTGGGTTAAAATCTACTTTCGAGTATGCCCGACCACTATAGGCATCACCAAAACTCATGGGATATTTCATCGCTACTTCAATTGTGTCAGATTGAAAAGGAACTTCATTACCATCTACGAGCATTGAGTAACCAGTGTATGAAATTGAGTCCTGAGTGATTTTCGTAAATCGAAATACGTCTTCAATGTTAACGGGAAGAAAAGACCCAAATTGATCAAATGGCAGTCCTGAAAATGAGGAATAGTAGTCTGACATATATTCGACTGGAGCAAAATTTCCAAATCGCATTTGAATTAAGAACCCCGCATTGGCTACTAAATATGGATCCACAAGTGTTTGTGTTTCCGCTTGTAAATAGGAGAAGTCCCAAACGGAATTCATACCTGTAGAGGTGAAGTCTGTGGCAGCATCCGTTGCTTGCGATAGTCGCACTGTATCCCCAGCTTGAAGGTAGTCTGTACTTTCAAGTGTAATCTGACCAATAGATGTGAAACTCCAATAGAAGCTCAATAGAAATCCTAGTTTACGCATAGTAGTAGAATTTATGCAAATGTAAGGATTATTTGTAAGGTAAGGCGAAGCTTATTGTGAGATCCGTATTCACAATTGTTTCACTCTCCTCGTGATAGAATGGTGCGGTAATATGTCCGCGAACGAGCATTACTTTATCTCCATTGCTGTTGTAACCGAACTCACTGATTGAAATAATTTCTAATTGAGTAGCTAAAGTAGTACTCTCAATGCTTCGATAATGTTGTCCATTGTGGTTGATGTGCATGCGTAATTTAAAATCCCAACTCGTACTGGTTTGATCTTCGAAAGAGGTAAGGTCTTGAATATAGTGTTCTTGAGACAATTTGTCGATATGAACGGCGCGACTGCGTACAACTCCATTCGCATAATGCACTACGCCGCGAAGGTGGCATGTGTTGGTGTTCATATGAGTGGAGAGATTAACTTTATTTGCGCTTATTAATGAGTCATTATAGTACCATTCCACGTGATCAATTTCATATTCAGGAGTGTCAAAAAACGCAATTAAGTTATCATTTTGACCAAGGATGAACTTAAGGGTGCCTTTCGCATTTCTGTCGTATCCTAGTATGAGCTCGTTACAACTTGTTGCTTGGGTCTGATTATAGAAAGTTATAGTGGCACAAATCGAGTATTTCCCTGGTTCATAAATCGTTAATGAATCAGGACTTGAATAAAGCTCTCCATTGACAACCCAACTGATCGATTGAATGTATTCACTATTTGAGAACTGGTTTTTATGGAGGGTTAGCAATGGGGTAGTAGGAATCTCAGTAAATGAAAGGTAATTTGAAGTTGATATATCGTAGGTAGAATTTGGTACGTCAACTATTCCATCGCTCAAAATTAACTCGAAGGAGCTTTGGTTGTTAGCAAGTGTTCCTTTCCATTGTGTAACACCACGTAATAAAAAGTTCTCAGAGTGCATGAAATAGTCATTATCTCCTGCAGAAACTGTAACTTGTTGACCATCGATATTCCCCTCAATTGAAAAAATGGGACTATTGTTAGGGGGGAGTTCAGGTAAAACTTCTTTCTCACATGATACAAAAAGTAATGGAAAAATTATGTAAGCAATATATCTCATTTATCAATTAAAAAGCGTGTATTTAAAATAAATCTGTGCGTTCATCACACTCTTTCTATACAAGTTGTTAAAGTACTGGTCATTCGCAATTCGAGAAGTTAGTTGTTGAGTTAATCTCGCACCGATTTGAATGTTTTCAGACAAACCTCGTTCATAGAATACATATGTATCAACATTCAGCGGGTTCAGTCCAGTAGTCAAGCCGCTTAAGTTTTTTGCTTCCATAGTTTCACCGTTTGCTTTGGATTCAAATAACATCGAAGAATTCGCTAAGAATCGAAGCTGGAGTCCAGCACCAAATTTATTTTTTCGATGTATAACAGCGAGTTGAACTGGAATAGAGATATCTAAAAGTGTTTTATAGTTCAGGCTATTTTCAAAATTAGTTACCCCAAAACCATACACTCTCGCTCGTTCCGAAACAGTTATACCTGGATTTTTTTCTAAAGTTAGACCTAATCCAGAACTGAGCTCAAAGCGATTCATTTTATAGTTTAATTTCCATTCAACACTTAAAATTCTTGGATTTTGAGAGTTCTCCGCATATGCTTGGGAAAGACCAGTTCCAACTTCAAAGGTATTGCAGAAAGGACTGAAAGCGGGAAGCTGTCGAGTAAATGATGTTAGTTTAGAAAAGGCACCAAGCTCCTCAATTCCTGAAGTGTAAGTATTGGGTAATTCTGTTAAATTGTTAGAGGTGAGTTTGTCAATTTCAATCGATCTAACCGTTAATGGATTCGAAGTAAGAGCTTTATTAGTTTGGTGTATCTTATTAGGTTCGTTTGCAGATTTTTGCTCAGCTGAGAGTTTAATATGTGGAATAACAAAAGGATTAATCGAGGGAGCTTCTGATGAAATGACTTTTTGTGAAGCAATAAATTCCTCAAAATCACTTTTTATTTCTAAAAGATAATCAGGGTTCAGCTCAACGCTAAGGCCTATTTTTGCATAGGTTAAAGGATGTTCGCGATCAATGGTTACCGCCGTGGAAAGAAGACCAAACAATAAGATCATACCGAATACGGACCAAGCAATCAATCCTTTTCTACTCTTACGTTCGGCATTCAACAATTGCTCCATTTCACTCCAATAACTTGGGTTGTAAGCAGGGCTTTTTGAAGTGTCTGCAGCCTTACGAAATAAATCGTCGATATGTTGGTCGTTCAAATTCATATTGCAATACGTGACCTATTGTTCTTTTCTTGTTGTTCAAGCAATGCTTGAAGTTCTTTTCGAGCTGTTGATAAATGCCACTTAGATGTTCCTTCAGACATCTTAAGTAAATCGCCTATTTCCCGGTGATTGTAACCTTCAATTACATACAAAACAAATACCTGTTTCGTAGCAGGTTTAAGGTACTCAAGTAACCTTAAAACACTATTTTCATTAAAATCATTATAAGCCTGATTCGATGTGTTGTTCGAATGAAATTCCAATTCACGATCGTGCTCTCGACTAGTTACACGTTCTTTATAGTTTTTGTTTTTTCGGTATTCATCAATGAGTGTATTGTTCATTATTCTCCTAGACCAGGCAATAAAAGAGCCTATTTCTGGCTCTATAGAACCAATATTTTTTAAAATTTTCATGAACCCGATGTTGAAGGTGGCACGCGCATCTTCTTCATTGGTGTTGTACCGCATGCACAACGGCATAAGAAAACGAAAGCAGACCTCATATAACGTTTCCTGAGCTTTGCGATCGTTGTTCGCACACTCAGAAATTAATTCCACCGTTATATTAGTGTATTTCCCCAACGTCTTTATTTTATCTTCCTTTTGCAATTTACGCTTATTGTTTTTGGAAACAAAATGTATTCTTCATCATGTAACGTCTTTCTGTTGGATTTAGTTGGTAATTACAGTGTTTCTTGTAAAAAAAAATTATTTTCGTAACAAATAGAAATATGGTATGAAGTTTTTTATCGATACAGCGAACCTTGCAGAAATTAAAGAAGCGAATGATATAGGGATTTTGGATGGCGTGACCACCAATCCATCACTAATGGCGAAGGAGAATATTACTGGGAAAGAGAATATTCTGAAGCATTATAGAGATATCTGTCATATTGTAAATGGCCCTGTTTCTGCAGAGGTCATTGCGACAGATTACAAAGGAATGATTGAAGAAGGAAATTTCTTAGCAAATCTTCATGATAACATCGTGGTTAAAATACCCATGACGATAGATGGGATAAAGGCAATTAACTATTTTTCGGAGCACAAAATCCGAACGAATTGTACACTTATATTCTCTGCAGGACAGGCGTTGCTGGCTGCCAAGGCAGGAGCAACTTATGTATCGCCTTTCGTCGGTCGATTAGACGATATATCGGCAGATGGGATAGGGTTGATTGCGCAAATCCGACGTGTTTTTGATAATTACGCTTTTGACACTCAGATATTAGCAGCATCCGTTCGCCACCCTATGCATATTATGGATTGTGCTGAAATTGGAGCTGACGTAATGACGGGGCCATTGAAGGCAATTTTGCAGTTAGCAAATCACCCACTTACGGATAGTGGCTTGGCCCAGTTCTTGGCAGATTATCAGAAAGGTAATCGCTGAGTGGATCAATCTTAGTTAAATTGAGTAGAGTTATGCCGCGCTTTGTCTAAAGTCAATCTGTTTATTGGAGGTGGTTGAAAAGATTTCGAACAAAAAAAATAAAGAAAGCCAACTTTTTAGTGAAAATTACGTCTAACAGAATGTGAAGGGATGATTATTGTTAGTCTTTCACTGTTGATTTAAACTTTGTTAGGCATGAGACAACTAAAAATTTCAAAACAAGTTACCAATAGAGAAAACGCTTCGTTAGACAAGTATCTGTTGGAAATTGGTCGTGTGGAACTTATTTCGGCGGAGGAAGAAGTAGTGCTTGCACAGCGCATTCGAATGGGCGACCAAAAAGCATTGGATCGCTTAACACGGGCCAATTTACGTTTTGTTGTTTCGGTTGCTAAACAGTACCAAAATCAAGGACTTACGCTTCCAGATTTAATCAATGAAGGTAATCTTGGTTTGATTAAGGCGGCACAACGTTTTGATGAAACGCGAGGGTTTAAATTTATTTCCTATGCCGTTTGGTGGATACGTCAATCTATATTACAAGCATTAGCCGAGCAAGCTAGAATTGTGAGGTTACCATTAAACAAAATTGGTTCAATTTCTAAAATTAATAAAGCATATTCTGAACTTGAACAACGTTTAGAGAGAGCTCCAAGTGCAGATGAATTAGCAGAAGCGCTTGAAGTATCAACGGCCGAAGTGAAACAAGCATTGGCATCTGCTGGTCGACACGTTTCTATGGATGCGCCATTGCGAGATGACGATGAATCAAGTTCGAGCATGTATGACGTACTGCAAATAAATACGTTACCCACTCCTGAGCTGAATTTAATGAATGATTCGCTCAAGAAAGAAATTAACCGATCAATTTCAACACTAACTCCTAGAGAAGGAGATGTCGTGAAGTTATTTTTTGGATTAGACGGTTATTCTCCGATGAGCTTGGATGAAATCGGGGCACGATTTGACCTTACCCGAGAGCGTGTGCGGCAAATCAAAGAAAAAGCAATTAGAAGGTTAAAGCATAATTCAAGAAGTAAAATGCTGAAAACCTACCTTGGTTAGTTTACGATTAATTTGTTTGAAACGTACATCTTCCTGGATGCCCGTTTTTTTTGTGGTGAAAGTATCTGGGATTTGGTGAAAGAACTAATGGATTGATAAAACTCATTTTTTTACTTTCTCAGATGTTCTACTTTAGATATGAATGATGGATATAGCAATGAAAATTTCAATTATTGGTTTAGGAGAAAAAGGGGCGTGTATTAACATTGGATGAATTCTCTAATGAAGAATGGAGCCAACTAAAAGCTGCAGCTGTTGATTTTGAAAGGATTTAGAATGAATATATCTCCTAAAATTGAGGCATAATACAACATGGAATAAAGTGTATCTTTGCATCAATGATTGTAGAAATAGGAAATAAATTAGTTTCAGCAAGTTTATTAGAGAGGCGTTTCGTTTGCGACTTAAATGCATGCAAAGGGGCTTGTTGTGTAGAAGGAGATGCTGGAGCGCCAGTTACCTTAGCAGAAATATCAATGCTAGAGTCGATTTTGGAAAAGGTTAAGCCATATATGACTGAAAAAGGTATTGAAGCGGTTGAAAACACGGGTGTATTTTACATGGATGAGGATAACGATCCTGTAACAACTTTGATGGACGGCGGTGCTTGCGCTTTTACGGTGTTTGAGGAAGACGGTACTGCGAAATGTGGTATTGAGAAGGCTTATTACGATAAGGAAATAAAATGGAAGAAACCTTTGTCCTGTGAGTTATTTCCGATTAGAGTCAAGGAATATACTCAATTTACGGCTGTTAACTTCGAAGAAATTGATATTTGTAAGCCAGCTTGTTCGTGCGGAGAAAAATTGAATATTCCTGTATACAGATTCTTGAAAGCACCAATCATTAGAGGTTTCGGAGAAGAATTTTTTAATGAATTGGTAGAGGCAGAGAAACTATTGTCAAACGAAAAAGATGAGTAATGGAGAAGCTGTATACCAAGGGCTGGAAAGATTATGAGCTTATCGATGCGGGAGGTGGAAAAAAACTTGAACGATGGGGAAATGTCATCACAATTCGCCCTGAATTGCAAGCGTATTTTAAATCGGGATTGCCTTTTCCAAAGTGGAATGACCTTGCTCATTGGGAGTATAAGGAGAATGAGAAGGGTATTGGGAAGTGGAAGAAGTTGAAGCCTGATGCTCCTGAGGTGTGGACCATAGGTTATAAGAACTTAACATTTGAATTAGCACTCACGAAATTTAAGCATATTGGATTGTTTCCTGAACAGGCCGTCAATTGGCAACACATTTCTGAACACTTCTCAGGAGGAAAGAGGGTATTGAACTTATTTGCTTATACAGGTGCGGCTTCTGCTGTTGCCCGTGCAAGCGGTGGGGAGGTATTGCATGTTGATTCGGTAAAACAATTAATTTCTTGGGCAAAACGAAACATGGAGCTATCTGGTTTGCAAGATATTCGATGGGTGCATGACGATGCATTGAAATTTGCACAGCGCGAAGTCAAAAGATGTAATACCTATGATTTGGTTATTATGGATCCTCCTGCTTGGGGAGTTGGTGTTAAAAATGAAAAATGGAAAATCGAGGATAAATTGCCGGAGCTTATTGATTTGGCATACCAATTAGTAGCTGATAAAGGAGGCCTGATTATGAATACGTACACTCCAAAAGTAAGCAGTGAAGATATAGCCGGTCTATCGGGATTGTTCTTTGGTGAGAACAAGTGTCATGTGAGTGAATTATGGATGCAAACTACAACTCAAAAGGACTTGTATTTCGGATTGCTCCTTCGCGCCAAAAAATAAATTAAGAGGAATCAGGAAAAGCACTTAATCCGCGAAATATGATGTATATCATTTTTTACGTGTACCGTGTAGGGTACGTATACGAAAAAAGTAAATTATGAAGCATATTTTGGTCCTAGCTGATTTCTCTTTGTTCTCAATGAATGCTGTTAAGTGTGCTGCCAATATCGCAAGAAAAAGCGATGCGGATTTCATTTATTACACGTAGTAAATATACATTCTCATGAAGTGGGAATCCTTCCATTTCAGAATACACAAAATTTAACAGAGGGTTTGTTTATCCTGAATTTTATTAAGGAAAAATTTGTGGCTCTAAAGAGTCAAGAATTCTTGAAGGGATTAACTGTGTATGAAATAGTGAAATTTGATGATATTTTTACTGCAGCATAGGAATATGGGAGTGAGATCGGCGTAGAGTTAATTGTCGTGGGGACTCACGGTACTTCGGGAATGATTAATCAATTTTTTATTGGAAGTAATACGGATAAAATGGTGAGAAGATCGAAGATACCTGTCCTTACTGGTAGAGGGAAAGTGTCTATTTCTGATGTGAAAAACATTGTTTTTTCGGCTGACTTTGATTTAGGAATCCCTGAGGCATTTACTAAGATTAGAACTATTGTTGAGTCGCTTTCTGCGAAGCTTCACTTGGTTCGGATTGTAACGCGGGATGATTTTTATTTTTCGAAGCCCTTGTTAGAAATTATGGACGAATTTGCCAAATATCAGGGGATTGAGAATTACGAATGTCATGTTTTCAATGCTGAAAATGTTCAAGAAGGCATTAACGAGTTTGCGGAACTTATTCACGCGGATCTTGTTGCAACCGAAAGGCATGGAAGACGAGGACTAGCGAGGTTGCTGAACTGTTCAATTACGGAAAACTTGTCAATAAAATCTGGTGTCCCCGTATTGACTTCCAAAATTGAGCTGGATTAATTCTTTGATTTTTAAGAGGTAGGAAAGATCAATAAAAATGTTTCTTACTTTTTTTATTTTTTTCTTGCAGTGATTTATTAAATAATTATATTTGCATTCGCTAAAGAAATTTAGTGATTGTTGAAGTCAACACTCCTCCTTAGCTCAGTTGGTTAGAGCATCTGACTGTTAATCAGAGGGTCCTTGGTTCGAGCCCAAGAGGGGGAGCTTGAAATAAAAGAGCGAGATAGATCAATCATCTCGCTCTTTTTTTTTGGCCATTCCTCTAAGAAAGCCTCATCGTAAGTCCATATTCACGTAAAGAACCCTTAATAATGTTTTTTGTGAGAAAGAGGTGGAATGATCATCAATAGGATGCACAGGTTTATCTTGTTATTGGTGTTGGAGATTGATATTGAGAAGGTTAAAGTAGTTCTGTGGGACTTGAAGGCCGCTTTAATTTTTCCTTTTTTTTAAAGTCATTTCCTTGTTTATTTCAATAAATAGCAAGAACTTGCTCGTCTAAACCATTAATACTATGAAAAAACGAATACTTTCTATTTGCGCTTTAGTTTTATCCTACATAGCGATAGGACAAGCCGTCCATCCGGACTATCTAGATGGTGCAATTTGGGTAAATCTTAAGTCAACCGCCTTAAATTATCCTTCTGCTAGCTTAAATGGTTCGGTAAGGGATGGAGCTTTTGTTTTGCCGAGTGAGTTACCTTTCAAGGAATTGATTAGTGGACATAAGATTAAGGCACTCAAAAAGCCGTTTCATTATATTCGTGATGAGAAATTAAAGAATATTCTTAGAATTGAAATTGAAGATATCTATGCCGTAGATGATTTGATTGCTGCGTTGAGTCGTCATCCCCAAGTGGTCTATGCTGAGCGAATTCCTCTATTGAAAAAAACAATTACTCCGAATGATCCTAGTTATAACAGTTCAACTCAATGGAATCTTTTTCAAGTGAATGCTACCACAGCATGGGATGTGTCTCTGGGTAATGCGGATGTAAAGGTTGCCATTGTGGACGACGCCGTTGAGATTACACACCCGGATTTAGCACCTGTGATTTGGACAAATACTGGTGAGATTCCTGGAAATGGAATTGATGACGATAACAACGGTTATGTTGACGATGTGAATGGGTTTGACGTGGCGAATAACGACAATAACCCGAATCCAGATGCACCTGTATCAAGTTATGATCACGGTACTCATGTTGCTGGAATTTCCGGTGCTGCCACAAATAATGGCGTTGGAGTAGCGTCAATTGGTCACAATTTGACCCTCTTACCGGTGAAATCGACGAATTCTGCTAGTTTCGTGACCCACGGATATGAAGGAGTGCTTTATTCCGTTGCAGCTGGTGCTGATGTCATCAATATGTCTTGGGGTGGAGGCGGATCATCAACGACTGGTCAAAATATCATTACGTATGCCTCCAATCAAGGAATCGTTTTGGTGGCAGCAGCAGGTAATGATAACGTTTCGTCTGTTTTCTATCCTGCTGGTTACCCAGAGGTGATCGCAGTGGCATCCACTACGTTTGGAGATAGTAAATCTTCATTTTCAAATTATGGTGCTTGGATTGATGTCTCTGCACCAGGAAGCGCTATATACTCAACTGTTCCTGGCGGTGGTTATCAAATCAAACAAGGAACATCTATGGCGAGTCCTATGGTGGCTGGGTTAGCGGGTCTCATGCTTTCTCTTAACCCTAGTTTGTCTCCTGAAGATGTAAAAACATGTATATTATCTACAGCTGATGATATTGAATCGGCAAACCCATCGTATGTTGGAGAGTTGGGTGCTGGAAGAATTAACGCTTTTCAAGCAATGAATTGTGTTTCAGCAACATTGAATTGGGCACCTCAAGCTGATTTTATCGCAAGTTCTGTTAATATTCTTGAAGGGCAAACAGTTACATTTACCGATCTTTCTATCTATAATCCTACTTCTTGGACATGGACGTTTACAGGTGGAACACCGGCTACGTTTAACGGTCAAACACCAGGTCCAATTACGTATAACACGGCTGGCACCTATGCTGTTTCATTAACGGTAACCAATGCAAATGGAACAGATACAGAAACGAAAACGGCCTATGTCACGGTGAATGCCCTTACTGGTTGTGATGAAATTTCTAATACATTGCCGGCAGACCCTAACAATGTTTGGACGTGGGGAGCCCCTAATGGATATATAATGGGTCACAATTATACACGCTACAATAGAGTTGCAGAAAGGTTTACTGCGGTTGGACCAACAACCATTATGGGAGCAGACTTTTTCTTTCTAGAGGCAGCTTTTGTTGATCCAAATACAACCATTGCAATTAAAGTTTGGGATGATGCTGCGGGAAACCCTGGTGCTGAACTGTATTCAGAAACGATTCGTATTAGTGAAATCGCGGATAATATTACACCAACTGGTTTTTTTCCAACAGTTGTTGACTTTGATTTACCCGTAGCAGTTGCCGGAGCTAACTTTTTTGTAGGTTATGAATATGCGTATAGAGTAGGTGGGGGAGATACAATCACGTGTGCCGCATCGGGGAATTTGACAGCGGACGCAACGCGGCCGAATTCGGTGTGGGTGTTTGTAAATCCAGCTGATAATCCATTAGGAATACCGACAACAGGTTGGCAGCAAGTTTCAGATATCGGTACGATAGAATTAGCTATGCATGTATATCCAAGAATAACAAGTGCTCCTCCAACAGCAATTATAAATCCAACGCCTGGAACGGTATGTCAAGGAGGGTTTATTACTTTTGACGGAACTTCTTCACCAAATACAGTTAACTGGGAATGGGCCATAAATGGTACAAGTACACCATACCCATCAGGAAGCGCTCCAAATGTCATTATGAACAACGATGGTATCCATTGGGCCTATATGTTAGCTGAAAATTACTGTGGTTATTATCATATTGATAGTATTCAAGTAATTGTAAACCCAACTCCAACTGTAACGTTAACTTCTTCAGTGGTTTCCGATTCCATTTGTCCAGGAGGTTCGGCTGTATTGACAGCATCTGGAGCTACCAGTTATTCTTGGAATCCTGGAGCTTCTCTTTCTTGTACCACGTGTCCCAATCCAACGGCTACGCCAGCAGTAAATACCACATATACTGTGACCGGAACTGCAGGGGGATGTTCCTCTGATACATACTACACTTTAGTAGTGGATAATAGCGCTCCTATTGCTGAGTTTTTAATGAGTTCTGACACACTTTGCGAAGGGGATTTAGTTTCATTCAATGGAGCGATTTCCGATGGAGGGTCTGTGTTTACTTGGGGATTAAATGGAGCATCTCCTTCAACTGCGTCAGGAGCAATTGTTGAGGTTGAATACCCTACGGCAGGTGTTTATACAGTCGATTTATCCATTGAAAACAGCTGTGGTCAAACGGATAACAACTCCCAGCAAATAGTTGTTTTATCAACGGCAATTTGTACCGCTAATTTGACGGAGAATGAAGCGTCAAATGTACCTATGTTCTACGATATAAATGATGCCGTATTGAACATAGATTTATCTGGAGTGCAATCAAAGGGTAGTCTTTACATTACATCTCTTGCAGGTCAACTTGTTCACAGTCAAAATGATCTTTTTGGACAAATGAATGAGATTGATTTAAAACAATTGGCTCCGGGTATGTATATGGTTGTTTTATCAACGGCTAGTCAGACCCAAACGCTTAAGTTTATAAGATAATCCTGAATGTATTTGAAAAAAGGAGGTCAAACGACCTCCTTTTTTTGTGCAATAAATTGTTGAAAAAGTAATTGTGTTTTGGAGTAATTATCCGAAATCTTCGTATTTTTATTTGTAAATTTGTAGCCATGTTCGATGACGAAGACGAGGAAATATATGGTGGTGATGTCAATGATGACTTGGTTCTCTTCAATACAATGTATGAAAAGAATGACTACGGGTATTTTGATGCGGATAGGATTGAAGCATTAATCGACCATTTATTGGTGACTAATCAATTTAAAAAGGCAAAATGGGCTGCAGAGATGGCACGTGAACATTTTCCTTTTAATAACTTATTTTATCTTCGTCAGGCCCAAGCAATGTCTTTGATGGGGGACATCAAGGAGTCCTTAAAGATGCTGAGTCATTTGGAAAAAATGGATACTCCAAGTTTGGATCTTTACCTTACATTGGCCTCAAGCTTTAGTCAACTAAGAGACAGTGAGTCTGCAATAAAGTATTTTACAAAGGCACTAGACTTAGCGGAGGAAGAGGAGCGTGCCGATATTTACATCGATATTGCCATGGAGTTTGAGAGTTCTAAGGATTATGTGAGTGCTGTCAAAATTTTGGAAAAAGCTATGTCAGAGCAGCCTCTGAATGAATCGATAGTTTACGAATTAGCCTATTGTTACGATCAAGTAAAGGATTATGAAAAGTCCATCGATTGTTTTTTAAAGTTTCTAGATGAAGACCCTTATTCATACACAGCATGGTATAATTTAGGCAATGCCTACGTTAAACTGAAAAAATTTGACAAAGCGCTTCAGGCTTACGATTACTGTATAGTAATTAACGATGATTTTGTTCCTGCGTATTACAATACAGCGAATACGTATGTTGAACTTGAAGAGTATAATAAAGCGATTGAATTTTATCAAAAATGCATCGGTATTGATGGAGATGATGCACTTACATTTTGCTCTCTTGGAGAATGTTATGAAGAGCTGGAGCGCTGCGACGAGGCCATTCATTATTACGAAAAGTGTTTGGTGCTGATGCCGAGCTTTTCAGATGCTTGGTTAGGGAAAGGTGTTGTTTTTGAGGCAATGGGAGACTACCCAAGTGCCTTGAGTGCAGTCCGAATGGCTATTGATTTGGATAATACAATATATGGTTACCATCATGTCTTAGCAGGTATTTTGGAAAAGCATGGCGAAACTAGTGAAGCTCGCATAGCTTATGAAAGAGCGATTGAATTATTAGCCAATGCTAGCGATGATGACTTGATCATCGACTACTTATCATTTTTCAGTAAAGAATTTAACGAAGAACTGTTTGAGGTGATTGAACAGAATGAAATTATTAACAAAAGTGACGCGACAAATTTATTTTTGGTTAACGAGTTTTGGACTATGAATAAGCGGACAGAAGCATTGGAGTTGTTAGATGAATTGATGATTACTAGTTTGAGTCTTGCAAAAAGTTTATTTTTGCACTTTGAAGACTTAAAAGAATACGACGAATTTACGTCACGCATTGAAGAAGAATAGGACCATGAGGAATTTCGAACTACCATTTATTCCAGAGAGAACTGCGAAGCCACGTAACAGTGGACTCACTATGATGATGGACAAAGGGCTTAGCCTGCGTGAAGTAGAGAACTTTATAGAGGCATCAGGCCACCTTACAGATGTTGCCAAGTTTGGTTTTGGAACAGCATTCGTCTCAAAGGATCTGGAAGCCAAATTGAAGCTGTATCGTGAAAACGATATTCGTCCATACTTTGGAGGTACTTTATTTGAGGCGTTTTATGCACGCGGAATGTTCGAAGACTACTTGAGGCTGTTGGATAAGTACAACATGGATTTAGCCGAGATTTCTGACGGATCTGTAATTATTCCCCATGATGAAAAGTGTGAGTTAATTGCCCGCATGGCGAAAGACAGAACAGTCCTTTCGGAAGTAGGATCGAAGGATTCTGGAATTATCATTTCTCCTGCAAAATGGATTAAAATGATGAGTACGGAGTTGGAAGCTGGTTCGTGGAAAGTAATCGCGGAGGGCAGAGAAAGTGGAAATGTTGGGGTCTTCCGACCAAATGGAACGGCGCATACATACCTTATCAATAAGATTATTGCGAAAGTAAAACCAGAGGATATCCTCTGGGAGGCCCCTCAAAAAAACCAGCAAGTATGGTTTATTAAGTTGTTTGGTGCCAACGTAAACCTAGGAAATATTGCACCCAATGAAATGATTCCATTGGAATGTTTGCGACTTGGACTGCGAGGGGATACATTCTTTGAAAATTTGCCTGCGGATTATGAAGAGCGTCTGAAGCAAGTTCAAGATGAGGATGAATAATGCTGAACGTATCTGCAATTAAATCAATTTCTGGACACGCTGGGTCTATTTACGATGTTGTTTTAACAGATGAGAATTCTTGCTTTACGACTGCGGCTGATAAGTACGTCGTGAAATGGAAACTCAATGAAGGAGTTCAAGATAAATTTGCTGCCAAACTTGACTTTTCCGGTTACCGAATAGCGCTAAATTCTGCTAAAAATCTTCTCGCTGTGGGTAATTCACGTGGTGGCATTCATGTTATAGATTTATCTCTAAAACAAGAAGTTCGCTTATTGTCACAACATCAATCGGCCGTTTTTTCAATAACATATTGCGCTGAAAACAATGAGTTTTACTCAGGTGATGCTGATGGATACTTTTGTGTTTGGAACGGAGATACATTTGATTTAAAATTAACACTTCCATTCAATTGTGGTAAGATCAGAACAATTTCAGTCAATGAGGATGGTTCACATGTAGCACTAAGTTGTCAAGATGGAAATGTCCGTATTTTAGAAACACGGTTTTTTAATGAAGTCGCAACATTAAGAGGTCACAAAGATGGTGCGAATTGCGCGATATTCAGTGGTGACCAATTGTATTCTGGGGCTAAAGATGCGCACATTAGACTGTGGGACTGGAAATCCGAATTACTCCTAAAAAGTGTACCTGCTCATAATTTTGCGGTTTATGACTTTCTTTTACTTCAAGATGGCCAAATTCTGGTTTCAGCAAGTTTTGATAAAACAATTAAACTATGGAGTGCTGATACACTAACGGTGCTGAAGCGGTTGGAAAAAAGAGATGGAGGACACTCCCACGTGGTGAATCGATTGGCTAAATTAAATGAGAGTAGGTTTGTCTCTGTTGGAGATGATAGACAACTAATTGTTTGGGAAATAAACGAAAAAGAACAAGGATGAAAATAATAGTGATAATAGCGCTTGTACTGATGGCGCCGGGCGTCCGTGCTCAGGCTTTTACGAATGCGGATTATGAGAAAGAAGAGTTGTATATTACTATGCGTGACGGAGTGCGTTTATTCACTTCTATCTATCGTCCGGTTGGTGCAACCGAGGATCTTCCTGTAATTATAAAACGAACTCCTTACAGCATTGCACCATACGGTGATCAATTAATGAAGGCTGTTAGCCATAATCCGGACTTAATTTCTTCTGGGTATATCTTCGTATTCCAAGATATGCGTGGACGATTCATGAGCGAAGGAGATTTTGAAAATACAAAGCCGCCGTATTCATTTTGGGATACCACTAAAACGGATGAGGTGACTGATTCCTGGGATACCTATCAATGGTTAGTAGATAATTTAGAAGGGTTTAACGGAAATATTGGTCAATATGGAAATTCCTATCTTGGATTTACGGCCTTGCTGGCAAGTACAACAGGACATCCAGCTCTGAAGGCTGTTATGCCTATGGCGCCTGTAACGGACTTTTATTTTGAGGATTTTAGCCGGTATGGCATTTTTGCGCTGAACTACTTTCCCGTCATCGATATGTTTGGTCACCCGAGATCAGGTCCCTTCAATGACTGGCGTTCAATTACCTACCGAACACCATATCTTATAGATAAGGAAAAAGAGTTATATGATGATTATTACGATTTTTTCTTGAAACGGAAGAATATTAAAAGCATGGAAGATATACTTCACCCGGAGAATTTCTTTTGGAAAGAGTTGCGCGAACATCGAGATTATGACGAGTTTAGACAGCAACGAGGTTGGATTCAATATTTAGACAGTGCCAAGTGTAAGGTGATGATCGTAGGGGGATGGAATGATGAACAGAATTTGTATGGAATACTCAATTCCTATCGCGAATTGATGAAAAAAAAACCAGATTTAACTCCTCAACTAGTTATTGGTCCTTGGTCTCATGGCCACAACAAACGACGTGATGGACAGTATCGTCTCGGGAATATTTATTACGGAGATAGTATTTCAGAAGATTTTCAACGTGATATTGAGTTTCCTTACTTTGAGAAGTACCTTAAAAACAAGGGTGAAGCACCAGATTTCAGTGCTAAAGTATTTAACATGGGAACGCACCAATGGGAGACTTATGCGGATAATGGCTTCACTCAAGCGAGCGATAGTATAACATTGTATTTGACAGAAACCGCTGTGTTATCAGACACTCCGAGTAAAGGTTATCGGTCATTTGTTTCTGACCCGAATACTCCCGTACCATTTATTCAAGAGGATGATTTCTACAGGATGGCTCCCAAACACTATATGAATGATGACCAGCGTTTTGTTTCTAAGCGTCCTGACGTTCTTTCTTTCGTAAGTCCAATTTTGAAGGATACTGTTGATATTAGTGGACTTATTCAGGCGTTTATCGATTTCTCTACGGATCATGGAGATGCGGATATCTATATTAAAATTATCGATATTCTTCCTATGGATAGGAAGTCATTGCCAACTGATGCTCCCAGTTTAAAAATGAATGGTTATCAAAAATTAGTCAGACAGGGCTATATTCGAGGCCGTTATCGTGAAGGATTTGATGCTCCCAAGCCTTTTAAGAAGAATAAGAAAACCGAAGTGGAAGTACCTTTGCTGGAGGTGAGACACACATTCTTACCTGGACATCGAATCATGATTCAAATTCAAAGTTCTATGTTTCCATTGTTTGAGTTGAACCCGCAAAAATATATTGAAAACACCTTTGATGCGGAACTCGAAAATTTTGAGCCTGCCGAACATAGAGTATTTGGTACAAGTAGGATAGTATTTCCTGTTCTAAAGTAGTACGTTCAATCAATTGAGATTTCAATAGCGACATAGATATAAGATAACGTTCTCAGGTTAATTTGCCTTGTATTTGTTATTGAGTTTGGACTCATCATAGTAATGCGTAGGCTTTTGTGTCAGAATTTTTGTAAGCGTTGTAATTTGTCCAGTATGATAAGAAAAATGTTCCAACACGTGGATAATCACAGAAAAGTAGGTTTCCTCAAATCCTTGGATGGTGATGGGCTGTTGAAGGTTGTCGGGAGTAATGTTTTTTAACGCGGTGTTCATTTGAATCTTTAAGTTTTCCAACACGAAAATGAGGTCGGTTCTTCGGATAGAAGGGTGAGGTATAAATTCACTTGCACGGTCACGTATATCCTCTTTTCCACCGATTCCTGCAACAACCCATTGACGCGCGTTTCCGCATAAATGAAGAACCAAGGAACCGATCGAGGGAGTTTGTTTATTTACGCAATACCAAAGCTCCTCGTGCGTGAGCATTCCTAAACATTTGTATATTCTAGGGAAGGATTCATCGTATATGCGTCTACGAAATTCATTGATAATCAATCTACTTGGTTCCATTGATTCTGCTTTTTTTTTGAATGTCTTAAGTTAAGAAAAAAAAATCCAATCCCAAGTGTGGTCTCATTTTCTTTTTGACTATATTTGCCGTCCCAACGCGAAGTATTTCGGTTAAACTGCGTTTAATTGATTGCTTTATGTTGGATGAATGGTGGTTGTAGCTCAGCTGGTTAGAGCATCGGTTTGTGGTACCGAGGGTCGTGGGTTCGAACCCCATCATCCACCCTTAAAAGGGCTAATTCGAAAGAGTTAGCCCTTTTTTAATTTCTATTGATTTCAGTGGATACATGTGAATGCTGTCTTATTGGCAGAGAATTAAAAATGGTTCAATTTTCGTCCAGAGGGTATTATGAAAAAAGATAAAAGTTCAGTGTCCTTTAAATGGGCGTTCAAAGAATATATTTGGCCTCGAAGAGGGATGTTAGGGGTAGGATTACTCCTTATTTTGGTTCAAAGTGCTGCAGGACTCATAGCTCCTTATGCAAGTAGATTCTTGTTTGATGACATTCTGCCAAACAAGGACATCAATGGACTTTGGGTACTTTTAGCAGTTGTGGCAGGATCTATTCTTGTTCGGTCCCTTACCTCATTTAGCCTTGCTCGATTGTTGAGTGTACAAGCGCAACATATGATTTCACAAATGAGGGTGCAAGTTCAACAAAAGTTACTTAGGCTGCCAATTGGATTTTTTGATAATCATAAGTCCGGAGCACTCGTTTCCCGTGTGATGACAGATGTAGAGGGTGTTCGAAATCTTGTAGGTACTGGGTTTGTTCAATTAATTGGGGGGACGTTAACCTCAATAGCATCTATCATTTTGCTGGTACAGATTAGTCCGATCATGACAGGTTCTGTATTGATACCTATTCTGATTTTTGGGTTTGTCATGCTAAAGGCTTTTGGATACGTACGTCCCATTTTTAGAGATCGTGGAAAAATCAATGCTGAGGTTCAAGGAAGCTTAACTGAGACGCTAGGAGGTGTCCGTGTAGTAAAGGCATTTAATGCGGAAAAGCAAGTAAGCGATAGCTTTGCTCAAGGAGTGACACGCTTGTATCAAAACGTCAAAAGAAGTCTCACTGCTACGGCACTTATTAGTAGCTCTTCCATTTTCTTAATCGGTCTAGCATCTACGGGAATTATGGGGATTGGTGGTTATTTCATGATGGAGAAAACATTGACCATGGGGGAGTTTTTATCCTTTACCTTGTTGCTTGGATTTATGATTGCTCCGATTGTTCAGATGGGAAATATTGGGAGTCAATTAACGGATGCCATGGCTGGATTGGATCGAACTCAAGAACTTATGAATATGGCGGAAGAGGACAACCCGGATGTTCGGACGGAAAATTTGCAAACGATAAAAGGAGCAATCGAGTTTAAGGAGGTGTCGTTTAGTTATGAGGAGAACAAAGAAGTGCTGCACAGTATTTCTTTCGGTGCTGAGCCAGGAAGTGTAACTGCTCTAGTAGGTTCTTCAGGATCTGGAAAGTCGACTATAGCAGGGTTAGTGGCTACCTTTTTAAATCCGTCCGCTGGGAAAATCACCATCGATGGGGTAGACATCACTACTGTAAATTTGAGCAGTTATAGACAGCATTTGGC
Source organism: Crocinitomicaceae bacterium (assembly GCA_029254025.1). GTDB lineage: Bacteria > Bacteroidota > Bacteroidia > Flavobacteriales_D > Crocinitomicaceae > JALQTG01. The sequence goes on along the minus strand of JAQWYK010000034.1, from coordinate 34,984 downwards.
AGTAGTTCTTCAAGATGATTTTTTGTTTGAAGGAACAATCCGAGAAAATATTCTTTTTCCGAGACCAAATGCTTCGGAAGAGGAATTGCTTCAAGCAGTGAAAGGAGCTTATGTAGATGAGTTTGCCGATCGTTTCGAATTAGGACTGGATACCGTAATTGGAGAGCGTGGAGTAAAATTATCGGGAGGACAATGTCAACGTATCTCCATAGCACGAGCTATTTTGGCCAATCCTAAAATTATTATTTTGGACGAAGCCACTTCTAATTTAGATACGGAGAGCGAGACGTTCATCCAACAAAGTTTACATGAACTGATGAAGAATCGAACTACATTTGTAATTGCCCATCGACTAAGTACGATTCGTAAAGCAAATCAAATTTTGGTGATTGAAGATGGTGCCATATGCGAACGTGGAACACATGAAGATCTATTGGCTGCGAAAGGACGTTATAATGCGCTGCATAAGTATCAAAGTAGAATTTAGATGGTATTAGACCGAAATTTGTGTGGGTTATGCTAAACTCAACAAAATCCCCCACCAGAGTGGTAGCAGCATTCCAAAAATCATGATTACTTTTATGCTTTTATGTGTTTTTCGATAGGCAAGTTTATCATTCGCCTTGAATAACATGATTATAGTTGCGATAGAACTCACTGCGGCTGGCAAGAGCGGTAGAAAAGAAAACCAATCATCTAAAATCCCTTTGTTTATGGCTACTAAAGTTAGGGTTCCTGCTGCCGATAAAAAAAGTAATACGGCTGCCCAGTTTTTTGCACGTCGATACCCAAATACTAACGGAATCGTTCGGGCTCCGAGCTTTTTGTCTCCTGCGGTGTCTTCCATGTCCTTCACGATTTCTCTAGCCCAGTTTAAAAGGAAAGCAAAACTTCCAAAAACAAAACCTAAAATGAGCGAAAATTGCTCTGGATGAACTATCTCAAATGGAAAGATGGTGACTTTCTCGCCGTTAGAAACTCCCGAAACAATCGCATCAAAGTCAAGTTGTTGATTGTAATAAATACCCACAAGAACAGGCACAAGTCCTGTTAAAATCGCTACTGCGATATTTCCAATGTATAAACTGCGCTTAAATTGCATCGAATAAAACCACAACAAATTGATGGAGAAGAGGTGAATGAATAAATACCAAAAGGAATTATTTTTATAACTCAAGTAAATGGCCATCGAAAAAGCAATAAGGTTCATGATCCAATGGGCGAGAATAGCCACCCTAGGCTTGATGTGTCGCGCAATGATTATGCGTTCTGGCCGATTTACACGATCCGCTTTGATGTCAAAATAGTCGTTGATGATATTTCCTGCTGCTGCAATGATTACTGTCGATAAAACAAGTATAAAGAAATCAACTGTAGCCACCGCTCCGTATCGTGCATCCAGCAGAAAGACACTGTCAAAATACCACGCAAGACTATACATGGTAAGGGCAACTACGAGTAGGTTAAACGGACGCGTTAATCTCAAAAAATGGATCATGGTACAATTTTATATTCTGTTCTTCGGTTCGTTTGGTGCGCAGCTTCTTTTTCTTTATCAGAAGCCATCTTGGCTATTTCTGAATCGCTTATTTTTGGTTGTGTTTGGCCGTAACCTTTGTAGGATAAACGACTTTTGTCTATTCCTTTTTCAAGGAGGTATTCATATACCGAGCGGGCCCTATTCTCAGATAAGATTTGATTGTCTTTCGCATTTCCTCGGGTATCCGTATGTCCTCCGATTTCTATTTTCGTTAATTTATTTTCATCTAAGAACTCAAAGAGTTTGTTAAGTTCAACAAACGACTCTTTGCGCAATGTTGATTTATTTAAATCAAAGAAAACATTGGCAAGTGTAACACTTCCACCTTGATCAATCGGGATTAACGGAACATCCATTTGCAGTGCCTCTAAACCATTTTCAGGTTCTGTCATGTTAAAGTTTTTACTGAAAAATGAGTAGCCGGGAAAGGAAACGTTTAATGCATATTCGCGTTTAGTGGGTAATGCAACGAGGAATTCACCGGTGAGTTGATCCGCTTCTGCTTCAATTACTTTTTCCCCAGTCGATAAGTCAATTAATTCAAAGCGTCCACCTAACGGTTTTTTTGTGGTTGCATCATACACTAATCCTTCAAAGTAGGTCGTTTTTATAGGTCTAAACTCTTCTGGCATAGCAAAGTAGTAGATATCTAGTCCACCGTATCCTCCAGGTCTGTCGGACGCAAAAAACGCTACCTCTCCATCTGGTCCTACTAATAATGAATTTTCATCATTTTCTGTATTAATGGGATATCCCAAGTTGATTGGGTCACCCCAATTTCCAAGCGCATCCATTCGCGACATGTAGATATCATAGCCGCCGAGTCCCGTGTGGCCATTCGAGGAGAAATAAAGGGTTCTTCCATCGGGGTGGATGAGCACTGAAGTCTCCATGTAGGGAGTATTTATGTTAGCGGATAAAGGGGTTGGTCTGCCCCAATTGCCTTTGGAATCTTTTTTACTCACGAAGATGTCGCTACGCATGGTTCCTTGACGCCCAACTCTACGCACAAAATATAACGATTTACCATCTGCTGAAAGCGAAGGCTGGGATTCCCAATTGCCTGAGTTAACTTCTCCAGGAAGGTTTTTAGGATTCATCCATTGAGATCCAATGCGCTTGGTGATAAACATGTCACAGCTCCCCATACCTTCTCGATTAGGACCATAATAGTAGCCTGTTTCGTCAGAGCATGCAACAAATATCAAGGTGCGACCATCTGCCGATAGAGTGGGTGCTCCTTCATTCAGGTTCGTGTTGATGTTTTGTGGCATCGCAACAGCTTTCATCCATATATTTTTCTCACTGAGTTGAGAAACATAAAAGTCTTCTTGACCGCGGGCATTTTCACGTGAGGGTATCAGTCGTGTAAAAAGCAAGGTTCGTCCATCTACCGTGATTGTAGGGAAGTATTCTGGGTGTTCGGTATTGATCCCCGGACCTATGTTAATCGGGTCTATTTTAGCGGGGTTATTTTTCGCATCGATTGAAAAAAGTGCATTCTTTTTCATTTTGTCCGCAGCCCATGCCAATTCTTCTGTAATCGCTCTACTGCGGCTGTTGAGGATGAGGTCAAAATACGTGACAGCATCTTCATATTCTCCGTTTTGCATTTGGAGCTCACCTAAATCAAAATAAAGAATACCATTTAGATTTGCGGATGGATTTATCTCGAGCGATTTTTTGAAATGTATAACGGCATTTTCGCTATCTCTGGAGATACGATAAAATTCTCCAATTAATTGATTCGCTTCCAAGAAGTTTGGGTCACGTTCTAATGCTTTTTTTAGTAGATCAATACCTCCAGCATAGTCAGGTCGACCGTAAGCATCCAACTGAGCATTTGGCAACTTCTTAGCTTCTTCATATTGCTTGATAGCCTTTTTATTTTTCGTTGAATATCCCATCTGCGCCGTTGAACAGGACGAGTTGAATAAAATAATCGTTGAAATAAGGAGAAATAAAATATTGTTCATAATTAGGGTATATTCATGAATTTATGCGTTTGTAACGATATTCGCCATTTCGGGTTACGTTTCACGTAGTCAATAATGATAGGCAAGAGTTGTGCCTGTTTTGACCATTCAGGTTGAAGATAAAGTTGACAATCCTTTCCCACGTGTTCAGCATGTCCTTCCGCCCAAACAAAGTCACTGGTATGAAAAATAACCACTTTAAGTTCATCAGCTTTTTTATACGCTTCATTACAGGGAGCTTTAAATTTCTTTGGAGAAAAGCAATACCAATTAATTGGGGCTGATAAAGGATAACAACCAGAGGTTTCAATAGCTACCTCAATTTCAACCTCATGAAGCCCTAAAACCAGGGAGGTCAGGTCATACATTGCAGGCTCACCACCGGTTATTACAACAAAATCTGTCCCACTTGCTTTAACTTCCTTTAACAGCGTATCTAAATCTGTTGAGGGGTGTTTCTCCGCTTCCCAACTTTCTCTGACATCACACCAAACGCAACCTACGTCACAACCTCCCGTTCGAATAAAGTAAGCAGCACGACCAGAGTAGTATCCTTCTCCTTGTATGGTATAGAATTTCTCCATTACGGGCCACGAAGAACGCATTTGATTGGTCTGTGTTTCCATTACCTCAAAATTAATCATTTCTTTAGGATTTCAACCAATTCTTTGGTGCATTCAGACCAGCGATAATTCGTCTGAATGAATTGCTTTCCATTGGTGGCAATTTTAGTGTAAAAATCGTTTTGTTCAAGCAGTCGTAAAACGTGATGAACAAATGTAGCTTTGTCATCTGCAATTAAGATAGACTCATCTGGAGTGGCTTTTAATGCGTTATTTGCAAGAGTTGTTGTGATGCATGGTAACCCCATTGCCATCGCTTCCAACAGTTTATTTTGTAAACCAGTACCGATGAACATCGGCGCGATAAATATCCGTCCCTGTGCGTAACTGTCTCTAATATCGTCTACCCATCCTGTAATTTTCACACGTTCTCTGCTGAGTGCTCTTACTTCAGGTGTCGGTGTGGCTCCAGATAGCAGCAACTGAACCGATTGCGGAAGTTCCGGTAATATTTCGTGAACGATGTATTGAGCTGCTTCCACATTTGGAGGATAACTCATGTTTCCCGTAAAAACGATTTCAACTGTTTTCTCATGTGGATAGGGGGCAAAAAACATTTCGTTGACGCCGTTTGGGACAACGGTAATGGAGTTTCGCAGGGTGTGAAAAATGTGTTGCCTGTCTTGTTCGGAGATAATCGTATGGTACTCAAAATAAGAGAAAATTGAATTCTCATAATTCAAAAGCCGTTTGTATTCGAGCTGAAACAACCACTTTCGTGAGGCTTTTTCTTTCTCTACTCGTCGTTCAATTCCTTTGGAAAGGGCATCCATGTAATCAATTGTCTTACTACAATGGTGGTAGTTTTTAACGTATTCCGCCACGCGAATTAATTGACAATAAATATGATCGGGAGCTATGTCATCAAGAAGTCGATTTACTTTCCGCTGTGTTCTCCAATTGTGAAAATACCCCACTTGGATTGGCTTTTTACCAAATAGCTGTAAAAATGCTCCGAGCCATTTTTCAATCGGGTTGATTCGATAAACTGTTAGAGAAGCGAGTAATGGAGTTAATTCTTTTCTTTGAGCATCAGTAACCGTGAACTCGGATAATGAAATAAGGTGTACGTCAAATGATTTCGAAAGCTCTTGAATCTGGAAGAAGGCACGCAGTTTATCCCCCTTTTCCAAAGGGAATGGAAATCGTGAGGTGATCACAACGAGCTTTTTATATGGAGGTGATGAATTCAAGAATACGTGTGGAGATTATTTCTTCGCTAAAGTTATCAATGACAAAGTCTCGCGCTGCAGTTCCAAGGCGAATTCTTTTTTCTGTATTGTTGTTTAATTCGAGCATGGCATCAACAAAATCCTTAGGAGAATCCGCAATGATTACATGTACATCGTGTATCACGTTAACTCCACGAGCTCCTTCCGACGTGGTAATAATGGGCTTTCCCAACGCCATATTTTCTAAAAGCTTAATTTTTATTCCGCTACCAGATTGAATGGGAATGAGACATATCCCGTGAGAGAGAATAAATGACTTAGCATCATCCACTTCACCGTGGCAATGTATCTGTGTTGAAGAAAGTCGCGCACAATTCATGCTTTTTCCTGCTAGGTGTATTTTTAGTGAAGAGTGCGCCATAGGTAACACTTTTTTCAAAAGCCAGTCAACACCTTCTTCATTAGGTGTCCAGTCCATTGCACCAAGAAAATAAAAATCATTCTTAGTGTAATCGGAAGTTTCATTCACGCTTGAAAAGGAAGTAGGTATAGTCGTTATTGGTTTCTCTCGGAATAGATTCTGAAAATAACGTGCATCTTGATCGGAAATGACCATTATACCATCTACCTCTTTTAATGCGTTTAACTCATATAACTTCAGTTGTTTCGCCAGCTTGTTGAAGTATACTTTTTTTAAGAATGACCGGCAGCGTTTTGCTTGTTGTTCCCAAATGTGATGCTCCACGTTGTGAGCGCGCAAAATAACTTTAATTCCTTTTGAGCGAAAGAGTTCTGCGTAGGGGAGCAAGAAAATGCTCTCTAAGATAACATAATCGAAGGAATGTTCAGTGAGGTAATTCTCCATTTTTTTTGAGACGCTTGGGTCATAAAAACGCACCACGTTATAGGATTCGTTTTTTATGAGAGACCAAAGTGCCCCAGAAATTGATACTGCGGTATTTATTGGAAAATTTACTATCTTTTGGTGAGACAAAGCTGTTGGGTAATTGCGCATGTCAAAAGGATGTTTATGCGTTGAAAGCGTAAAATGAGTGACGTCCGTTTGATCGTTAGCTATTAGGCCTAAAAGTAATTGACTAATAGCTATTGCTCCTCCATCAATTTTGGGATATGCGGGTTTATTAGAAACGTGCAATACTTTCATTATACTCCTCTTCGTTTAATATAAAAGTTGAGCTTAAATAAGTCCCGTACTTCTTTATCAAGCGCAGCTGCCCGCATAAGTGTAACAGCGAATGGAGCAAGTATGAAGTTCGGACCCCACATCCCCCAAAATGGTGAAATCACCTCTTCTTTAGCCATATTATCTCCCACGCTAATTAGTACAAAATAAATCATGAACAAAAGAGCGGCGATAACTACGGGTGCTCCGAATCCACCTTTTTTTACAATAGCTCCAAGTGGAGCACCGATAAAGAACAAGATAATAATAGAGAAAGACAGAGAAAACTTGCGGTGAAATTCGACTTCAAATTTCCGAAGGTTTAAATTTTTCGATTGCTCGATGTCCAACTGATTATCTAACGAATTGATTTTCGTTCTTAACTGTGTTTTGAGTTCATCAAACATTTGTTTTTTGTCGTAATCCGAAATTTCACTCACGGAAAATATGGGGACATTGTCAAAGGGAATAGTTTCTACTGAGTCAATAACAAGTGGATGATATCCAGTTGCTTGAAAATATGCATGCTTGGCTAAGGTGTTTTGAGATAAACCTTTATTGACCTCGATGTAATTTTTTTTCAATGAATCAACCGTTTTGTCGATTTGGAAGACATTTAACATCTCAAAGTCATTTTTGAACATATCGTCTTGCGAACGATTGACTTGAAACCCGGTGAGATTCATTTTGTAGGTCGCTGTTTGAAAGGTCGATTTCCGACCTAGAAAATGTTGTTGGTTGTTCGATTTCTTTTTGTCCCGAAATCCTACAGAGGTTTTTTCAGCCAACTCCTCAATAGATTCACCATTATATAACTTGAAGAAGAGGTAGTCGCCATTAACAGACTTGTAGAATTCTCCAGAGTCGGCGGTAACAGTTTTTAAGGCGCTGGCGTCCCTCCGATCATGGATTATAATATTTTTAAATCGACTGTTATTTCCTTCTTTGATTTTTATACTAAAACCATCGATCTCTTGGGTATAAGCACCGGGTTTGAGAAATGCACTCAGTTTTGTTTCTTGTATGTCCCATATGATTGAGTGCCATTTGAAATTGGCCACAGGAATAACATAGTTTGAAAAATAGAATGTTCCGATGGCAATACCGAAAATGACGACGCTCAGCGGTCGAAGGATACGATAAATGGATAAACCAGATGATTTAAGTGCCGTAAGTTCATTGTTTTCACCAAGGTTTCCGAGTGTGATTATTGAAGAAAGTAATATTGCCAAGGGAAGTGCAAGCGGCAATAAACTTGCAGAAACGTAAAATAATAATTCCAAAATAATCGAGAGCTCTAGTCCTTTTCCCATAAGGTCGTCAATGTATTTCCATAGGAACTGCATCACTAACATGAACATGGAAATGAAAAACGTCGCTAGAAATGGACCAATGAACGACCTTATAAAGAATTTACTAAGTTTTTTCAAGTCAATTTATCTTGATGCGAATTTAATCTTTTTATAACAACGGATGTTCCCGATTTTATTGTAATTCCTTAATTTTGATAAAAAGAAAGTAGGATGCGATGGATTGTGATGTTGTTTTGGGTAATGGTCTGTTCCACGATGTTGCTAAATGCCCAAAAAATGGAACGGGAATTTCGCATTGATCAAACGGACTTCCCTGAAGAAGCGCTGGAGTTTTTAAATCAACTGGACTTACCCTTTAAAAAGGTGAAATGGTTTAAAGAAGTTCAGGAGCACAGAACCTCTTTTGAGGCGAAAATAAAAGTAGAGAAATTTCTCTACAGTATAGAGTTTGACAGTCTTGGCAGGTTGGAAGATATTGAAAAAATGGTAAAGTTTAATAGGTTGCCTCCAAATATTCAGTCTGTCCTGAAGCAATCTTTAGGAGCGCAGTTGGGGTCCTATAAGATTGTAAAAACACAAATTCAGTTTACGGAGTTGAGAAGTGAAAAGGTTGTATTGACAGAGCTTTCCGCCCAAAATAGCAGCATTAAGTATGAAATTGAGCTTTTTACAAAAAGGGATGCCTCGAAACGGTTGATGGAATATTTGCTGTCAAACAGGGGTGAGATTCTTTCATCACATGAAGTTATTGTGCGCTCATCAGAAAACTTAATGTATTAATGGAATATAAGCATTTCTTCTGGTTCGCTCTTACATTCATATCTAGTTCTCATTTTTCCCAAGAGCGCAGGACAATTATCGGTTTATTTCCAGAACATGCGCTCAGCTATAAAATCAACGACAATTGGAAGTTAATTCAAAAGATAGAATCTCAACATGGTTTATACCGACGAGACGAAGCTATGAAATTCGATGAGGTAGGGTATTTTCATTATCGAACAGATATTCAATTTTTTGCCAGTTATCGGTTGAATCCGATCGCGAAAATTGACGGAGGCTATCAATATCGAATAGAAAACGGTCCTTCGCATCGCTTTATTCAGCAATATGCTTGGTTGAATTTCTGGAAGAATTTTCGCTTTGGTCACCGCTTACGTACCGACCAAACAATAGAGGGTGATAAGCCTCTTCTCTGGCGTTTGCGTTACCGATTGAGTACCGATTTTCCATTGCAAGGAGCTTCTTTAGATCCTGGTGAAACGTACCTAACAGGCTCGCTCGAAACGATTGTTGGTTTTGTACAGCCTTATTTCGAAGTTGAGAATCGATACGTTGCTGGTGTCGGTTACTATTTCAACAATAAACATAAAATTGAATTATCAATTGACCTTCGAACAGATGCTCATTTCGATCCGCGTTTTCGCCAGCGCTTATGGACCAAATTGAGTTATTATTGGTCAATCATGTAAGACCATTAAAATTCGTGAATTTATGCGTGAATGGGATGTTTGTTTTGTATCTTTGTATTTCTGATTTGAATGGGGCTGACTTGGATTTGACAGCATTCGTGATGATTAGTGTAAGCATGTCGAGCCATGTGGTGAGTCTCGTTAATCTCTGGTCACAAACTATAATTGACAATACGTCATATGCTCTCGCAGCCTAATAACTGAATGTTATTACGCTTTATCCACTCCGAATAATAGTAAGAGGGACGAGTTTCCCGCCGGATCTCCCGCTTTTTGAGAACTGGATCCCGGGAAATCAACAATAAAAAGCTAGTACATCGTCGGCTTCTGATGGTGTGTGAAACTCTAAGAGGCTAAGTTGTAACTGGGGTGTTTATGTCCAGGTTACAGTCGAAAACCCAATCATAAACTAAACATGTAGAAGGCTAGTTTTTGCTTTGTTTGGACGAGGGTTCGAACCCCTCCAGCTCCACCATTTAAATGAAAGGCTCCGCGAAATTTTCGAGGAGCTTTTTTGTTTCAAAACCGGTGATAGGATTTTTTAAGCCCTTGTTATTTTCTGACCCTTTTCCTATAATTAGTACAGATTTTATTCGAAATTAATATGTTATCGGAGTAAACTTGGATCAGAGAAAATCGTTTATCTTCCAAGGGATATGGTGAAGAACGCCCTGTTGATAATAACGGAACAGATGAAGGTCGATCAGAGAACCGTAGAGTTGAATTTACTATTTTGTAGCTTTGATTTTATCTGTTGACTTCGATAAAAGTGATCGAATTATTTAGATAGTTTCTATATTGTCATGCGCGTAACATTTGTTACATGATTACATGGCGGAGATGGGTAAATTTGATGAAAATTGATTCATGAAATCTGTACTCTTTCTCTGTTTCTTTTTCCAACTGGTGAATTCCTTCGGTCAACAGTCGTATGAAGCCATGGAACAACATGTATTCCAGCTAAGTTCTCCTGAAATGGGAGGTCGAAGAGCGGGTACAGAAGGGGAGAAGTTAGCTGCGGATTATATAAAATCTCAATTTCAAAGCATAGGTTTAACTCCATTGACACCTCGTTATTATCAGTCCTTTAGCATTCCCTCTGCTCAAGATTCACTTGATACGCAGAAGAATTCATTGACGGCCAAAAATGTAATCGGTTTTATTGATAACGATAAGGAAGAAACCATCGTGATTGGAGCACATTACGACCATTTGGGAAGAGGGTTCCACACCTCGAGCAGAGAAGCTGATCCCACGGATAAAATTCATTATGGGGCCGATGATAATGCCAGTGGTGTAGCGCTTATGTTGAATTTGGCAGATTACTTTGAGAATAATGAGGTGGTTGAGTTAACGAACTTCGTTTTTATCGCTTTTTCTGCAGAGGAAATAGGCCTCATAGGTTCAAAATTCTGGTGTGAGAATTCAGGCTTCGATCTTAAATCAATTAAAGCTATGATTAACTTGGACATGGTAGGGCGCCTTGATCCTTCAACCAAAGAACTTTTTGTTTTTGGAACAGGTACTTCTAATCATTGGAATGATGTGCTAGATCAGCACAATACGCGTTTTGAGTTGGTCAAAGACTCCAGTGGCATAGGGCCAAGTGATCATGCTTCTTTTTATTTAGAAAATATTCCAGCTGTGCACTTTTTTACCGGTCAGCATGAGGACTATCATACGTCAACAGATACGCAGGAGAAAATTAATTATGAGGGAATGCTCGAAATTCATCAGTACCTGACTCTCGTTATTGATGATATTGCGCAAGAGGGAGATATGAAGTTCCTTCCGACAACAAATAAAATGCAATCCAAGCGCACTAAATTAAAAGTGACCTTAGGAGTGATGCCGAGCTATGGCTATCCTGGTCCTGGATTGAAAGTGGATGCGGTTATTGACGGCAAACCTGCGGCTTTGTCTGGAATGCAAGACGGAGATATTATCCTAACGATGAACGGTCAAGATATAGCGGATATCTACACGTATATGGAAGTTCTCGGTAAACTATCACCAGGAGAGCAAATGGAAGTTATCGTAAAAAGAAATGATACAAAAGTTTTACTTAATATTAATCTATAAATTATGAAAAAGAATCTATTCGCTTTACTACTGATGACCTTATTGGTTATGTCTTCAGGCGCCCAAGACAGTTTTCTTTACCGTATTGAATTAGAGCCAGTCGTTGTTCCCAATTTACCTGGGATGCATTCATTTGCTTATGCACAACACGACGGAAAGTGGTTGATTCTGGGAGGTAGATTAGATGGGATTCATGCGCGACAGCCGTTTAATGCCTTCCCAGAGAATCAAAATAATAAAGAAGCATTTGTAATTGATTATGAAAATCAAACTTTTTGGTCTGCAAACTTGGACGTGCTTCCAGTGTCTATTTTTGAACAGATGCAAAGTACCAATATGAACTTCTATCAAGTGGATGATACGCTCTATTTTATTGGAGGCTATGCCTATTCCAATGCGGCTCAGGATCACATCACTTTTCCAAGCATGACAACAATTATGGTTTCAGAGGTAATGGATGCCATTATCAATGCTGGAGATATAACTCCCTTTTTTAAGCAGATAGACGATGATGTTTTTGCTGTCACAGGAGGGCAAATGGGAGAAATGGATGGTAAACTGATGATTATTGGTGGACATCGTTTTGACGGACGTTATAATCCAATGGGGCATGCAACATACGTACAAACTTATACTAATGCTATTCGCTCTTTTGAGGTGAATAATGCTGGAACTCAATTATCGTTTTCAAATTACGCTGAAATAATTGATGCTGTTCACTTAAGAAGAAGAGATTATAATTTGTTACCTCAAATTTTTGAAGATGGAACTATGGGGTACACGATTTCTTCTGGTGTTTTTCAAGAAACCATTGATTTGCCATTTTTGTACCCGGTAGATATCAAACCTTCAGGGCATACGCCAAACACGTCTTTTAATCAGTACTTGTCAAATTACCATGGGTCGAAAGTGGCGATTCATGATGCTGCGAATAATCAAACACATAATTTGTTTTTCGGAGGAATGAGCCAGTATTATTATGACAATGGTACGTTGGTGCAAGACGATCAAGTTCCGTTCGTTAAGACAATAAGTCGACTATCTCGTTATTCAGATGGTAGTCTACAAGAGTTTGTATTGCCAGTGGAGATGCCCGCATTGAAAGGAGCAAGTTCGGAATTCATTATGAATCTTGCAGTACCTCATTACGCGGAAAAAATCATCAAACTGAATGAGGCGGCTGGCATTTCAGATACCATTCTTGTCGGACACATTGTAGGAGGTATACTCAGTCCTACATTGAATCCGTTCTCAAACAATGTAACGGAAACTACGAGCGCAGATGCTTCCATTTATGCCGTAAAGTTAATTTATGATGCGTCGTTGAGTTCAGCCCCGATTGAGCAATCGAACCCTCATACATTATCTGCTTTTCCAAATCCGGTGAAGGATAAAATTAGTTTGGAGATGAATATTCAAGATGGGAATTGGATTGAATATCATATCACATCAGTGAATGGTCAAGTTTTACAAACAGGAGAGTTTGATAAAGTAAAAAACGGTACAAAAACGTACTCGATAAAGCTGAATAAAAACATTTGCCCACAGATACTTTTCTTAACAGTTTCAGTAGATAACGTTCACTTTTTTTACGAGAAACTGATTAAAGAATAAGTATTATTTCAAGACGTTGAGATCAATCGCGCGTTGAAGAATTATTTGTGTAATTCTTCTGTTTAATTCTTTGGAGTGTTGCACGTAGCGGTCATATTCTTCCAACCTTAGATGTCCAATGATCATTCCAATGACTTCGCGTCGGAAGGCTTGGTCTTTGGTATATAACTGATTTAAAGTGTCGATTTGTTGGTCTTTATTTAATACTGTAAAGTCTGTTCTAAGCAACACTAATTTTGCATTTAAGTGTGCCATCAATAAGTCACTTTGCATCTTTATTAACGGACGGAGGATTCTATTTTGGTAATCCTCCGTTTCTGTTAATGTGCCTTCTAAAATGTGGCTAGGTAAACTTGGTCGTTCTGTTTTATTCTCTTCCATAAATCGATCCTAAAATTTCGTCTGCAAAACTTATTCCAGCTGGGTTCTTGTATTTGGAAAGAAGCTGATATTCTACCAACCCCCAGAGCAGCAATTCTTTTAGGAAAGTGCGCTCAACTTCATCGGATGTTGGATGATATTGGTCGATAACCGCGTTTAGAGGAGTGATTTGATTCAATTGTTCTGCATATTTTTTATCAAGCGCCCCTGTGATTAACTCGAAGTTTTCGGTCTCCATAAACCATTGCACAATACTGTCGAATTCATCTGACACCCCTGGCTTTTTTAGTTTTTTAATGGGTCTGAATTCCTGATTAAATAGTGTTTTTATGGCAGAACCTATTAGCTGATGCGCTACTTGTTCTGCACCCAATTGTTCGCCCTCATAAACGAGTTCTACCTTTCCTGTAATTGACGGAATGATGGCGTCGAAATCCGACAAGCGAACTACTGTGGTTTTTTCACCGTTTTGGAGCATGCGCAAATGTGCAGCGGAGACAAGGTTTTCATACATGGTGATACTCATTCGTGCAGAAACACCACTGTTGGCGTCAATGTACGGAGACTCACGCGCTTCAAAAACAATTTGTTCTAATAGCGTTTTCGAGCTTTCAGGGACTTTAATGGTATCTGATGTAACCTCTCGAATTACTTCTTGTGCCGTAATTTGTTTGCCAATTTCGATACTCAACGGATAGTGGGTAAGAATTTGAGAACCAATTCTATCTTTTAATGGAGTAACAATGCTTCCTCGATTAGTATAATCTTCCGGATTTGCAGTAAAAATGAAGTTGACATCTAGAGGTAAACGCATTTTAAATCCTCGGATTTGTATATCTCCTTCTTGCAATATGTTGAATAATGCGACCTGAATGCGTGCTTGTAAATCGGGGATTTCATTAATGACAAAGATACAGCGATTTGCTCGTGGAATCATTCCGAAGTGGATGACTCTTTCGTCCGCATAGGATAGTTTCAAGGTAGCAGCTTTGATTGGGTCAATGTCACCAATTAAGTCGGCAACGGTTACATCAGGTGTCGCTAATTTTTCAAAAAAGCGTTCACTCCGGTGCACCCATTCAATAGGTGTCTCTTTACCTTTTTCGGCCTTCAGCGATTTTCCAAAATGAGAAATCGGACAGAATGGATCGTCGTTAATGTCTGAACCGGCGATGATTGGAATGTATTCATCGAGTAATTCAATCATGGATCGGGCAATTCGTGTTTTAGCTTGACCCCGTAATCCTAATAAGTTGATGTCGTGTTTGGATAAAATTGCGCGCTTGATTTGAGGTATCACCGTGTCTTCGTATCCAATTATCCCTTGGAAGATGGAAGTTTTATTGATCAATTTCGTTTGCAAGTTGTCGCGTAATTCATCCTTTATTGACCGAGATTGATATCCCGATTTTTCAAGTTCTCCAACTGTTTTTAGTGCTGTCCATTCCATAGCTATCGAATATTTTTCTTTTTGTTCTTTTCGTAATCTTCAAATATCATTTGACCTAATCCTTTTAGACCCGTGTAAAATGCTTTGCCTTGATTGGCTTCTGTAAACTCTTCCACAAATGACCGCAGATAAGGGTCCTGCGCAATCATAAATGTTGTGATTGGAATTCCTAGTTTTCGTGCTTCCTTGGCTTTGTTCATGCATTTCCCTGTAATGTAAGAATCGAGTCCGTTACTGTTCATATAGTATTCGCCATTTGGAAGGTTCAAACAACTAGGCTTCCCATCAGTAATCATAAAAATCTGACGGTTCGCCTGTTTTTTCTTGCGCAAAATGTCCAACGCAAGATTCAATCCAGCTACCGTATTAGTATGGTAAGGTCCTACTTTTAAATAGGGCAAATCTTTTAAGGTGATTGGCCAGGCATCATTTCCAAATACAATGATGTCTATGCTGTCTTTAGCATATCTGGTCTTAATTAATTCTGCTAAAGCCATAGCTACTTTTTTAGCAGGAGTGATACGATCTTCGCCATATAAAATCATACTGTGGCTGATGTCAATCATTAATACCGTGCTCATCTGCGCACTGTGATGCGTGTCGTTAACCACTAAATCTTGCTCAGTTAATTTAAAGTCATCCATCCCATTGTTGGTAAAGGCATTTTTCACACTTTCCGTGACGGAAATTTGATCGATACCGTCCCCAAAGGAATAATTGCGCAGGTCTCCTGTACTATCTGTTCCAGCGCCAATATGTTTGGTTTTATGATTTCCTTTTTCCGATTTTTTCAAATCTCCAAAAATCTGATCGAGTGCCCGTTGTCGAATCACTTGTTCTGTTTTTGCGGTAATGGCTAATCCTTTTCCATTTGGTTTGTCCTCATCATCTTTCAAGTAACCATGCTTTTTGAGATCTTCCACAAAATCTTCCATGGAATATTCGCTTGAAAAGAGTTTGTACTCCTTGTCTAACTCATTCATCCATTCCCACGCTTCATCAACGTCTCCAGCTGTGTGGACAATGATTTCTTGGAATACATCTAGTAAGCGCTCAAAGTCTGACTTTTCTTCTGCTTGAAAAAGCGTGAAAGTTATTCCTTCTGGTCTCTTTTTTTGGGGGTAATGCATCATTCTTACCAATTTGTTGAGCTTCTTAAAGTAACTCATATGAACTAAACAAAACAAATGAGATTTAGTTTAGTAGTATCCATTGAAGCTGCAGTTATATTATCTTTTACACGGTAATCTGATTTTTTCCAACTTTTTTAATTGCTAAATTTGTTGGTCTTTATGTTTTTAATACATTTACCTCAAATTCTATCCGCTTAAATAAAGACCATGAGCAAACCGAGACTTGTAAAAGACTATGACAAGCTAGACGAATCTGTGAAACAACAGATTAAGTTACATTATCCTTCCGGTTTTGAGGGGAACCTGGTTCAATTTCAAAATAAAGAGGGGAAAACAGTGAGTGCGCTTCCTTTTGAAACAGAAGAAGTGTATTACCTGATTCGTATGACTGTGCTCGAGGCGCAAGAAATTATCGAAGATGATGAGGACTACGATGACGACGGATTCTTGAAAGATGATGTGCGTGAAGAATATGAGGAGAAGTTTGATGACATCGAGGAGGAAGAAGATGAACCTTCAGAGGATGACGAAGAAGATTAATCCTTACCGTAAGCTAAACAATACCATTTATTGAATTGTTGCTCGAAGTATGTTAATACACGACGCACATATAAGTCTAAAAATACAACGTCGTAGAGAGGTTGTATTTCTTCTTTTAGCAGGACTCTTTTTGGGCTCATTAGTGATGCTCAATATTCTTGGAGTATCGCGATTTATTGATTTGTCAGGTTGGATAGGAATTCCTGAAGGAAGCAATGTTACTTTCTCCCTTGCTATAGGCGTATTACCTTACCCTATCACTTTTCTTTGTACGGATTTCATTTCAGAAATATACGGAAGGAAACGTGCTAATCGTGTAGTTTGGGTTGGGTTGTTATTGAATTTCTGGGTACTCTTAGTTATATGGTTTGGCGGTTGGTTAAATGCTCCCGAAGAACTCGATGCCGCAGGTGGGCTCGCTATTCAAATCGTGAATAATGAAGCCGTGGTTCCGCATGGTTATGCGTTTTATGAAATACGCAGTCTAACATTTGGGGCTACATTTGCTTCTATGATAGCTTATTTAACTGCTCAGTTTGTTGACGTGCATATCTTTCATTACCTCAAACAAAAAACTCAAGGGAAACAACTCTGGTTGAGAAATAATGGAAGTACCCTGGTCAGTCAATTGGTGGATTCTATTGCAGTAATATTGATTACGCACTATTTAGCAGATGGGCTGCCCATAAAAGAGAATGACCCAGTCGCAAATCAATTGTTCTATTTCGTTCTAAGTGCTTATTTGTTCAAAGTTGTTGTTGCTCTTTTGGATACAATTCCATTCTATATTGGGACACGTTTTTTGAGACGCTATTTACAAGTGGAGAATGAGGTGAAGTAGAACAAGAAGTCAAAGGTACATTATCTCTCCTAACTGCACGTCGAGAGATTGGAAAGGAATAATTGGATTGAAAAGCAACCTAATTTCTCTCGTCTAGAAGTCTACTGTCTTTTTGACTCAAAGCAATAATCGCAGCGCAAACAGCATATACTGGTACAGCTGCTTTATCAGTATCCAGGTAATTGTTCAGAATTCCATGAAAGAAATAGGTCACTAACGCTAACGTCATAAACAAGATCAACGTACGCATTTCTTTATCCTCTTTAGGATAGCGTATGTATAATGTTACAGCCGAATAAAAGATCGCAATAACGATCAATACCATACTTATAAATCCAAGGATGCCCATTTCCGCGAGTGGACCTAAATACTCAGAATGGGTGTTCCCCATATTTCCGAAGTTTGTGGAAATAATTGTCAGTTTCTCGGGGTCTTGATAAGGGGCATATTCAAACGCATAAGTCGCCGGTCCGAAACCGAAAACAGGTCGTTCTTTAAACATTTCCCAAGCTGCTGACCAGCGGTTAAGTCGTTCAAGGTTGGAAGCGTCAGAGGTAATGTTTGCAGCGGACCGAAGGCGCTCGTCAAACTGTTCGGTGGTATGCTCTGCACTGTTACGCGCCAATTCCATTTGAATTTTATCCCAACTTATAAAAAGAATGAGTAATGCGGAAATCCCGATTGTCAATAAATACTTAAACTTTACCTTGTAATGTATGAATAACCAAACGGCAAGTGCAGCGACAACACTTAGCCATGCTCCGCGGGTGTAACTGAAATACAAGCCTATGAGCGTAATCGTTAGTAAGATAATCAGGGTTACCTGGGTCAAAGGGTTATGTTTCTTAGAAAGATACAGCCCTAGTAGGAAAAAAAGGTTGATGGCAACGATAGCACCATAAATAGTGTGATCTTTAAAAAGGGGCGACATAACCCAGTGGCCTTCTTTTTCGCCAAAACTATAACCCCAATGACGAATAAGTGTATAAACTATAGCGACTGTCATACTAACACTAAATAACCATAAGAATCGGGTAATGTTTTTATGATTTTTGAACACTACAGTACCAAATAAAAGAACAGGTATGATGAACCATAGCTTCATGAGTAAGAACTTGAACGAAACTCCCACGTGGGTACTCGTGATGGAAGTCATAAATACCCAAAGTAAATAAATGCCGATCGCCCATACAATGGGGTGTCTCCAGGTCATTTTAGGGATGTAGTTGAAACGAATTTGATGAATAATGGTGAGCAGCATCAGTCCAAATAACATTGGTTCTGTAGGGAGGAATAACCCTATTCTTCCATCAGTAAACTCCTCTAAATTGATTGATATTGGCGTAAAAAAGGCAATGCTCAGAAATGTTTCATTGGGATAGTAAATCGAACAATAAATCACGATAAGTGCTACCGGTAGCACCGCGAAATAATAATTTTCAAAATAGACAAGAACAGCCAGTATCCCTAAGAAAAGTAAGGACAAGGAAAAAACAAACGGATGTTTCTTGATGAAATCCAAGTTACGCGATTTTCTTAAGCTCTTTCAGTCGTTCAGCAATCAATAAACTGATGATTGCGAAAATCAACGTTGCCAAGGTGATGATGATTACAATCACGGCGCGCTTCGGTTTCGCTTTTTTATCTGCTGCTACAGCTTCCTCCACAACGAATTTATGATTGAAGTTTTCATAGGCATCGGCTTCTGCTTGTTCATAGGCCATTTCTTGTGTAGTCAGCTTTTCAATTCGAAACTCACGAAGTTTAGCTAATCCATCATACAAGGCTCCATTTTTTAAGTTCACATCGATTTTTTGACGGAAGAAATCACGGTCAGCAGGTGTTTTAGCTTCATTCAATGCAGAGAACAAATTCGCACGTGCTTCGGCATTCACTACTCCTAAACGGGAAAGACTGTCCATCTGCGAGATCAGATCCTGCTGATCTTGGTTTAGTTTATCCATCTTACGTTTGTTGACTTCATATGCAGGAATTGTTCGTTCTTTGATGAGGTCGTTTTTTACGGTGTCAATCAATTGCACAATTTTATTAGTGATGTCAGCGGCCTGCTGTGGTTTTTTATCGAGAACGGAAATTTTAATGGAACCATAACGTGTGCGCTCAAAAGAAATATGACTGTCATATGCCTGTCCCAATTTGTATAAGAAGTTTGGTTCCGTAGGCTCCAACTCATATTCTTTGGCCAAATCAAATTGCTGTATGATTTTGCTTTTAATCCGCGAAGATTGTAGAATCTGAATCAATTGCTCAGCATGCTCTTCCTCACCAAAGTCCATGGAATTCGCCTTTGCATTGCGCTGTTCGGAGAACGAAACGGTGCTCGTAGCGGCAGGGAAGACAATAGCGCTCGATTCATAGAGAACGGGCAATAACAAGGATACTACAATACCCACGACTCCAGCTAGAACGGTAATTGAAATCAACGGTTTACGTTTCTTCCATAAAAAAATAAGTAACTCGTTCGAGGCGTATTTTTGATTGGATTCCTTCATTTTTTTCTCTTAATGGTGCTCAATTAACACGTTTTTGTGCTTTTTATTGTACGTTGATTGAATTCTTTTTAGCGAACAATCTTCATTTCGTCTACAATGTGCTTTGCACCTCCATAAATGTCAATCATCCAAAGAACGTAATGCATATCTACGGTGATGTTTCGACAACGTGAAGCGTCGAACATGTAATCACTCATTGTACTTTCCCAACTTCTGTCAAAATTCAATCCTAACAAGTTGCCTTCTGCATCGATGACGGGAGAGCCAGAGTTACCACCAGTCGTATGGTTCGATCCTGTGAAGCAGACCCACAATTCTCCGTCTTGCAAGTAATCACCAAATTCTTTGTTCTTATACAATTCAAGCATGCGTGGAAGTAAGTCGAAGTCTGCTTGCCCTGTGTTGTATTTTTCAATGATTCCATCGATGGTCGTATGAGATAAGTATTTCATTCCATCCGCTGGTTGACTTCCTTCCAACTTACCATAAGTCACACGTAACGTGCTGTTGGCATCCGACCAATGTTTGTGGTTAGGGTACATTTCGTATTTACCTTTTACATAGGTTTTCATGAGGTAATTTTTCTCTCCGAAATATTGTTGTACCCCAGTTCTTACTTTTTCTCCGAATACGTTGGTCAATTCTGTGTGTAAATTGAACCCTGCATCTTTCATCAGTTTTTTACGAGATTTCGCACTTAATTTGGATACGAATTTCGTGTATCGTCCTAGATCAGTAAAAATTGATTTGTCAAAAATCGCACTCGTCAATGCCGGACTATTTCCCTTTTTTAACACCTCTGCTAGGTATTCTTCTTTCATGACAGAAATGTAATAGTCCGTTTGTAATTGGAAAATTTCACGGTCGATAGAAGCGTCGTATTTTTCGAAAAAATTAGTAGCTTGCTGCACCAGTTTTTCAATTTGTTCTGTGCTGGCCTTTTCTTCAGATGTTTCTAATTTTTCCAGCTCATCTTCTAAAGCGCGTGTGAGTTTGAAAAATTCGGCTCCTACATACGCATATTCAATGAACATGTTATATGCAAAATCAGCTTCCTTTCCTTTTTCCGCGGAGGTGTTCAGGGCTTCTACAACAACAGCGTAGGCCGTTTTCCATTCTGGTTTGCTCGTGGCATCGGTGGTATATTGCTTTTCGTAAGTTCGTTTCACAGTAATAGCATCACCACGCTTTAATCCGTCGATTTGTCCAATCCATTTCTTCCATGCATTCGCAATGCGCGCTTGTTTCGGAGCGTAATTGATGGTTGTTACCTCTGATTTTTTCATAGCAGCATTGATCGCAGAAAGCGATAAGTCACGCATCCGGATTTGAGCCGGACGTAATTCGTTAATAATGTATTCCAATTCATTGGAAATGGTGTGTTGTTCAGTAGTACCGGGAAATCCAAAGACCATCGTGAAATCGTTTTCTTGACGTGGTTTTAAGGAAACTGGCAAGAAATGTAATGGCTCGTAGGGACGATTGTTTTCGTTGTAATCGGCTGGAAGATTGTTCTGATCAGCATAAATACGGAAAACTGAAAAATCTCCCGTGTGTCTCGGCCATACCCAGTTATCGGTATCTCCACCGAATTTACCAACCGTGTTCGGTGGTGTTCCTACTAAGCGAATATCTCTAAACGTCTCTTTTACCAATAGGTAATAGCTATTTCCAAAATCAAAAGGTTTGATGTCTGCTTCGTAATGATTCCCATTCGTTGCTTCTGCTTTCAATTTGTCAATGTTTGCCATGATAATCGTATTCATTTCTTGTTGAGACTTGCCTTCAGTTCCTTCTAAAACGCGAGAAGTTACGTCTTCAATGCGGACCATTCGTGCTGCAGTTAAACCAGGATTCGGGAGCTCTTCACTTAGATTCTTTGCCCACCAACCATTCTTAGCACGATTGTTTTCAACACTGGAATGACTGTAGATTTGAGAGAAACCACAGTGGTGGTTCGTTAATAGCAATGATTTTTCCGACACGATTTCAGCAGTACATCCCCCTCCAAAATGAATGATGGCATCTTTTATACTTGCGTTATTCGCATCGTAAATATCAGAAGCACTTAGTTTCATTCCCATTGCTTGCATGTCTGACTCGAACGCAGAAAGTAGCGTAGGGATGAGCATTCCCTCTTCTGAGCGGGAAATAAATATTTGTGAAATCAATATTAAAAGTAGGGCAATCTTTTTCATAGAATATTTTTTGAAGCCCAAAGATAGAAAAAAGTTGGAGGTTTCATCTTCGCTGTTACATCCGTCCTGTAACTAAATTCACAAAATAATTTGCACTTTTGCAGTGTGGATATATTGAACTTTATTTTTCGATTAGGAGTTGTTTTTGCCATCTTCGGATTTCTGTGGTGGCTGATCAATGCGGGAATCATGATTTTGCGAGGAGGGAGGCCTGCGTCAACTGCAGAAACCTATATTATACGAATGGTACGTTACTTTTTCTTGGTAGATGTCGCATTTCTATTTTGTTTGAATCAAGCCAATAATATTGTTGACCTACAAAATACAATCATTACAGGGTTGATTCTATTGACCTACTTCTTGGGTAAACTGCAGTCTGGCCAGTTGAGAAAACAGCTGTTTTCATTCAAAATGTACGGAAACGCCCAGTTGTTAAATCAGTTTAAACCTGTATTTAATTTTCAAGCGGAGCTCATTGTGATGCTTCTTGCGCTCGGATTCTTCACTTTATTTATGTTTTTTCCCTCTTTTGCTTTTAATCCAATCAGCGAATGGTTTTTTGAAAGTATTGTGGATATTGAAGATACCCCCGTATTTGGGTTTGTGTTTAAGGTTGTCGGTTTCTTCTTTATGTTAAGCATACTTATGAAATTTACGAATGGTTTTATGACGTTGCTAAGCGGAGGTGCTGTACGACCACCTTCAAATAACATTGGGCAACGGAAGCGAAAAGAGGATGATTTTGATGATTATGAAGAGCTTTAAATTGGCCTATGAATTATTCCTCTAACTCCGAATTGACATATGTCTCCTCCGGAAGATGAATAGGTCTGTTTTTCTTCACTTTTCAATCCTAGCATAAATCCAGCATATACTCTTTTCACGCGTATGCCCGAATATCTCCTACCAATATGGCAATGTTTAGAACTAAAGGTACATCAATATAGTTTACTTTAAATGTACTTTCATAGTTTTCTTGATAGTAATCTATTTTACGCTCTTCTCGGTAATCTCCAACGTTCCGGTATCCGCGCGATAAGTATTTTAACCTGGTTTCTAATGAGAGTCGTTCCCCTAGTTTGAATTCATACCCTAAGGAGCCTGTTAATGCTCCTGCGAAATCATGAGTTGCGAATTCTGCAATTTGAGCGGGTATGATTTATTGCCTGTGTTTTACAAAAACATTTCCATAACTTTGACAACAGTTGATTTATTAGGAGGTAAGTATGAGGTTAAGTTTATTCGTTATTTTTTTTATGCTGTTTGGCGTGTATGGCCAACAAGAGTTAGCAATTATTCCTCAGCCCAAAGAGGTTTCTCTCGGGACAGAGTTTTTTGCGTTGAACAACAAAACACGTATACTCTTAGCACCTGGTGAAGGTCTCGAGTTCGAAGCGGAGTTTTTACAAGATCGACTGGATAATATATCGGGTTACCATTTACCCATTTCTTCGAAAACAAAAAACGCGAAAGGAGCTATTCGTTTGGTATTTCGAAAAGGAAATCATCCCGATGAATATCGAATTCAGATTGATGTTACGGGTATTGAGATAAGCGCAGTTTCGGCGGAAGGAATCTTTCACGGAATTCAATCCCTTTTGCAGGTGGTACACGAAAGACTCAATGAAGAAAATGAATCAGATGGAGTTTTGCTACCTTATTTGGATGTATATGATTTCCCTAATTTTCAGTGGAGAGGTATGCACTTAGATGTTTGTCGTCATTTTTTCACTACTGAAGAGGTGAAGCGCTACATCGATTATCTAGCACTTTATAAGATGAATACCTTTCATTGGCATTTGACAGAAGATCAAGGATGGCGAATTGAAATAAAGAAATATCCGCACCTAACAGAAATAGGGGCATGGCGTGCAGGAACAATGGTTGGGCCGCACAGTAATCATGAATTTGATACGATTCGATATGGTGGCTATTATACGCAAGAACAGATAAAAGAAGTCGTGGCTTACGCTGCAAAACGGCATATCACGGTTGTTCCAGAAATTGAAATGCCTGGACATGCTTTAGCCGCTTTAGCTGCTTACCCTAATTTATCGTGTACAGGCGACTCTTTTGAGGTAGGACAACAATGGGGTGTATACGAGGATGTATATTGTGCAGGGAATGATCAAGTGTTTGAGTTTTTAGAAGATGTTTTGGAGGAAGTTGTTGCTCTTTTTCCGGGAGATTTTGTACACATTGGGGGAGATGAATGTCCCAAAACACGGTGGGAATCCTGTGCCAAATGCCAGCAGCGCATGGTAGATGAAGGATTAAAGGATGAACACGAACTGCAAAGCTATTTTATCCAGCGTATGGAACGCTACCTCAACGGAAAAGGAAAGAAAATTATTGGTTGGGACGAAATTCTAGAAGGCGGATTGGCACCCAATGCTGCCGTGATGAGTTGGCGTGGCGAAGCAGGAGGGATTGCAGCTGCCGGGGCAGAACATGAGGTGGTGATGTCCCCTGGGAGTCCTTGCTATTTTGATCACTATCAACATGCCGAAAAAGAAAATGAACCACTGGCAATTGGTGGGTTGAATACCTTAGAAGCTGTCTATAATTACCATCCAGTTCCTTCGGAGTTGACTGAAGAGAAGCATAGGTTTATTCTTGGAGCACAAGCTAATGTGTGGACCGAATATATGTTGTCGTTTGCTCACGTCGAATATATGGCGTTGCCGCGTATGGCCGCATTGGCGGAAGTGCTCTGGACTAACCCGAAACAAAAGGATTATACTAATTTCGTAAAGCGTTTAGAGACGCAGGTCCACCTACTTGATTATTGGAACACGAATTATTGCACCCATTTTTTACACGAAACGAGATGACCAAACGTAGAAACTTTATCAAGTCGGGACTCGCGCTAGGCGTTGTGGTCGCTGCAAATCCATTGAAATCCTGCGCGGAATCTATTGAAAAGGAGGAAGAAGCGACTTTTCAGGAAAGAAAACCGGTCGTTCTTTCGACCTGGCGCTTTGGCATCGAGGCCAATGAGGAGGCCTGGAAATTACTAGGAGAATCCGGAAGTGCACTGGATGCTGTGGAACGCGGCGTAAAATTAGTTGAAGCGGATCCCAATGAACGCAGTGTTGGTTATGGTGGGCGTCCAGACCGAGATGGACGTGTGACATTAGACGCCTGCATCATGGACCATAATGCGAACATCGGATCGGTAGCTAGTTTGGAGCACATCAAACATCCTGTTTCGGTTGCCCGTGCAGTGATGGAACAAACACCCCATGTGATGTTAGTAGGAGACGGGGCACTTCAATTCGCATTGGAACAAGGATTTCCAAAAGAAAATTTGTTAACACCCGAATCTGAGGCAGAATGGAAAGAGTGGTTAGTGAATTCGGAATATAAGCCCATTGTCAACATCGAAAATCACGATACAATAGGGATGATTGCCTTGGATGAGCACGGTAACCTTTCTGGTGCCTGCACGACAAGTGGAATGGCCTTTAAAATGCATGGAAGAGTAGGAGATTCCCCCATCATTGGCGCAGGACTATACGTAGACAATGAAGTAGGTGCAGCTACGGCCACTGGTCACGGCGAGGAAGTTATTCGCGTCGTAGGTACGCATTTAGTCGTTCACCTCATGCGCCAAGGGAAAAGTCCCCACGCGGCCTGCAAGGAAGCGGTTGAACTCATCAAACACAAATTGGAATTACGCAACGGGAACCTCGAAGAAACCCAAATCGGATTTATCGCCTTGAATAAAAAAGGAGAACACGGTGCCTACGCGTTGAACAAAGGATTTAATTACGCGGTAAAGGATGCTGAAGGGAATACGTTGGAGGATGCGGAGGCTTTAAGACATTAAGCTATTAAACGTTAAGACGAAAGACAAAAATCATGAATGAACGGCAAACCTCGAACCCCGAACCGACGAATCCAAGAACAAGATTAGAAATCGCTTGCTTTACCCTGGAATCTGCGTTGACAGCCGTTCGTGCTGGTGCCGATCGCATTGAGTTTACAGAGAATTATGCGCTCGGAGGAGTCACTCCTAAATTGGAGGACTTTGTCGCACTGCGGAAAACAACTGAAATCCCTGTTTATGTGTTGGTGCGTCCACGTGGAGGAGATTTTTGTCATTCCGAATTGGAATTGACGCAAATGGAAAAAGATATTCAGTTGTTCTTTGATCATGGTGCCGACGGGTTTGTAATTGGATGCTTAACTCCCGATCGCCAAATTGATATTACTGCCAACAAGCGATTACTCAAAGCGGCTCAAGGAAAACCAGTAACATTTCACCGTGCCTTTGATGAGGTAGAGGATTATGCCATCGCCTTGGATCAAGTCGTTGAATTAGGTTGCTCCGCCATTCTCACGTCAGGTGCAAAGAAAAGTGCATTGGAAGGAACAGAAAGACTGAAATCACTCCACCAACAAGCAGGAAATCGTTTAACCATTATTGTGGGCGGCGGTGTTCGTTCGGAGAATATAGCTAGACTGAACTCTGCTTTAAGCGCTAATTTCTATCATTCAGCGTGCATTACCCAAGTTGGTGGAGAAGCAGATGAACAGGAAATAAAGCGTATCTTAGAGCTATTGAATACATGAAGTGGATTGTTGTCATAGGGATGATTTTATTAGGATGGACGCCTTCTTTGGGTCAACTAATGGATGCCAAGAAAATGCATATACAACTCCCGCTATCAACTAATTGGCGTGTTTATGCGCTGAATAATTCGGATATAGATACGCTGCCAGCGGATATCCCAGGAACGATTCATACCGATCTTTATCGCAACGACCGCATACCTGACCCGTTTTTTGGAAACAACGAACACCAGTTAACTTGGATAGAAGACCAGACGTGGGTATACGAAACGACCATCGATTTGCCCAAGGAGGTGATGAACTCCAAACGCATCAATTTGATTTTTGAGGGACTCGATACGTATGCCGATATTTATGTCAATAATAAGCGCGTAAGAAGGACGGATAACATGTTCCGGAGCTGGACTGTTTCGTTAAATGGAAAACTCCATCCGGGAGATAATCATGTGAAAGTCGTTTTTCATCCGGCGAAGCACGTTGTGGCGGAAAAAGCCAAAGAACTTCCGTACTTTCTTCCCAGTGGAGAAGCTAATTTTGCACGTAAAGCACAATATCATTTTGGTTGGGACTGGGGTCCGCGTTTTCCCACGGTAGGGATTTGGAAACCAGTGTATATTGAGTATTACGATGTTGGGAAAATTGACAACATTCAACTGAAACAACAAGAACTTTCCAAGGATAAAGCAGTTATTCAAGCGAATTTTACTATTGACCTGTTGGAGCCAGGAAAATACATGATGCATGCGTTTGTGCATGAAACAGGTCAGTCGAAGAATACTGAGTTAGGTGGTTATCCGAATGATTTTTCGTTCGACGTAGAAATAGAAAATCCCAAGCGCTGGAATTGCAATGGTTATGGAAATCCAAATTTATACACGATAGACTTCGCACTTTATCAAGACAATCAATTGATTGATCAGCGCACAGAACTGATAGGCTTAAGAACGGCCGAACTCGTGCAAGCGCCAGATTCGTTGGGCACATCCTTTTACTTTTCCCTGAATGATACGCCGGTCTATGCCAAAGGAGCCAACATGATTCCGTTGGACGTTTTCTTACCTCGGGTAAAAAAAGAAGGGTACGAGCAACTCATCGATCGGGCATTGGATGCCAATTTCAACATGTTGCGCGTTTGGGGAGGTGGGGTGTATGAAGACGATTATTTCTACGACCTCTGCGACGAAAAAGGCATAATGGTCTGGCAAGACTTTATGTTTGCGTGTGCCTTGTATCCCGGGGACAGTTCGTTTTTGTCAACGGTGCGTTATGAGGTGGAAGAGCAAGTGCGGCGACTCCGAAATCATCCCAGTATCGTATTGTGGTGCGGTAATAACGAAGTAGATGAAGCCTGGCACAATTGGGGCTGGCAAAAGCAGCACAACTATTCCAAAGAAGATTCGCTAAAGATTTATGCCGACTATCAACGCTTGTTTCATGATTTGATTCCGGCTGTTCTGCAACGAGAAGACCCGAGTCGCTCGTATCATCCTTCTTCACCTACCTACGGATGGGGGAGAGCAGAGAGCTACGTTTCTGGCGACCAGCACTATTGGGGAGTTTGGTGGGGGAAAGAACCGTTTGAACGCTACCGCGAGAAAGTAGGGCGCTTTGCGTCGGAGTTTGGCTTCCAAAGTTTTCCGAGTCCACTTCATTTTGAGGAGTTTGTCGGAGCAGGAAACAACGACCTTACTTCCGCTGAATGGAAAAATCACCAAAAGCACCCCGTAGGTTTCGAAACCATTGATGAATACATGGCGCGCGATTACCCTGTCCCGAAGAACCTCGACGATTATGCCTATGTCTCACAATTGGTGCAAGCACGTGGCATGCAAATCGCTATTGAAGCACAGCGCACGCGACAGCCTTATTGTATGGGTTCCTTGTATTGGCAGTTCAACGATTGTTGGCCAGTAGTATCTTGGTCAAGTGTTGATTACTTTGGTGTGCCCAAAGCCAGTCATTATGTGGTGAAACGAGCGTTTGAGCCTTTAATGTTGACGGTGGAGGAACAAAACGATAGTTACGCTATACATTTAGTAAATGAGGGTGATTCGCATGAAGTGAACTATCTCGTAATTGATTGGGTAGACTTTGAAGGTGCAGTCTTAAAAACCCGACATTTCCTTGTTCAGCTCTCGCCGAATTCATCGACTATCCTGGATGTTTTACCAAGGAGATGGATCTCTGGCGGACGCAGAAAAAAACAGAAGAGTCTGCTTCGGGTTACCTTGCGCAATAACGAAAAAGACCTGGCCGAAACGCTCCACTACTTTGTACCACCAAAGGAAATGAAGTTGGAAGAACCCTCTCTCACCCTGCAATGGCAATCGCCAGGCGTATTGCTCATCAGCAATAACGGACATTTAGCGAAAGACATTTATTTAGAACTGCTGAAAGGCGATTTTTCCGATAACTATTTCGACCTCTTGCCAGGAGCATCCAAAGTGATTGAGGTCAAGAATGTATCGCTGGATCAGTTGAAGCAATGGATGCAGGAAGAACGCTATCCAACCCACAAGGTGTTGCGAAGTTTTTAGCAAAGGATAAAGAAAGAGGGCTAGAGCATCTTTTTTTTGTTAATTTTAAAAACGAATAATGCGCCAAAAAGGTGCGCTTATCCAGCTGACGGTGGATGGATATGTGCACTTTTGTGGCGGTTATATATAAGTTATGTGCAACCCTAAAACGACAGACAGTGCTAACATTGGACAGACAGACGAAAGACTGCCAACGCTTCGCAAAATTAAAAGAGCTGCAAGCCGACACACGAGCCAACGCTTTTGCAGCACATTTAATTTTGCCCAACCGCACCCAAAGCCCACCCACCACCCGACAAGTGGACAGGTGACAATTTGAGAGCAACTTTTGACAATAACAGGCTTTAAAAATTTACCTTTACGACCAATAAATAAGAGAAATAAAATATGTTTGAACAAACCTTTAAAAATATAGACGACATACTGCACAAAGACGCAGGTTGCGGAAGTGAATTAGATTATGTAGAGCAGACTTCTTGGGTTTTGTTCCTCAAATATTTGGACGACTTAGAAAAGGACAAAGCCACAGCAGCCGAACTAACTGGCAAGTCTTACACGAACATTATTGACAAAGAATACCAATGGAGCAAGTGGGCTGCACCCAAAGACAAAGAAGGAAAACTTGACCACCACAAAGCGTTGACAGGTGACGACCTTTCCGACTTTGTAAATATTAAACTATTTCCCTACCTCAAAAAGTTTAAAGCCGATGCCGAAAGTGCCGACACCATTGAATATAAAATTGGGGAGATTTTTAGCGAACTAAAAAACCGAATACAAAGCGGCTATAATTTGCGTGAAGTAATAAACCGCATTGACGAATTGCGTTTTAGAACCCACGCTGAAAAGCACGAAATGAGCCACCTCTATGAGGACAAGATTAAAAATATGGGCAACGCTGGGCGTAACGGTGGAGAATATTACACACCACGACCATTGATTAGAACCATTGTAAAAGTGGTAGCACCCGAAATAGGAAATAAAATTTATGACGGTGCAGTAGGTTCAGCGGGTTTCTTGGTAGAGGCTTACGACTATTTAAGAAGCACAAAAAACCTTACGACCAAAGATGTAGAAACCTTACAGAAAAAAACCTTTTACGGAAAAGAAAAAAAATCATTGGCTTACATAATTGGCACAATGAATATGATTTTACACGGAGTGGAAGCACCAAACATTGTGCATACAAACACACTTGCCGAAAACCTTGCCGACATACAAGAAAAAGACCGCTACGATATTGTATTGGCTAACCCACCATTTGGAGGAAAAGAAAGAGCCGAAGTGCAGCAAAACTTCCCAATAAAAACGGGCGAAACGGCCTCCTTGTTTATGCAGCATTTTATTAAGATTATGAAAGCAGGTGGCAAAGCAGGTGTGGTTATTAAAAATACATTTTTGAGCAATACCGACAATGCTTCTGTGAGTTTACGAAAACTAATTCTTGAAAATTGCAACCTGCATACCGTGTTAGATTTGCCAGGCGGAACCTTTACAGGTGCAGGAGTAAAAACGGTGGTATTGTTTTTTGAAAAAGGCAGCAGCACCAAAAAGGTTTGGTTTTACCAACTGAATTTAGCCCGAAACCTTGGCAAAACAAACCCACTAAACGAAAACGATTTGGCAGATTTTGTTGCCTTGCAAAAAACAAAAGGCGAAAGCGAAAACTCTTGGACAATTAATGTAAAAGACATTGACCAAAACACTTTTGACCTAAGTGCCAAAAACCCCAACAAAAAAGAAGAAGCCGCTTTACGCCAACCGCAACAAATTTTAGAAGAAATGAAAGCCTTGGATGAAGAAAGTGCCGATATTTTAAACTCAATTTTGGAACTGATATGAAACAAGGTTGGGAAATAAAAAAATTGGGGGAAGTGATTGTGGAAAATAAAAAATCCACTACCAAATCTAAAGGAAATGAAGGAGGTGAATTTCCATTTTTTATCAGTGGTAAGAATATAAAAACTATTAATCAAAGTATAATTGATGGTAGAAATATTTTCTTGCCAACAGGAGGAAATTTTTATGTTCACTTTTACGATGGTGCTGCTTCTTATTCAACAGATACATGGTCAATTAGAACAAAATATAATTCGGACATTAAGTATTTGTTCTTTTTCCTATTACTTAATGAAGACCTAATAGGAAAAAAACATTTTAAAGGTGCTACAATAAAACACTTACAAAAAAATGATTTCAAAGATATTGAAATCCCACTTCCCTCACTTCCCGAGCAACAACGCATAGTATCAATCTTAGACGAAGCCTTTGCCGCCATAGCCAAAGCAAAAACCAATGCCCAACAAAACCTACAAAACGCCAAAGAACTTTTTGAAAGTTACTTAGACGATTTGTTTACTAAACTATTTGATACAAGCGAAAAGAAAATCATTTCAGATGTAGCTAAAGTTATTGGCGGTTATTCATTTAAAAGCACAGACTTCACTACAAAAGGAAAATATCAAGTTATTAGAATGGGCAATGTTCGACCAGGAGTAATAAGAGAAAATGAAAGTCCAGTTTTTATTGATAAACTTGATGAAAAGGCACTAACAAAAGCACTTCTTCAATTAAACGATGTTATCATAACTCAAACAGGAACAAAAAAGAAAAGAGATTACGGTTTCACCGTAATAATTGAAAAAGAAAACTATTTGCTTAATCAACGAATTGCATCAATACGTTTTTCAGATAAATATCTGCCTAAGTTCTTCCTTTATTTTTCTTGGACTAATATTTTCAAAGACCAATATTTTGCTAATGAAACTGGCACAGTTGGTCAAGGTAATGTAGGTATTGGTGCAATTACTGATGCTGAAATTCCATTTATACCAGTGAAGAAACAGATGCAAATTATTGACAGAATTGATGAATTGAGAATTGAAACTCAAAAATTGGAAGCCATCTATCAAAAGAAAATAAGCGACTTAGAAGAACTCAAAAAATCCGTTTTGCAAAAAGCGTTTTCAGGAGAATTAAAAACAACAGCAGTAGTAGTATGAACGAAGCAGAAACAAGAGCAGAACTCATAGACCCGAAGTTAAAAGCTTGTGGTTGGGGCGTTGTAGAGGGTTCTAAAATCCTTCGTGAATACAACATTACCGCAGGTAAAATACAAACAGGAGGAATAAGAGCAAAAAAACTTACTGCCGATTATGTGTTGGTTTACAAAGGAATTAAGCTTGCAGTAGTAGAAGCCAAAAGCGATGATTTGGGCGTAGGTGAAGGAGTGGCACAAGCCAAACAATATGCAGAAAAACTAAAATTAGAAACTACTTACAGCACCAACGGAAAAGAGATTTACAGCATCTGTATGAAAACAGGTGCCGAAGGTTTGGTTGCAGATTATTTAACACCCGAAGAACTTTGGAATAAAACGTATCCAATTGACAATGGACAATTGACAATTGAAAATGAGTGGCGTGAGAAGTTTGCAGCCGTTCCGTATGAAGATAAAAGCGGCACTTGGCAACTTCGCTATTATCAGGAAATAGCAGTTCGCAATACCATTGAAGCCATTGCCAACAATCAGCAACGCATTTTATTAACCCTTGCCACAGGAACAGGAAAAACCGCTATTGCATTTCAAATAGCGTGGAAACTATTTCAAACCCGTTGGAACTTAAAACGAGACGGAAGCCGCAGACCACGCATTTTATTTTTAGCAGACAGAAACATTTTAGCCGACCAAGCCTTCAATGCTTTTTCTGCCTTTGCCGATGATGCTTTGGTAAGAATTAAACCAAGCGAAGTAAAGAAAGATGGAAAAGTGCCAACAAACGGAAGCATTTTTTTTACCATTTTTCAATCGTTTATGAGTGGCAGAGACAAAGAAGGAAATCCGAAACCAAACTTTGGACAATATCCAGCCGACTATTTTGACTTTATAATTATTGACGAGTGCCACCGAGGCGGAGCAAACGATGAAGGAAACTGGAGAGGCATTTTAGAATATTTTTCGCCAGCCGTTCAGTTGGGTTTAACCGCCACACCCAAACGCAAAGACAATGTAGATACTTACAAATATTTTGGCGAACCTGTTTACATCTATTCTTTGAAAGAAGGTATCAATGACGGTTTCCTAACGCCATTCAAAGTAAAACGCATCAAGACAACGCTTGACGATTATATCTACACCAGCGATGACCAAATAATTGAGGGCGAAATTGAAGAAGGCAAAAATTATGAAGAAAAAGATTTTAACCGCACCATTGAAATTGTTGCAAGAGAAGCAAAGCGGGTAAACATCTATTTAGACGAAGCCAACCAAAAAGAAAAGGCAATTATATTTTGTGCCAATCAGCCACACGCTGCATTGGTTAGAGATTTAGTAAACCAATACAAAAAAAGCACCGACCCAAATTATTGTGTTCGTGTTACTGCAAACGATGGCGAAATTGGCGAACAGTTTTTAAGAGAGTTTCAAGAAAACGAAAAAACAATCCCGACCATTTTAACTACTTCGCAAAAACTCTCAACAGGAGTTGATGCAAGAAATATCCGCAACATTGTTTTAATGCGACCAGTAAACTCAATGATAGAGTTTAAACAAATTGTAGGACGAGGAACACGGTTGTTTGATGGCAAAGAGTTTTTTACCATTTATGATTATGTAGATGCTTATCACCATTTTGCCGACCCTGAATGGGACGGAGAACCACAAGAAGAAGACCCTTGCTCCAAATGCGGACAAATTCCTTGTGTTTGCGAAACGCCACCACCAAAGCCTTGTAAAGTTTGCAATCAGACGCCTTGCGTTTGTGAAAAGAAACCGAAAGAGCCTTGCGAAATTTGTGGTGAAATGAATTGCGACTGCAACAAGCGACAAAAAATAAAAGTGAAGTTGAAAGACGGCAAGGAACGTGAAATTCAATCAATGATTTCAACTTCATTTTGGAGTGCAGACGGCAGACCTATTTCAGCAGAAGAATTTTTGAATAATCTGTTTGGTGAATTGCCAAACCTTTTCAAAAGCGAAGATGAATTGCGGACACTTTGGAGCAATCCAATCACAAGACGAACACTATTAGAAAAACTGGACGAAGCAGGTTTCGGTAAAGAAGAACTAACCACTTTACAAAAACTAATTGACGCAGAAAAAAGCGACTTGTTTGATGTGTTGGAATATGTGTTTAACAGCGACACCAAACCAATGACAAGAGAAGCAAGAGTTGCAGCAGCACAAGCGACAATTTTTGCCTTACTTGACAACAAGCAAAAAGAGTTTATTGAATTTGTGTTGAGCAAATACATTGAAACAGGTGTAGAAGAACTTGACCAAGAGAAACTACCAATCTTGCTGACAAACAAATATCAATCGTTAGAAGATGCGAAAGAAATTTTGGGTGACGTTGCAAACATCAGCAGACTGTTTATAGAATTTCAACAACATTTATACAAACAGAAAGCAGCGTAATGAAAGGACACAGCCGACATACAGCCCACGCATTTGCAGGCACATTTGCTTTTTTGCCAAAGCTTGACCCAATGCTAAAAAAGCAAAAGAGCCTGCAAGCAACCGCACAAGGACAGTGCAAACTTGACACAGCAGACCTACGAAAAGACAGAAGGGCAGCACATAACAGCACCTACAAAAAATTGGCGGTTCAGTGGTTAAATGAAGCTTCGTGCTTCGTATCAAGTTTTGTGGTGGCAGACAGTTTAGTGCTTCGAAATCGCCAACTTCTTGTAGCTGCAAACCGTTATCCACTCTAAACCCAAACAATGCCATTCACAAGCGAAAAATATAAACCAACGGGCGACTTTAAACCTCGTCCTCCTCGGTTTAACTGGGGTGGTTTAATTGTATTTCTTCTCATGATTCTCGCAATCGTAGGAATG
>JAQWYK010000025.1 GCA_029254025.1 Crocinitomicaceae bacterium | reverse complement strand
AGGCACATCCGTTCCAGCAGTGGTGGCAGGATAATAAATCTCGGTTTGGATTTGTCGACCTGCACCTCCTCCGCTTCCAAACCCTCCTGTTCTTGCAGGATCATTAAACGTTATGGTTGTCGTTCCAACCTGTTGCGCGTGCATCACAAAGCACGATCCGAACATAATAAATACACTCGTCAATCTTCTCATAACATCATTCAATTGTTTTACCAAATGTATGACATAGCATATTTTCATGCGCAACGAATTACATGAAAGGTGTAAAATTGATGTTAAAAATAAAAGCAGTTAAAATAGTTCGTAACGCGATTTCTTCTTGTTAAAAAACAAGTTCATAGTTCTCTTCTACGCGATTACCGCACGCATCCTCTAAACGCAATACTACCTCTTTCTTCCCTACGATGGATGCATCAGGGGGAAAGAAATACTTACGCGTCTTGGGCTCATACTGTAACACTTGCCATACGTCATCGATGTACAAATCATATTCGACAATTCCTGAAAGATCATCGGACAAGTTAAAATACAGTTCTTTACCACGCACGGTGGCTCCATTCACAAAGCTCTTTCGCGTAACGACAGGAGCTGTCGTATCTGCCGCGACCGAAAAACGACCAAAATCACGGACCTTAATCGTGATCCAATCCTTATTTACTACTCCTTTTATGGCTTGAACTGCCCCGTTATCTTTTTTCCGAACTACACAGTATTTCTCATTCGATAGTGCTTTGTTTTTGATGGGTAACATAATTTTATAGTAATCGTCAACAGGAACAGCTGACGATCCAAACGTCAGTTCTTGTGCATAGCTCAGTTTTAATGGAGTTGGTTCATAAATCATCCGAGGCGGAAACAAAATATAGTAATTGTCGGTGGCTTTCATAAACGCACTATCCGGGTAAAGATAAGCACGGTTGTCTATGTAATAATCTGAAGCATCACCTTGCATCCCAGCCATAACGACTAACTCAAACGCTAGTTGACTCCGATTACCGTAAGCGTCTTCACAACTGTATTCTACTGCATAGGATTTTCCCGGTTGAAATTTCAAAATACCATCGTTTCTTAGGTATTTATAGATGGGCAACTCATTATGGGGCGTTTTGAAGGTCTTCTGAAAATGCTTTCTACGCAAATGATAATCCTCATAATCTTTATGCACGTTGATTTGCCGATTACTTTCAAAGCTAATTTCCGTCATATCTTGATGATACACAGTATCTCCATCTATTACAAGATAAACCTTATAAATCCCACAAATATTATCGGCGGCATTCAATTGGTCAATCGCATCAAATGCAAATCCTACTCCACCATTTGGAGATGTATAATTCGCTGGAATGGTAAGTTTATTTCCTGATACTGAAAAGCTTCCATTACTGCCATACGCAGAAAGTACTTTTGATTTATTCGGAATGCGGTAACCGTCGTCTGTCAGGGCATAGACCTTCACCCCACGAATAGTAGGCTTACGTGTATCCAACACTTCAAAATTGAACAACAAAGGGTTTAACGCGTGCTCCGTTTTTGTATCGCGAATTTCAAAGTGTAAATGAGGTGCAGTACTACTTCCTGAATTACCAGAAATCGCAATCACCTCTCCCCGCTTCACCTTTAAACTGTCCTTGGGAGGATAATATTCTATCTCATAATGTTGTGCTTTTCGTTGTTGTTGACGCACCAATTCAGCCAGCGGACCTTTAAACTCCTCACAATGTGCATACACAGAAGTCAACCCATTATAGTGATCAATGTATACCACTAATCCATAACCATGAGGAGATACCTTGACCCTTGAAATGTAACCATCCGCAATGCTGTATAAATTATATCCCGTTTTTTGATTTGTCTTAAAATCAATCCCTGTATGAAAATGATTGGATCGCAACTCACCAAAGTTTGCTGACAAAACCAAGGGGATGTTCAACGGTGGATGAAAATCATACTTCACAGTAGCATCATACTGAGCTATACCGTAATTGTCAAAAGCAGCTAAAAAAGCCACTATAATTAAAATCGTCCATTTCATGGATCAAATTTACTGAGTGAAAACGCTGAATATCCTGCATAATTGAAAAATAGTTAACACTATTTCGTTCATCAACCATACAAGATTGAAAATGGAGCGTAAGTAATTTAACCATTAAATAAATAATGAGATGAAATTAAAAAATTTAACACTTATCAGAGTAACTGTAATTACTTTCGTATTCACTCCAAACTTAGGACACGCTCAAACAGCGAAAAAAGAAAAAGCAGTAGAAGTGGGTGGTGCGGCCATGTATCCCTCCAAAAATATTGTTGAAAATGCTTTCAACTCAAAAGATCTTACTCCATTGGTAGCAGCAGTTAAAGCAGCAGGATTAGTAGAGAAATTGCAATCCGAAGGGCCTTTTAGCTTATTTGCAGTCACCAATGCAGCATTCGATAAACTTCCTGACGGTAATGCAGAAACACTTTTGAAAGAAGATAATAAAGGGACATTGACAGCTGTATTGATTTATCACGTCCTTGCGGGCAAATTCAATGCAAAAGATGTTTCAGCAGCCATTAAGAAAAATAAAGGGAAAGCTGAAATGAAAACTGTAAGTGGAGGAACACTTACCTTTTGGAAAAAAGGGGGAGACATTTACGTCACAGATGAAAACGGTAATAGAACAAAAGTTACCATTGCAGATGTGAATCAATCAAATGGAGTTATTCAAGTAATCGATACGGTATTCAAACCGAAATAAGGTGCCGATGATCAAGTGACCAGCGCAGACCTAAGTGTTTCTTAAACGGAAAGCTGTTGAATTACTAGTCGGCAGCTTCATTTTATTCAGTACTTCTTCATTTTGTACAGAATTATGAACTCTAAGTTGTAAACTAAAAAACTCCTACCTTTACACCCATGACAACAGCAGACGAAATTCAGCGCCTTCGTGGACTGTTAAAAATAGAGCAACACGAGCAAGAACAGAAGTGGCTTTCTAAAGGCTCCGATTACAAGCAATTGCGCAGTGAGGGGGTTTT
This sequence comes from Crocinitomicaceae bacterium, assembly GCA_029254025.1. GTDB lineage: Bacteria > Bacteroidota > Bacteroidia > Flavobacteriales_D > Crocinitomicaceae > JALQTG01. The sequence continues at coordinate 88,936 of JAQWYK010000025.1, read as the reverse complement.
ACTCTACCCGATACATGTCAACAAACGGCGTTTTGGCTTTGCTGATTATCCTGTGTTGGAACTTTCGTTTTCCTATACCATTTCAAATCCTTCTTTTCGAAGCGGTGTTCCTGTTGCCTTATTCGATGCTGAATCAGGGGAACACGTGAATGGCTCATTGATTTCGTTAAGTGAGTACAGAGGAGAAGTCATCCTATACACCCACGATTTCCCTGATTTTATTGAAAACAAAAACATCGGAATTCGACTTACCCCAGACACCAAGTCGTTTGATCAAATGCACGGCATCCTCAAACGGATAGAAAAAAACGAAAACCCATCACTTTCCAAGAAATTTGAAATTATTCACGGGATTCAACCGCTTCCGCGATCGACCAAAGTAGAAGTAAAAACATGGATAAACAAAGCCCTCAACGCATCACAAAAAAGTACTGTAGAACATATTCTCGGTGAACAACTGATTACGATTGTACATGGTCCTCCAGGAACAGGAAAGACGACTACACTGATTGAAGCCATTCATCAATTAGTGAATCAAGACAAAAAGATTGTAGTCGCTGCGCCTAGTAATGCTGCCGTTGATCACCTCGCCGAAGGACTTTTAAAAAGTGAACTAAAAATTATACGATTAGGGAATACGTTAAAAGCCAAAGAAAGCATTTGGAAGTATACACCAGAAGGGATTTTATCGCAACCCGACTTAGCAAAACAACTCAAGAAATTACGCATTCGAGCCGATGAATACCGAAGAATGGCTGGGCAATACAAAAGACAATTCGGAAAAGAAGAGCGCGAACAACGGAACCTATTACACAAAGAAGTAAAAGCCATACGCGGCGAAATCCAGCAGCTATCCGAACTTTATCTTCATCGCGAATTAAAAGAAGCGCAGGTTGTTCTTGGCACCCCCATTGGTTTGCGCGATAAATTAATTTACGACATTGATTTCGATTACTTTTTCCTTGATGAAGCAGCGCAATGCTTAGAGCCACTCGCGTGGGTGGGGGCGGATTTAGCAGAAAAAATGGTCTTAGCTGGCGATCCTTTTCAGCTCCCTCCTACTGTTTTGTCTGAAAAATCGGAAAAAGAAGGGTTATCGATTTCGATACTCGAACAAGCGTTTAATTCGAACTTAGACAAACACCTTCTTGCCATTCAATACCGAATGCCGCCTGAAATCATTGGGTTTTCTTCTCAGTATTTTTATGATAATGCGTTGAAATCCTTTAAAGAAACTTCAGATGTAGAAGACCCTTTAGTATTCATAGACACCGCTGGAGCCGACTTCGTAGAAACCAAAGAAGATGACGGAGGTATTCACAACGGCCAAGAATTAGAGGTAATTCACAAACTACTTCCTGAATGGAAAAATGAGTTCAAAAGTCTTTCGTTTATTAGTCCGTATGCAGGTCAAGTGGCACGCGCACACAACTTATTCCCGGACATCCGCACCTCCACCATTGACTCCTACCAAGGACAAGAAGATGAAATGATCATCCTTTCTTTGGTGCGGAGCAATCAAAATGGAACCATCGGTTTTCTCAAGGATTACAGAAGAATGAATGTCGCTTTAACCCGAGCACAGCGGAAATTGGTTGTAATTGGCGACAGCGCCACACTAGGGAATGATGATTTTTACCGACAGTTTTTAGATTATATTGAGGGAATCAATGGGTACAAAAGTGTTTTTGAGTTTCTTTATTGAGGAATCATAAAGTAGAAACTCAAAAGAGTGATTAAAATTGTGAGTTTAAACTTCCAACCAACTCCAGCGCTTCTTCTAACTGTTCCTGTGGAGTCAAATCTGTATTGTCAATTACAATTGCATCCGGCGTTTGCACCAATGGACTCTCTTCTCGCGTTGAATCCAGGTGATCACGGAGAGTTATATTTTCTTTCACCTCTTCGAGCGACACATTTTCCTCTTTTGCTTTTAGTTCTTTAAAACGACGTTCAGCTCTTATTTCCGGAGAAGCCGTAATGAATAATTTCAATTCTGCGGTTGGGAAAACTACTGAACCTATGTCTCTACCATCCATTACAACACCACCTCTTTCGCCAAATTTTCGCTGTAAATCTACAAGGTAATGACGCACTTCTTTGATAGGTGCAACAAAACTAACTACATTCGACACATCCAAAGTTCGTATCTGGGATTCTACATTCTCCCCATTCAAAATCAGTTCTGGCAACTTAGTGGCTGGATTGAGTTCAAATGAAATATCAATTTCACTTAAATGCTTCACAATTTGATCAACTCGAGCACCGTCACTTGTTACCCATTCCTTACGCAAAGCATATAACGCCACTCCGCGATACATCGCACCTGAATCAACATAAATATAATGAAGTTCTTTTGCTAAAGCCTTAGCCAAAGTGCTTTTCCCACAAGATGAGTAACCATCGATAGCTATGGTAATCTTTTTCATTGAGAGGTAAAAATAGAAAAATCTAATGTTAAATAACAAAATTGTGTAATTCCGATTAGTTTCTGTACATTTGGAATGCTAAAATTTATGAAACTATGAAATTCAATTTCCTCTCTAAATGGGTATTGGTTGTTTTCTTGTTGTTAAACACATTCTCGTTTGGTCAAATTACCAAAACAATTCATCTTCCAACCCAAGTAATTGACTACAATTCAGTTGCAGGACTTGGTGATCCACAGATCACTGCATCTTATTTTCTAGTGTACAACATTGAAGAAAGCAATATCATCAATGACTTGGCTGGTGTGAAGTCGACACTATCGTCAAAAGGTTTTCTTGGAAAAATTAGTTTTCCTCATCCAAATGGTGAGGTTCATGAATACACTGTAGAAGAAAACAGCACTATGTCAGATGGGCTAAAAGCAAAATTTCCAATGATACGTAGTTATAACGGGTATAACAATGTTACTGGTAACAGTGTAAAATGGGACGTTACGCCTCATGGGCTTCACGCGATTATTTTCACCCCTGAAGATGGAACGTATTACATTGACCCCCTATTTAAAGGAAATAATGATATTTATATCGTTTACAGGCGTAATGATTTCCAAACAGATAAGGTAAAAGAATGCTCGGTAACTGCTAAACCAGGAAAACCGTCTAATTTGGGCACCCCGAAATCATTTTTAACCTGCGAGATGCGTTTATATCGTCTTGCCGTTGCCGCGACTGTGGAATACACAAATTTCCAAGGAGGAACAAAAGCACAGGCACAAGCTGCACAAGTTACTACGATGAATAGAGTTAACGGAGTATTCGAGCGTGACTTGGGAATTACCATGACCATTATCCCGAATAATGACCTCATTGTGTATGACGGAGCGACAACAAGTGATCCATTCACAAATGGAACCCCAGGAAGTATGATCAACCAGAATCAAACAACGTGTGATAATGTGATTGGTTCAGCGAATTACGATATTGGTCACGTTTTTGGAACAAACAGCGGAGGATTAGCGGGATTGGGTGTAATCTGTTTTGGAGGACAAAAAGCACGAGGAGTTACAGGCTCTGGTGCTCCAATTGGGGATCCATTTGACATCGACTATGTAGCACACGAAATGGGACACCAATATGGTGCAAATCATACTCAAAACAATAATTGCAATAGAAACAATGCCACTGCCATGGAACCTGGAAGCGCGAGCACTATTATGGGGTATGCAGGAATTTGTGCACCTGATGTTCAAAATAATAGTGATGATCACTTTCATGGTATTAGTTTACAAGAAATGGGGACGCGGATCACAAATACAGGTTGTGCGGCAATTACTTCAATTGCGAACACTGCTCCTCAGATTTTAGCTACTAATGGAAATGTGACGGTTCCTGCAGGAACACCTTTCGCACTAACCGCACAGACTTTTGATGCAGACGGTGATGTTCTTACATTTTGTTGGGAACAAATGGACAACGAAGTGAGCACTCAACCCCCCTTAAGTACATCTACCGGTGGACCAAACTTTAGAAGTAACCCCCCAACTGTTGATCCTACTCGTTATTTTCCAAGTTTAGCTTCGCTAGCTTCTGGCGGACCATTTACGTGGGAAGTAGTACCTACCGTAACACGTACCATGGACTTTAGATTATCAGTCCGTGATAAGCCACTCGGCGTTATTGGTTGTAATGATTTCGCGGATGTAACCGTTTCTACTGATGCAAACTCAGGACCATTTATCGTTTTGTATCCCTCTGCTACGGGTATAGTTTGGAATGCCTCAACAACGGAAACTGTTACATGGGATGTTGCCAACACAGATGTCGCTCCCGTGTCTTGTTCAAATGTCGATATATTTTTATCCACAGATGGCGGACTTACTTATCCGACTCAGTTGGCAGATGACGTTCCAAATACAGGATTTGCCAATGTATCAGTGCCGAATGTGGGGACCACCACAGCTCGAATTATGGTGATTTCACAAGCTGGTACCTTCTTCGATATTTCAGATAATGATTTTGAAATTGTTCAATTGAATTTCGATTACACTTTATCTGCTTCTCCTACTATTGTTGAGGTGTGCCAACCAAACGATGCCACTTTCACTGTTGACATTGGTTCAATTGACGGATATAATGATCCAGTTACTCTCAACGTTACCGGAGTGCCTGCTGGCGCAACATCTAGCTTTAGTGTTGACCCTGTAACCCCAGTTGGGATCAGCGTACTAACCATTTCTAATACCAACTTAGCTACTCCTGGAACTTATATACTAACCATTGAAGGAAACAGCACAACTGGACCTAAAACACAAGACGTTGAACTCACAATATCAAGTAGTAATGCGGCGGTTGTAACTCTTACCAGCCCTACCAATGGTGAAATCGGAACAGCTATACCAACTAACTTTAATTGGACTGCTGGAGTAGGAAGTGGTGTTACCTATGAAATTGAAATCGCAACCGATGCGGCATTCTCCTCAATAGTAGATCAAGCAACTGGACTAACACTCCCTACCTATACTGCGTCAGGCCTTAATCAAGTAACTACTTACTTCTGGAAAGTGCGTTATACAAATAATTGTGCAACCTCTCTATGGTCCACAGAATTCAGTTTTACCACTTCTAATTGTACTGAATATGTCTCTACCAACATTCCCATCAACATACCTACCACTGGAACTATAACTTCAACGATTACGGTTCCTCCAAGTGGTAACATTCTTGATGTCAATCTTACACATCTTCAAGGTACACATGGACGCGTTGGTCAATTGACTTTCACATTGACGAGTCCGTTTGGAACAAGTGTTACGTTAATGAATCAGTCATGTGGAAATGATAATGACTTTAACATAGCTTTTGATGATGATGCCGCTGCTGCTGCAATCCCATGCCCTCCTACCGATGGCAACACTTACCAACCTTTTGGATCACTTGCAGGATTTGTTGGTGAAGACCCAACAGGAGTATGGACTTTAACAGTAGTTGATGTTTCAACTCCTACCAGCGGTCAATTAACTGCTTGGTCCTTAGAAATTTGTTCTGAAATAGCTACTTCATGCGTTCAACCTGACATAGCAATCACTTCTGGCAATACTTCTATCTGTAATGGAACTTCTGCTGCGCTGAGTGTAACAGGAGGAAACCTGAATGATGCCACAGATTGGCAATGGTACGAAGGAAGTTGTGGAGGCACCTCTTTAGGTAATGGAGCCTCGATTGTTGTGAATCCAAACTCAACAACTTCCTATTTCGTTCGAGGTGAAGGAGGATGTACTACACTGGGTTCTTGTGCAGAAATTGTTGTGACAGTGAATCAAATATTCAACGAAACTGACGCTGCCACTATTTGTGCAGGTGATACCTACCTCTTTGGAACACAAACGTTAAACACTGCTGGAACTTATACGGAAGTTTTCTCCTCAATAGACGGATGTGACTCTACGGTTGTTTTGACTCTTGATGTCAATCCAATATTCAACGAAGTAGACCAAGTTACAATTTGTTCAGGTGACACTTACATCTTTGGAACGCAAACATTAACCACTGCAGGAACGTATACAGAAGTTTTCACCTCATTAGACGGATGTGACTCTACGGTGGTATTGACATTGAATGTAGTTACTGGATTTAACGAAACAGATGCAGCTACAATTTGTACTGGAGATACATACTTATTTGGAGCGCAGACATTAACATCTGGTGGAACCTACACAGAAATATTTACTTCTGCCGGAGGATGTGATTCTACAGTTGTATTAACCCTATCAGAAGTTACTGGATTCAATGAAACTGATGCTGCTATCATTTGTGCGGGTGACACCTACATGTTTGGAACGCAAACACTGATTTCGTCAGGAACTTACACGGAGGCTTTCACTTCTATGGGTGGATGTGATTCAATTGTTGTGCTCACATTAACAGTGAATTCATCCTACAACGAAATCGACGCGGCTACGATTTGTGCGGGTGATAGCTACTTGTTTGGAACGCAAACACTGATTTCATCAGGAACTTACACTGAGGTTTTCACTTCTATTGGTGGGTGTGATTCAACTGTTGTACTGACATTAACAGTGAACACAACCTACAATGAAACCGACGCGGCTACGATTTGTACAGGTGATAGCTTCTCATTTGGAACACAAACATTGACAGCGGCAGGAACCTACACTGAAGTATTTACGTCATTGAATGAATGTGATTCTATCGTGGTATTGACATTGGATGTAGTTCCAGGGTTTAACGAAACTACTCAAGCCACAATTTGCGCTGGTGATTCGTACATCTTTGGCGCACTAACGTTAACGAATGCTGGTGCTTACACGCAAATATTCACTAGCCAGGCGGGTTGTGACTCAGTCGTTGTTCTTACGTTGAACGTTCTTGACAACTATTCTACCACAGTTGATGCAATTATTTGTACTGGTGATACCTATACCTTCCCGGATGGATCGACAGGAAACACTTCTCAAACGCAGACATCTGTATTGACAACAACCAATGGATGTGATAGCATGATTGTTACAAACTTAATGGTAGAAACCTTAGATGTAACTGTTACTCAAACTGGTTCTACACTTATTGCGAATCAAACCAATGCTACCTATCAGTGGATTGATTGTAATGCGAACAACCAACCAATAATTGGAGCAATTGGAACATCTTACACAGCTACTACCGTTGGAAACTATGCGGTAATAGTGACAAGTGGAAGTTGTACTGACACTTCCGACTGTTACATAGTGGATGTCGCTGATTTGGAATTCTTCAATGCGGAACAGTTGAGTGTATTCCCGAATCCAACAAATGGAGAATTGACCCTCAACTGGAGCGGAAAAGTACAATTCTTAGAGATTCGTGACGCATTAGGTAGATTAGTTTATCAAAGTCCAGAAAACTTGTTTGAGCAACATATATTGAATATATCTCACGTCGAGCGAGGTGTATATTTCATCCATGTATACCACAATACAGGGGTTCAAATCGTAGAAATTGTGAAGCAGTAAAGCTTCATGCAATAATTAAGTTGCAAGTTATGCGTTCTGAGAATGCATAACTTGCGACCTCTGAACTTCTGTTCAACCCTTTAACTTTTTCGGCTGATAAGGTTTTCCTTTGGGATTTCGTTCTACTGTTCTGATATAAAGCTTTTGAACTTCTTCTTTCGCCCATGGCGTCTTCCTTAAAAACACCAAACTTGATTTTACTGAAGGGTCAAATCTAAAACAGCGAATATTTATTCTAGCGGCAAGTTCCTCCCACCCGTATGACTCAATGAGATAATTGAGCATATCAGCAATTTTCACTCCGTGTACTGGGTTATTGGGTTGATTCTCTTGCATAACTATTATTTTACAAAAAGTAATTTCGACAAATGTACCTTTAATCGCATAAACCCAAAAGCGACTGTTACATTCGTTCCGGATATTTCCTCCACAACTCCCTGTTCTTTAGTAGCCAGCATCTTAACCGTAGAACCAATTCCAATTTTCTTCTGATTGTATGGATCCTTTTGAGCAACGGTCGCTGAACTACTAGGTTGCATTGCTTTTTTGACTGCTTGCGCTTTTAAACGTTGCTCCGTTTTAACAGTTTCAATTTTACTTTTTTCAACAGCGAGGTATTTTTTAACTTCTGCCATTAATGGCGTATTCACCTCTTTTTTACGACTCTTTGATTGGTATGCATCTATGAATGACTGAAATTTCTTACCTAAAGAGATAAACTTATTTTCTGCTTCTGAACGTCCTCGAAGTTGCTTCAATTTTTGCTCAAATTGTTGCTTACTTTTGTTATAAAATGTACGCGACTCATCGGCCAATCGTTGGGCTTCAATATGCTCTTTATTCAGTCGAGATAAATAAGACTTTTCCTTCTGAAGATCCGCTAAAAGCTGATCCATTTCAACTTTCTTTCTGTCCAGTTTTAATTTAGCGGCCTCAATAAGTTCAGGAGGAATTCCATTAATCTGAGCTACTTCAAATGTAAACGAACTTCCTGGCTGCCCAAGGCTAAATTTGAACAAGGGCTGTAGCGTTTCCGTATCAAACAACATACAGCCATTTACAGCATTCTTAAGTCGATCTGCTTTCAACTTAATATTTCCGTAATGTGTCGTGATCACACCAAAACACTTTTTATTATATAGTGTTTCAAAAAACACTTCCGCCAAGGCCCCACCCAACTCAGGGTCAGAACCAGTACCGAACTCATCCAATAAAAGCATCGTATTTTTATTCGCTACTTCGAGAAAATAGTTCATCCGCTTCAAGCGATAACTGTAGGTACTCAATTCATTTTCGATGGATTGATTGTCTCCAATATCAGTGAGCAACCCTTGAAAAAAACACATTTTACTATTGGGGTGCACCGGGACTAAAAGCCCACATTGAAGCATAAGCTGAAGCAGACCTACTGTCTTCAAGGTAATACTTTTCCCTCCTGCATTCGGCCCAGAAATAACCAGCATGCGAGAAAACTTATCCATTGCGATAGACTGAGGCATCGTTTTCTTTCCAAGTTGATTGTTACTCAATTTTAACACGGGATGATAAGCATCGATCAACTCAAACTTTGTCTCCTCGAGAATAGCAGGCAAGATAGCATCCAATTTTAGTGCTAATTTACACTTTGCATTTATAAAATCGAGAGTGGTTAAAATCCGTTGATACGTTTTAATCAGTGGATAAAATGTTGCAATTGTTGCTGTAAGCACTTGTAAAATCTTGAAAATTTCCTTTCTCTCGTCGTCTAACAAATGTTCCATTTCATTATTCAATGGAATATTCGATGGTGGCTCAATATAAGATACATTCCCAGTGTTGGAAGCCCCAAGTATGTTTCCTCCAATTCTCCGTTTGTGAGTAGAACTAACGGCAAGCAATCGGCGATTTTGTAAAAATGTTTCTTTGGTATCGCTAACATAACCTTCCTTCATCCATTTTCGCAACTCTCGGTCAAAATTCCGATTTATTTGTTGCTGAACTGACTTCATTTGTTGACGGATAGAAAATAATTCTGGAGAAGCGTCATCTTTAATTTCTCCTCGCTTGTCAAAGACTTGGTCTATTGAATCTATAATTTCCTTGGTAAAATATGCCTCTTCAAAAAGTACACTGAGAGCTGGATAATCATTTTCTCGTTTATCGAAGAAATAAAGCAATCGATTAACCAAATCTGAAGCATCACGAATCCTGACAAAACTCTCACGCGGCAATGAAGCATTCTCGATGGGAAGCATTTTCAATTCGAGTTTTAACTCTTGAAAATCTAACGCAGGGTAACTTTCTCCCTCCGTTCGAATCATACGTAATTCATCCACCTGGATTAACTCTGTTCGTAATATCGAAAAATTACCTTGAGGCTTGAGGTGCTGTATTCGTTCTAAAGCTGTTTCTCCGATACAAAACTCCTCTAATAATTCAATAAGAACATCGAATTCTAAATCCCGGTATGTTTGTTTATCGTAATACAGCATAATCTTTCGAATACAAAGCTACTAACATTTGCCAAGTCAAGATGTTGTGGATGGTGCAAAATAATCAAGTAAGAAATATAAATTCTAGAATTCGTGTCTCCGCACCAAAATACACCAAAACCAAATTGTCTTATGAATCCAACCTATTCATCTAGGTACTCAATGATGAAAAATAAATTCCATAAGGAGACAATAATATTCTACCTTTGTGTATGTCAAAGTTGAAAGCCCTCCTTGTTGCTGTTATTCCTATAGCTCTCCTCGTTTTAGGAGGAGTATATTTCTACAGTCAATTTCCTACAACACCTGCATTAATTTTGCTTTTACTTTTTGCATTTTCGGCGGTTTTATTGGGTATTACACTTTACAATAATGTCTTGGAACGTGAAGAGACGAAAGATATTCCATCCTTTGAGTGGTCAAACATCAAAATAGAAGGAAATCTACTCCCTATCTTCCCCGACGAGTTTTTTGCTAACCCTCAAGTCACCGATGGAACTTTGTGGGCATTTGGGGAAAATGTTGCAGAAGGAAGGTTGACTTATCAGAAAGGAAGTATCAATAAATTAAGCAATGAATCTATTTTTAGCTTTACCCAAGGATATTCTGTAGTTGCGAAGGCACTTCACCTAGTTCACGTAGGTGATTTTCAATTCAGTATTTCAAGTTTTGACAACTTGATCATTAAGAAAAATAGTCAAGAGCTAATTTCACTCTCTAAAAAAGGACATATAATCTCAGTTCAGAAAAACGATACTATAACGACGTTTAAGATAGAAACTAATACTCCATTGTTGGTTTTTGTATTTGATGAACAAGAAGACTAGTTTGGACTACTCTACTTCTTCCATTTATCTAGATTTGTAGTGAGCGTGAGCATATTGTTATATCCAGCACTTGAAAAGATTAGAAGACCATAATCAAGAGAGAAACGTTTAAAATACAATCCGGTTCCAAAGGAAAACCCACCCATTCCTGGTCGCTGCTGTACGATCATTTCTCTTCTTCGCTGATAATCAAACGCCATTCGTACATGAAGTGTCTTACCAACAACTAATTCTAATTGTACAATAAAATGACGCGCCAATTTCTCTCCAAAGCCAGCAACGGGGACAGGAATCTCTTCACCAGTTAACGGGTCAGTAGTCGGCTGCAAATTGGGGTCATTATAGGTTAAATCCCACTTATTTAAGTGATGTGCAACAAGAGAAACACGAAATGGTGCGTGTTCTAATTTATGTGATACAGCCATTAATGCTTGAGTCGGAAGTGGAGCGCGGTCATCTGAAGTGTAAGTTGTTAACTGATATCCCGCATTGCGTATCATCGCCGTAACTGTTGTACGCTCATTCTCATTTCGATAAGTACCCGCTAGATCGAGACCTACGCCAAATGAATTAAATGATTCCAATTGAGAAAATATAAAATTAAGATTCGCTCCTACAGAAATTCGAGGATTCAACTGTCTACCAAAACCAGCTCCCAAGATGAAATCTCCTGCAGAAAAGGTGCCCATTACTTCGCCATTTACATCAGTACGATCCATTTCTCCATACGCCACATACCGTATATGAGCTGATCCGGTTCCTACACCTTCAAAGTGTCGCCCATAAGATACCATTCCAAAATTAATACCTCCAGCGAGCAAAGCTTGATTAAAACCAATTGTATTGTGCATTCCGGAATTCAGCATCGCTGGATTCGATACACCAATGTTAATGTCGTCATCCATAACTGAAACAAAGTCTCTACCAAGACCATTAGCGCGTGCATTATATCCTAAGTCCAAAAATGGAAATATGTGTTCACCACCAGTTTGAGCCAACCCTATGGTTCCCATACACAAAAAGATGACTTGGACTAATTTCTTCATGACAGCCAATAGAACGTGTGAAGTTAGTAAAAATTGCATTTCAAATGGGAAAGTACTCCTTGAGAATTCAAACCGTATGACTTCTAAATTAGTCCAACAAAAAAGCCACCTCACAGAGAGATGGCTTATATTAATTTGTCTGGAGCGAATTATCCTCCGAAATCGTCAAAAGCAACATTCTCAGGTGGAACCCCCCAATCGTCACACATCTTGATAACGGCTTGGTTCATCAATGGCGGTCCACAGAAGTAAAATTCAATATCCTCTGGAGCTTCATGCTTTGATAGATGTTGATCCATTACTACTTGGTGAATAAATCCGACGAATCCGTCACCCTCTTCATCACTAGTATCCTTCTTCACTTTCCAATTATCCGACTCCAACGGTTCAGATAACGCCATAAAGAATTTAAAGTTCGAGAATTCACGCTCTAATTCACGGAAATGTTCAATATAAAATAATTCTGCTTTTGAACGACCTCCATACCAGTAGGTCACTTTACGATCTGTTCGCATTGTTTTGAACAATTCATAAAGGTGAGAGCGCATTGGAGCCATACCAGCACCACCACCAATGTAAAGCATTTCAGCCTTTGTTTCATTTTTAATGAAGAACTCACCATAAGGTCCTGAAACAATCACTTTATCACCTGGTTTTTGATTGAAGATATAAGAAGAAGCAACTCCTGGGTTTACTTTCATCCAAGTATTCGCATTTCTGTCCCATGGTGGCGTAGCGATACGCACGTTCAACATTATTCTTCTTCCTTCAGCCGGGTACGAAGCCATAGAATAGGCACGTACCGTATCTTCCGTACTTTTCATTACCAATGGCCATAAACCAAATTTATCCCATTCAGCTTTAAACTTATCTGGTTCTCCTTTGTGATCCTCTGGATGTGCAGTGATATCCATTTCAGAGAAATTCACTGTACAAGCAGGTACACGGATTTGGATATATCCTCCTGCTTTGTAGTCCATATCTTCAGGAATTTCAACAATGAACTCTTTAATGAACGATGCTACGTTGTAATTCGAAACAACAGTTGCTTCCCATTCTTTAATCCCAAGAATTTCATCGTGAACATGAATTTCCATATCCTCTTTCACTTTAACTTGGCAACCTAAACGGTAGTTGTCAGCAATTTCTTTACGTGAAAAATGAGGTTCCTCTGTAGGAAGAATATTACCTCCACCTGAATTCACCTTACAAACACATTGCACACATGTACCACCACCTCCACAAGCAGAAGGCAAAAAGATACCGGCATTACCCAACGTACTCAACAACGTTCCTCCGCCATCTACCTCAATGACTTTGTCGTTATTGATAGTAATCTTAATCTTTCCGGCGGGAGAAAGCTTCGCTTTTACAAACAAGAGCATTCCTACTAAGGTTAAAACAACCGCTAGAAAGAAAATAATTGTAATAATAATTGATAAACCCATTACTATATTTTTTATTCGAATTAATAATCAATACCCATGAAGCTCATGAAAGCAATCCCCATAAGTCCAGTGATAATAAACGTTATACCTAAACCTCTAAGTGCTGGTGGAACATTCGAATAACGAATTTTCTCACGAATTGCCGCAATGAAAACAATGGCAATTAACCAACCTATTCCTGAACCTAATCCAAAAGCCACTGCATCCGTCATAGTTGAATACTGACGGTCTTGCATGAACAAGGCACCTCCTAAAATCGAACAATTCACAGCAATCAAAGGAAGGAAAATACCCAATGCGCCGTAAAGTGCAGGAGCGAATTTCTCCACCAACATTTCCACCAATTGAACGATTGATGCAATAACGGCAATAAACATAATGAATGATAAAAAGCTCAAGTTAATCGTTGATGATCCATTTACACCGTACGCTGGATTCAACCATTCTAAAGCTCCTTCTTTCAATACATAGTTTTCTAACAAGTAGTTAATTGGAATGGTAACTCCTAATACGAAGATAACAGCAACTCCTAATCCTAATCCTGTCTTCACTGTTTTGGACACAGCCAAATAAGAACACATTCCAAGGAAGTAAGCGAAAATCATATTTTCGGAGAAAATCGCTTTTACAAATATATCTAATGTACTTTCCATAATCTTTCTTCAATAATTAGTTTAGTGTTCCTCTACTAACGATGGGTTCTTACTTCTCTGAATCCAAATAATAATACCAACAACGATTAGTGCCATCGGAGGTAAAATCATCAAGTTGTTGTTCATATACCCCATTTCATAAAATCCTTGTGGCAATATTTCCATTCCCCAGAATTTACCTGATCCAAGTACTTCGCGAAAAATAGCAACCACTAAAAGAATCCAAGCATAACCAACGGCATTTCCAACAGCATCCAAAACAGAAGGCCAAGGCTTATTCCCCATAGCGAATGCTTCAAAACGTCCCATGATTATACAGTTTGTGATAATCAAACCTACAAATACAGAAAGTTTCTCAGAAACATCAGGAACGAACGCTTGTAATACCTCATTCACAATAATCACTAAAGAAGCCACAACAACAAGCTGAACAATTATTCGGACACGTGATGGAATCAAGTTTCGTAATAATGAAATTGAAAGGTTACCAAAAATTAGTACAAAAAGAACCGAAGCTGACATAAAGAAAGCCTGTTCTACCTGCACGGTAATGGCCAATGCCGAACAAATACCCAAAACTTGAATGGTAATTGGATTATTGTCTGATAAAGGATCTGTTATTAATTTCTTGTTCTTTTTTGAGAACAAAGGCTCAGAAGGCGCTTTTACTTTTTCTAAACTTTCACTCATGACCTTAAATTTTAGTTTTACTGAAATAAGCAGCATATACTGCCATTGTCCGGTTCATCATCTCTTCAACACCTTTTGAAGTAATCGTACCACCTGTGATACCATCTACTTTTTGAGCATCTAATTTACCTGAACCATCTTTTACAACAGTAATATTTGAAGTCATTTTAGCTCCGATATACTGCTCCTCGAAAGATGTATTCTTGATTTCCGCACCTAAACCAGGTGTTTCCGTTTTGTGATCAAATGAAGCACCTACTATTGTCTCCATATCTTCACCGACAGCAACGAATCCCCAAATAGGCCCCCAAAGACCTTTACCTACTGTAGGCAAAACATACATGGTTTGGCCCTCCTTGTTCGCTACGAAAACAGGAAATTTACGAGCGTCTTCGGTAATGGTTTTATCACGGTGTTGCTTTTGAACGTCAAGCGCGAAAGCATCTTCACCCTCCAACTTTTCACCTTGCACTGATACAACGAAAGTATTATTTCCAACATACTGAGTATAAAGTTCCAGTGCATTTGAACGATCAGCATCAACTCCAATTGCATTCAAAATGTCGATCTGTTTTTTAACCTCAGCATTCTTATCCTTAAGCGGTTTCAATCCTAAAGACAAAGAAGACAGAATTGCTCCAACTACTATTACCAAAAGGATAGAAAATCCAAAGGTATAAGCGTTACTTTCTTTATTAATAGCCATAATTATGCAGTTTTAAATCGTTTCTGACGACGCTTAATGTTTGTTTGAACAACATAGTGGTCAATCAAAGGCGCCATTACATTCATAAATAATATCGCGAGCATAATTCCTTCAGGATACGCTGGATTCAATACTCGAATCAATACAGTCAACGCACCTCCTAATAACCCATACCATATTTTACCCCAAGACGTTTGTGCCGCTGTAACGGGATCTGTAGCCATGAACACCGCTCCAAAAGCAAAACCACCTATAATCAAGTGATAATAACCAGGTACATCCATGTAAGCATTAGCTCCTGCTCCATTCATTAATAATCCAAAGAGCATACCTCCTGCGAAGAAGGAAAGAATAATTCTCCATGAAGCAACACCTGTAAAAATAAGAATAGCCCCTCCAAGAAGTGCTGCTAGAGTAGATGTTTCACCGACAGAACCTGGAATCATTCCAATAAAAGCGTGAATTGGGTCGTATGCGCTTTCAAAAGCAGCCACAAGATCATCACTTGATGACATCACCTTTCCGGCGACAACAGGCGAATCACCTACAAAGGAGGCCAAATCACCCAAAGCTGTGGCACCAGAAGCACCATCAGGCATTACGTTATCAGCTTGAACTAACATGTCATCCGTTCCTGACTTCCAAACTTTATCTCCTGACATTGCTGTTGGATATGCAAAGTACAAGAAGGCTCTTGCAGTTAAGGCCACATTCAAGATATTCATCCCAGTTCCTCCAAACACTTCCTTACCTATAACCACTGCAAATATTGTAGCAATCGCTACCATCCACAAGGGCACATCAGCAGGCATTGTCAATGGAATCAACATTCCCGAAACGAGGAATCCTTCATGTAATCCATGACCTTTAATGAATCCGAAAACGAATTCAACCGCTAAACCTGCGGCATAAGAAACAATCACCAATGGCAATACTTTCATCAAACCGTAAATCACCTTATCACCAAATCCAGTAAGGTAATCTCTGTACCCTTCAAACTCTGGATTCACGTATGATTGGATTTCGTAGTGCCAATGGCCTGTGTTATAAATACCAAAAAGTAAACAAGGTATCAAAGCCAATACCACCATAAACATAGTTCTTTTCAAATCTACACCATCGCGAATATGTGCACCTTTCTTGGTCACATGCTTTGGGGTAAATAGGAACGTAGATAAGGTCTCGTATAATGGGTACATTTTTTCCCATTTCCCTCCTTTTTCAAATTTAGGGTCGAGGTTGTGAATTATTTTTTCTAATGCTTTCATCTTTTGTTTTCTCGTTCAATCGTATTACATGCATTCTTCCTTAATCAAGTCTAGACCTTCACGGATCTTTTCTTGGATATCAATTTTCGATGTGCATACATATTCACACAATGCAAAATCCTCAGGAGCTACTTCGTAAATCCCCAACAACTCCATTGCATCAATATCTTTAGTCATCACTGCTTTGATAAGTTGCATAGGAAGAATGTCTAAAGGCATAACTTTTTCCATCTCACCCGTAACAACAAATCCACGCTCTTCACCATTCATATTTGTATCCAAACGGTATTTCTTATTTTTCATCAACCAAGTTGGAAATAGCATATGGCTTGAATACTTATCAAAACCAAGGCCTAACCAACCTTTTGTCAAGAAAAACTTATATTGATTACCTTCTGGAAGAACAGTAACTTGAGCATCATAGAAACCTAAATAGCCATTGCGATCTATTTTTTCTCCTGTTAATGCATTACCACTGATAACACGAACATTCTCAGACTCTAAATTATCATTCACAATTCCAGCAACCGAAGCTCCCACAATTGTGCGGTAATACCTTCTATTCTTAGCTTCTGAACCAGTCAGCGCAACAATTCGCGTTGGATCATATTGACCTTCCGCGAAAAACTTACCAATCGCTACTACATCCTGAGGATTCACCGTGAAAACAAACTGCCCCTTATCGATTGGATCGATAAAGTGAATTTGGGTTCCTACATTTCCTGCTGGGTGCTTGCCCGATATTTTATTTATTTGAACATTCTTAGCATTCTGAAACGTCGCGTCAGCTGGCACATTACCGTTCAAGGTTAAATGCACTTTTCCACTCGTCAACTTCTCCAAGGCATTCAATCCGTTTTGAAAAAACTGATCCTGTCCATGAACGATATAATCATAATCTGGAGCCAACGGATGAGAATCAAAAGCAGATACAAAAATTGCTTTTGGCTCGACGTTGGGATCCGCTACAATATCCAAAGGACGTTGCTTCAGGAATGGCCAAAGACCATTTTCAAGCATAGCCGCCTTTACCTCTTCACCTGTCAGCGAAGCGGGGTCCTTAGGCTCGAATCTAACCGCGTCCTCTCGTGCATCTGGAGTAATTCGAACCTCTAAAATCTTACGCTTCGCACCTCGAACAACCTCTTCGATAACTCCGCTAACAGGAGAGACGAATTTGATTGCTTCGTTGTATTTATCGTAAAATATGACTGATCCAATTTTCACCTTATCGCCTTCTTTAGCGACCATCTTAGGGACTAATCCGTGAAAATCAGTTGGCTTGAGGGCTACAGATGCTGGCATTGGAGCATCTACCTTCAACTTGTCAGCTTCACCGACAAGCTTAATATCCAACCCTTTTCTAAGTTTAACTGTCTTTGACATGTTATTAGAACGTTAATTTTAGTCCGACAAAAATATAAATTTGTCCGACTTACAAATATCCTTTAGGTGCTTTCCGATTTAATTTATGTAATTTAGAATAATTCTAAACAAGGGGATGGGTTTGGACATTCCCTCACTGTCGCTCAACCCACATTTTTGAAAACTTATTCACAATTCTTTATCCATCGATCAAATAATTTGTACATTTCTCAACAAATACGTGAATTTATGAATGCGACCATTTCTCAAGGAGTAAAAATTTCAGTAACAACTATTTTTCGGAAAGACCTATCCAATACTGACAGCAGTGAATACTTTTACAATTACGTTATTGAAATTGAAAATCAAAATCCGTATGACATTCAATTGCTTAATCGCCATTGGAGGATAACGGATTCACTGCGCCCGACTCGAATAATTGAAGGTCCTGGCGTAATTGGAGAACAGCCTAAACTTTCATCTGGAGAAGTGTTTTCGTACAGTTCGGGTTGCGATCTCGAATCTGAAGTCGGAGCGATGTCAGGAAAATATGAATTCGTTCAACTCGATGCTAAAGGGAACCACGTATCCTCTTTTTTTGTTCCTATACCGGAGTTTCGTCTTGAATTCCCGCCGAAACTTAATTAAACCATTTCACGACATTAACACCAAATACACTGCATTTGCTCACGAAATAAGCTGCAGCACAATATCATAAAAACAACATCGCTTTCATGATTGAGGTAAACCAATTATCAAAAATCTTCGAACTCACTAAAAAACAACGGAAGGAGAATAATTCGAACGAAAAAACATCTACTGCCGTAAATAATATATC
The DNA here is from genome assembly GCA_029254025.1 of Crocinitomicaceae bacterium. Classification (GTDB taxonomy): domain Bacteria; phylum Bacteroidota; class Bacteroidia; order Flavobacteriales_D; family Crocinitomicaceae; genus JALQTG01. The sequence continues at coordinate 70,186 of JAQWYK010000025.1, read as the reverse complement.
TTTCACTTGTCAACCTGGACGGGTCTTTTCGCTACTTGGACCAAACGGAGCAGGAAAAACGACTACACTTCGAACCATCGCCAATATATTACAACCAACGAGTGGATCAGTTAAAGTCAATGGATTTGATACCGTTATTGCCCCAGAGCAAGCGAGAAAAAATATTGGTTTTTTAACTGGTTCTACAGGTTTGTATGAACGATTAACACCAAATGAAATTATAGCCTATTTTGGTGAATTATACGGAGTTGAAAAGATAGCTTTTGAAACCCGAAAGGAGTACCTCTTTAAACTACTTGATATGCACGACTTTAGCAACAAACGAATCGGTCGTCTTAGCACTGGAATGCGGCAAAAAGTATCCATCGCCCGAACCATGATTCATGACCCACAAGTGGTAATATTTGATGAGCCTACTAGTGGATTGGATGTTATAACTGCTGAAAATATTATTCAGTTAATCAACAACTGCAGAAAACAGGGGAAAACTGTGCTTTTTTCATCACACATCATGAGTGAAGTGGATTTATTGTGCGATGACCTAGCCATCATCCATAAGGGAGAAATTCTTTTCAACGCTACGATGGATGAGTTTAGAAATCAAATGCAATCAAAAAACCTTACGGCAGAATTTATTCGCATTGTTCAAAACCAGACTAAAACGGAATTGGCATGATTTTTACCATATTCAAAAAAGAACTAAAAGACACACTGAGAGACCGAAGAACGCTCATCGCGATGATAGTTATTCCAGTATTAGTTTTTCCGCTCATACTTGGTATATCTACCAGTGTTTCCACCAGTTTCGAGGATAAACAGCAAAACGAAGTATTTAAGGTCGCATTACTTACGGATGACCCTGGAAATGAATTCGTCCGAGAGCTCATGTCTATTCCCTACTCTTTAGGTCCGAAAGAACTCGAATTTCACCCACTCCAAGAAGATGCATCTCAGCTCATTCTTACGGATTCGGCACAAATAGCCATCGCAATTCCTCCAAACTTTGACCAAGACCAAGCGAACCTTATCTCTAGTAATATCACCGTTTACTTTAAGGAGACAAACTTGGGTGCGAAACAACGTGCAGAATTCTTCGCTCAACACATTGAATCCGTTCTACGAAATAAGCGTTATGATGCGCTTGATTTAAATCCAACTAAACTAATTCCTTTCACCATTAACTATACAAACCTATCCTCGACCAAAGAAATGTTGGGAAAATACGTTGGCGGATTCATTCCATATTTATTCATTATCTTTGGATTCATTGGCTGTCTCTATCCAGCCATCGACCTGTTTACAGGGGAGAAAGAACGAAAAACACTCGAGACATTACTCACAGCCCCCGTACCACGATGGAAGATCCTTGTAGGTAAAATGTTCGTTGTAGTACTTTCAGGAATCTCTGCAGCCAGTTTTGCAATGATCGGATTATTCCTTTCCCTGGAGGTGTTTGAATTCATTGATAACCCGAAAATTCTGGAAGCGGTGAATAGTATATTGAGCTTAAAATTCATTTCCCTCTTATTTTTACTTCTTATACCTTTAACTGTCTTCTTTGCTGGAATCATGATACCCATTACAATTAGTGCAAAATCATTTAAAGAGGCTCAAAGTATTTTGACTCCTGTAAACTTCATGATTATCCTACCAGCAATGGTCGGATTTATTCCAGGTATCGAATTAACCTATACAACCGCTTTAATTCCAATCGTCAATATCGTTTTGGCGTCTAAAGAATTAGTTGCCGACACCTTAGGAATTGATCTATTATTTTTAACTTTCCTCGTGATGACAGCATTTGCAGTATTATCTGTCGTTCTTTCTCATAAAAGATTCGGAAGAGAATCAAACATTATTAGCTAAAATGTTCAGAACGGAACATGAACAAGTTGCGAGCTGTGCTCGAACTGACATAATCGGCAAGCAACTGAAAAATAATCTACTTAGGCAGTTGCCAAAGTTAGATTTTTTTCTAGATTTGTATGTATACATAATAAACTAACAACGTATTAAAATGAAACGATTTTATTTGGTAACGCTTTGTGCGGCGATTTTTGCACTAGGAAGCTGTACTTCTTACGAAGACAAAGAATATGGACCTGTTTCTTTCGAAGTAGATCTTGAAGGAGGAGAGGAAATGCTTTTTGAAGGACCGAATGAAGCGATATCGACTATTGCATTCAACCCTGAAGAATACGGATTCCCTAAAGAATCAGTTGGAGGCATGAGACTTAAGTCGATTACTTTGAACACTACCAATGAAGAGGGCTTTAACGTATTTGAAAATTTGAAAGTTGAAGTCTCTAGTGAAAATACCGAAATGCTTGTTATTGGCGTCTTGAACTCCTCACCAGAGGGGAAATCAGTAACTATTGAAGGGTTAGAAGAAGCGAAAATCGAAAAATTCAATGAAGTAAGTGAGTTTTTTCTGCATATTTCAGGAAACTTAACGAAGGACCTAGAATCTGTGTTTACGATAACAGGTGAATTTACGTTAAACGTTGAATCTTCAGAAAAATAAAAATAATCATGGCATGCATTTTGAAAAGATGTAGGCCGTAAACAAAAAAACAAACACTATGAAAAAGAATAAATTTGCTTGGGTAATGTTCGCGTTGAGTGCGCTCTTTTTATTTGCATTCACTACTGATAATCGCACAGTACAACAAGAAGAAGGAGATGCTTTAGTAGGTATTTGGTCTCCAAGTCACGGAAAAGCAAAAGTAAAGATTACAAAAGTAGGAACGAAGTATTTCGGAAAGATCGTTTGGTTAAAAGAACCTTTAAATGAACAAGGAGAGAAAAAAACCGATCGTAATAATCCTGATGCCAAGATGCATGACACTCCTCTTTTAGGTTATAAAATCTTGAAGGACTTTGAATATGTCGGAAAAAAAACTTGGGAAAATGGTACCATTTATGACCCGGAGAATGGTAGCCTATATAGTTGCACAATTAAAATGACGAATAAAAACACATTAGATGTTCGTGGATACATCGGTGTATCTATGATAGGTAGAACAGATACTTGGACACGTCTAGAAAAAAGCAAGTAATTTTCATTTTTTGAATTAATAAAGTGTTTCTCTATTGGGAAGCACTTTTTTTGTCTATTATATCCCCTATTACCCGATATACTCCTACCTCAATTCTTTTGATTATATTCGAGCTATTCTAATTAAATAGCATGAAACATAATATTCTTTTCGTCTTTGTAGCAGCTACCTTATTCACAACCTTCGCACAAGAAAATGGTAAAATTGAAGGTGAATTAATATCGAACCTTTCGTTTAGAAATGTGGGCCCTGCCTTTACTTCTGGAAGAATCTCGGATATCGCAATTCATCCAAACAACACAAATGAGTGGTACTTGGCTATGGGGTCAGGAAATGCCTTCAAGACTTCCAATCACGGAATTACTTTCGAACCAATATTTGAAAACTACGGTGCTTATTCTGTCGCCTGTATTACAATTTCACCATCTAATAAAAATACGCTTTGGCTTGGAACGGGAGAAAACAACAACCAACGAGCGATTGGTTATGGAGATGGTGTTTACAAATCACTTGATGGCGGTAAAACATGGAAAAATATGGGCCTTAAGGCTTCCGAGCACATTGGTAATATTATCGTTCATCCTACTAATGAAAACATCGTGTGGGTAGCAGCATACGGCCCGCTATGGTCCGAAGGTGGTGAGCGCGGTGTTTACATGACCACCGATGGGGGCAATACTTGGAACAAGACCCTAGACATTTCAAAGCACACAGGTATTTCAGAAATTCAAATTGATCCTACCGACCCCAATATTCTTTATGCAGCAGCACACCAAAGAAGAAGACACGTCTACACATACATCGGAGGAGGTCCTGAAAGCGGAGTTTACAAGTCAACAGATGGGGGTAAAACCTGGAGGACTATTGAAAATGGACTTCCTTCAGGTGATATGGGACGAATAGGCCTTGCAGTTTCTCCTGCTGACCCTAATTACATTTATGCCATTGAAGAAGGACGATACGACAAAGGTGGTACATATCTTTCTACCAACAAAGGTGAGTCGTGGAGCAAACAATCATCTCACAGCACATCAGGAAATTACTACCAAGAAATTGTATGTGATCCTCTGAACAAATATAAAATATTCTCTATGGATACCTGGCTCCATCATTCAGATGATGGCGGAAAAACTTTCCAACCTACAGGAGAATCAGACAAACACGTTGACAATCACTGTATTTGGATTAACCCTACTAATACGGATCACTTCATTGTTGGATGCGACGGAGGACTATACGAAACATATAATCATGCGAAAGAATGGCTATTTTATCCAAATCTCCCAGTAACACAGTTCTACAAAGTTACCGTTGACAATGATGCTCCATTTTATAACATTTATGGAGGAACACAAGATAATAACTCAATGGGAGGACCTTCTGCAACCTTAAATACCGCAGGAATCGTGAATGCTGATTGGTTCATCACCAACGGTGGAGATGGTTTCGAATCGGAGGTTGACCCAGTTGATCCCAACATCATATACGCACAGGCGCAATATGGATGGTTGGTGCGCTACGATAAAAAATCTGGTGAGAAAATTGGAATTCAGCCCATGCCTGGTAAAGGCGAAGCGGCGTATCGCTGGAACTGGGACGCTCCTTTACTTATATCACCACATAATCATAAAACATTGTACTTCGCTGCCAACAAAGTATTTAAGAGTGTTGATCGCGGAAATACATGGCAAGTCATTTCTCCAGACCTCACACAACAAATTGACCGCAACAAAATTCCTGTAATGGATCAAGTTTGGAGCATGGATGCAGTTATGAAAAACAAATCCACGACCATTTACGGCAACATCGTTGCTATGGACGAATCTTCTGTAAAAAAAGGATTATTGTACATTGGTACAGATGACGGTGTTATTCAAATGACCGAAGACGACGGAAAGACATGGCAAAAGACCGGTACATTTCCAGGTATTCCAAAAGATACTTACGTTAACATGATTCGTGCTTCACGTTTTGACGAGAATGTTGTATACGCTGTTTTTAATAATCATAAGCGTGGTGACTTTAAGCCCTACGTTCTAATGAGTAAAGACAAAGGAAAAACTTGGACATCCATTTCATCCAACTTACCTGAACGTGGCAGTGCATTTTGTTTGATTCAAGACTTTATCGAAAAAGACCTCCTTTTCGTAGGAACTGAATTCGGAGTGTTTACGTCCATTGACCACGGTAAAAATTGGACCCAAATAAAAAATGGGTTACCTACAATTCCTGTGCGCGATATGGATATACAGGAGCGCGAACATGACCTTGTTCTAGCCACCTTTGGTAGAGGATTCTACGTATTAGATAATTATTCATCCCTGCGTGAATTGAAAAAAATTACATCTAATTCGTCACATCATTTATTCTCAATAAAAGCTGCCAAATTATTCGTTCCCAGCTCACCACTCGGAGGAAGAGGGAACGCAAGTCAAGGAGCACAATATTATGCAGCGAAAAACCCAGACTATGGTGCCACCTTCGCACTTTACCTTAATGCCGATTTCAAGTCCCTCAAGAGTGAGCGCCAGAAAAAAGAAAAAGAGCGTGAAAAGAAAGGTGAAGCGAACTACTATCCATCGTATGAAGACCTCAGAAAAGAAAAAGACCAAGGTGATAATTTGCTTGTTTGGTCTATAAAAGATATAAGCGGCGCAGAAATACATCGAGCTACTTCTCCAGCTAAAAAAGGAACACAAACGTATACTTGGAACCTCCGTTTGGCGGGAACTAGCCCTGTTCGCCTCCAAAAAAGAACAGTAGGAAGATATTCACAACCTGACAATGGTGCTCTCGTACCTGCCGGAACCTATAGCCTTTCGGTCTACTTATTAAATGAGCAAAATGAGCATGTAGCACTTGAAAAGAATCAACCCTTTGAAATTAATTTATTACCAGTTCATTCAACACCTGCAGAACGACCAGCGGAAGTACTCGCTTTCCACAACTCCCTATTGGAACTAAATAGGAAATTAACGGGTAGTGCGAGTCTTATCGATGAGTACCAAGATAAGCTGCGTTACCTTGAGGCAATTCTATTGAACTATCCAAATGCAGATTTGAGTTTATTGAAGCAACATCGCGAATATGAGCAAGCACTTCAGCTCGTATACCGCGAAATGAATGGAGATGATATTCTTCCTGCCCTAGAGATTGAAACGCCCCCTGTCCTATCGGATCGCTTGAGTACAATCAAATGGCAACGTTACGGAACTACTTCAGCACCTACTGAAACACAAATTCAAGGGTTAGCGATTTGTACTGAAGAATATGGAAACCTCCGCCCACGACTTGACAAAATCATTGCGGACATTAATTCTTTAGAGAAAATAATGATGGATGCTGGAATACCTTTCACCCCGCACAAAGACGAAAACTGGAAAAAGGATTAATTAGGTCCAATAGACAGTGATTCAATTGGATTATTACTTCTTGAAAACTACCTTCATTGAGCGGATAAGGGAAATACGAAAGAACGACAGAATTACGATTATCTGAAAGGAGTTTATACGTTGGATTTAAATTGGTTTTGTGGAACACTAGCCCACCAAATCGAATATCCTTCCGAATTATAACATGTATAGGTTAGAAGCTAAGAATTAAAAGAGCAAAGCGATATAGGTAATGTAAGACCCCAATAAAATCAGGCCACTTACTCGACCAATACGGGGTCCGATAAACATCATCGGCAACAATATAAAAGATATTCCCAACATCCATATCAGGTCCCAACTAACGACAAAAGATTCTATTGGGATCGGTTTTACGGCAGATGTGAGTCCTATCACAGCCAGAATATTAAACACATTACTCCCCACAAGATTTCCTACGGAGATATCCGTTTCCTTTCGATATGCTGCGACTACACTAGTTACTAACTCCGGAACAGACGTGCCAAATGCTACAATTGTAATTCCAATAACGTGCTTAGAAACCCCTAGACCTAATGCTAAATCAGATGCTCCAACAACTAGCCATTGAGAACCAAAATATAGACAAATTAAACCCAACAATAACAAACCAAGGTATTTCCAAATATTTATACCCCCCGTCGGGATATCGTTCTCTGCAGTTTCTTCATCCAGTCGAACGCTATTCTTACGAGAATTCACGATCAAAAAGGTCATGAAGCCAATTAGAATAATAAACATCAAAATTCCTTCCCAGCGGTCTACGCGAAAGTTCAACGCGAACAAATAAAATAAAATAGAGGCCAACATCATCATCGGCCAATCGTATTTCTTCGTATTAATTCCAACGGGCATTGGAAAAATTAGTACAGTAATCCCCAAAACAAGCGCTAAATTTGCAATATTTGAACCTATTACGTTTCCAACAGCTAGCTCAGGAACATTATCAAATGCCGCTTGTAAAGAAACAATCAATTCGGGGGCCGAGGTCCCGAACGAGACAACTGTCATTCCAATAACCAGTTTTGATAAACGAACTTTTACAGCTATTCCAACAGCTCCTTTCACAAGAAAGTCACCACCAATAACTAGAGCAGCCAAGCCTATTATAACAAGACATATATTAACCAACATGATCGTCTTGACCTGTTTTAGGTGGTACTTCTTCTTTAGATGGGCTTGGTACAGTAGCAGAAGTTTTCATCGTTGAGGGAGCAGACTCCAGTGAACGTTGAACTTCATTTGTCTCTTTGTTTATATCTTCAGCGACATTCTGAAAAGGCTTTTTAAAATTTTCTGAAGCCTCCTTTAAGGTCCTATTAATGTCCATATCCTTTTTCATATCGCCTGTAGTCTTTCGAATTTCATCCTGAATTTCTTGACTGGCATCCTTTATTTGGCGGATTCCCCGACCTAGGGAACGGGACATACCAGGAATACTTTGAGCCCCAAAAAAGATGAGGATAAACAACAAAATCACAATGATTTCAGAACCTGCTATACTATTTAGAAATAACACCATTGACACAAAGATAAGGAGAAAAATAGAAGTTAGAAGTCAGAAGGAATAAATTAGAACGGACCTAAATAAAAAATGGCTAACCAGTACAATCACTAATTAGCCATTTCTATAATTTTTAATAATCTATTCTTCGTCTTCTTTTGTTCCCTTCACCAAGTCAACAACTGCCGGAGAAGCAATACATACAGAAGAGTATGTACCCACTATCACACCAATCATTAACGCGAACACGAAACCTTTGATCGCCCCTCCATCAAAAATGAAGATTGTTAACAATACAATAAATGTAGACAACGAAGTATTAATTGTTCTGCTAAGTGTAGAGTTAATCGCATCGTTAATTACTTCTTTTCTATCCTTACGACGGTATTTCACTAAGTATTCTCTTAATCTATCGAATACTACCACGGTATCATTAATCGAATAACCAACTACCGTTAGAATCGCCGCAATGAACGCTTGGTCTACTTCCATGTTAAAAGGAAGAACACCGTGTAGCAATGCGAATACACCAAGCACGATAATTACGTCATGTGCCATCGCCAGCAACGCTCCTAAACCATATTGCCACTTTCCGAAACGAATCAAGATATAAAGGAAAATGATGATTAACGATAAAATAATGGAGATCAACGAGGATGATTTCAACTCATTGGAAATCGAAGGTGATACCGAACGACTATTTTCAATTATCGCCACCCCATATACATCAGCGTTATCCGCTAGTGCGTTTTCGATACGCGTGCGTACTTCATTCTCTGAATTTGGAACACCTTGCAAGAAGTCAGTAGCAATTTCCACACGGAAATCTGAATTACGCTTCTTCACCTCAACAGATGCATTTGTTCCATTTTCATCCACCAGTGCAGTACGAAGAAGGTTATTAATCTCTCCTACCTTATCGGCAACTGGCTCAGTAAACACGGTTTCATAACTTCTACCACCAGCGAATTCAATACTTGGCTTCAACTCTCTTGTAAAGATGGCAATAAGTCCTCCAATCACCAAAACAGAAGAAATGATATAGAATTTCTTTCTATTCTTGATAAATCCGAAATTTAGATTTTGGAAAGCACCTTTTGTAAGCTTAGTTGAGAACTCAAAAGTTCCTTTTCGCGCCAATTGAAATTCAAAAATCAATCGTGTAATTACTACAGCTGCAAATACAGAAGTAAAGATACCAATGATCAGTGTTGTTGCGAAACTCTCAATTGGTCCAGTTCCGAAGGTTTTCAAAACGATTGCCGTCAACAAGGTTGTAACGTTCGCATCAACAATCGAAGACAATGCTTTAGAATATCCGTCTTTAATCGCCAACTTCATTCCTTTTCCTTCAGCTACTTCTTCACGAATACGCTCAAATATAAGAACGTTCGCATCCACAGACATACCGATTGTCAGCACGATACCAGCAATTCCAGCTAACGTCAGTACTGCTCCGAAGGCGGCTAAGAAACCAATTATAAACACAATATTCAATACTAAAGCAAGATCGGCTACAACACCAGCCTTACCATAATAGAAAATCATGTAAAGAAGTACTAAGACCAAGGCAATTCCAAACGAGATCAATCCAGCTCGTGAGTTTTCAGCACCGATCGTAGGACCAACAACTGCTTCGTCAATAATGACACATGGAGCAGGAAGTGCACCTGCATTCAATAACGTGGATAATGCTTTCGCCTCTTCAGAAGAGAAACCTCCCGAAATCAATGTGCTACCTCCACGAATAGGACCATTAATAACCGGAGCACTGAATACCTTGTCATCCATCGCTATCGCAATAAAATTACCAACGTTCTCTGCAGTCATATCTCCCCATTCTTCTGCACCACCACCAATCATATCAACTGATACACCGATGGTTCCGTTATCTGGATCAACAGATACTCGTGCATTTCCGATGTCTTGTCCACCTACACGTGCCTTACCATTCTCAGGCACTTGCAATGCATACAATGTGTAATATAACGTATCGTTGTCGTTGAACTTAATTTCTTTCGCACTCCAAACAAATCGAATATTCTCTAACAACAATTTGTCAGCTTGTGCTTTGATTAAATCATTAATCTTAACTGTATCGCGCGCTTTCGCGAAACCTAATTGAGGTGAATTGGAATATTTATTTTCAGCATCAATGTTCGGCATGAACATACGTGCAAACTCAGATACCTTCTGAACTGTATCATTCTCCTCTTCTGCCAACATATCTTCAAGGCTTACGTCGCCAGTCGCTGTTGAATCACCTTCAGCAGTTAGAGAAGAGTCTGGAGTAGCTGCCTCATCCAAGAAACTTGCATCTTCCGTTGATTCAGCGACCTCAGTCACCGTATACAATTCATTGAAAAAACCACCAATCTCAGAAGCTTTCGCAGCTAGGAAAAATTCCAAATTCGCGGTAGCTTGTAATCTTCTACGAACTGTTTCCTGGTCTTTCACCCCAGGAAGTTCGATGTAAAGTCTATTATTCTCCAAGTCCTTAGTAATATTTGGCTGTGCCACACCAAACTGGTTGATACGGTTTTCCATAATTCCTTCAACTCCATCCAAAGAAGACTCCGCCAGACCTTTTAAGTAGTTTACAACTTGCTCATCCGTCGCTTTATTACCAATTTCAGAAACAATCTCCTCAGTACTAAATTCACGAATCAATGGCCGCTCAGGAGAATTTGCTTTGTGCTCCGCCGCAAACAAATCCACAAAGTCTCCTCCGTTTTTATTGTAAGCAGCCACGGCATTTTCATATGGTTTTATAAAATTCAAATCTCTTGGATTCAATGCTTTGTTCTTTAATAACTCAGGCATTGAAAGCTCGAGTGTCACGGACATACCTCCTTTAAGGTCAAGCCCAAGGGAGATACTCTTATCCTTAACTTCCTGAAAAGTATTTCCAAAAAATACCTCTTCAGTATTCTTTTCTTTCAAGATTTCATTAATGAAAGCCGCTTTAGCCTTATCTTCTGCTTCAATATCTGAAGAAAAGTTTACATATGTTCCATTTGGCAAAAGTGCATCAAAATCACCAGAAGCAGCCTTCAACTCCTCTAAACGCTCTATAGCGAGTGCTTCTGCCTCTGCTTCAATGTTGTTACCCACAAAGGTAAATGTGAACTGGTAGATACTAACGATGGCAATTAAAACCGTAAAAAACCAAAAAAATCCTTTATTACGCATGTCGAAATGTCGTTTGTTTATTTAATAGCTGGCAAATATAGAATTTCCATTCTTTAATAGCAACAAGAAACATAAAATACGTCGTTTTTTATTTGGGCGTTCACAACAGTTCGTTGAAAGTGAAAAGCCGAAAGGGCTATTAGCTGATTTATGAAGTATCTAAATCAAACGAAAAAACTATTTTGACTCTTGACTTTCGACAAAAAATCTACTGCTCAATGGGACCTCCATTGAACTGAGTCCCCTTGTTTTTAACATAGGGAATAAAATACTTGAAATCCAACGAGACCTGGGCGCCTTGGATCTCGCTGAACGCTACAAATTTCTCAGTATCATATCTGTATTCTGTTGCAATACGAAGTACAGGGGTCACTGGAATTTTACCAGAAATTCCTACATAAAAAATTCCTTTTTTCTCGGACCTAAATTCAAAACCAACGTTCGCATTAATATCTGCACTAAAAAAAGAAAGTCGTCTCCCTTCGAAGATGAATTGGTGTGCCCCACCAGGATTAATAACTGCACGAACATTAGAAGGATAATAAATCAGAGAAGTACCCAAGCTAGAATTCATATAAAAACGATCTGACAACTTTATGTAAACTAAAAAATTGACCGGAATATCAAAATTAATGTAGCTCAACCCATCCTCACCTACTACTGATGAATCAGGAACCTCGTAATTCACACTGAAATTTCGTTGAGTATAGGATATTCCTGTTTCTATGGCCAATAATTCAGTTAACCCTACACGAACAACACCACCATAGGTGTATCCTAATCGAGGTGATACAACCGAAGTGAACGGGCCCTGACCAATCTCGAATGGTCGATCTCCAACAACACTAACGGGAATTAAGGGCTTGTAATGAAATCCAAAGTAATTGTCTGCTTTTTTCTTCGTCTTCACTTGGGCGATAACCTCGCTGTGCAAGACCGTGATTATCATAATGAGAAAAATGCCAATTTTATTCATGCCTTAAAAGTACAACTATTCCGAAGGTGGTATTAACGCATCTTGAACAGAATCATTGTATACTTGCTCAATGTAATTTCGTTCAATCACATCTGGACGGGTCAAATATCCCACAAATGCAAAAACACAAATTCCAATAAAAAATAGTACCAACCCCCACCTCAAGAAGTGATTAGGGATAATGAATTTTCGGTGTTGACCTTCTACGGTAAAGTTAATGGCTTGAACCTTCTTGTAATCCCTATTCCTTATTGCATAAAGGAAAATTATTTTGGTTCTACCCTGCTCCTCTCCTTTTTCAAACCATATTTTACGCTCAATTAGGGCTTGCTCAAAATGGGCTGCACGTGATGCGTCACCAAAGCGAAAAACAACATAATCTGGATTCGTTGGATGACGGACATAATTAACAAGTCCAAGGTCAACAATATTCTCTACTCCTGGATCCATTCTGTTACATATTCAATGGGTTTTCTTTGTCCCTTTGGCCACTCATTCGCCGGATAACCTACGTAAAACAATCCGAGACACTTATCTTTGGGTCCTAATCCTAAAAACGCGTTCATTTCCGACGTGTAAATCAGCTTTGGGGTTGCCCAAAACCCTCCTAATCCATATGCCGTGCATGTCAAGTACATATTTTGAATAGCACAGGCCACCGCTTCCACCTCTTCAATCTCCGGGATTCGCTCTTCTTTTTGACGCTCCATGCAAACTGCAATTACCGCACCTGCTCGGGCAGGACGATCAGTCATGCGTTGGAGTTTAAGTTCTTTTTGTTCCTCTTTCGGTACGGTAGACAAATAAAGTTCACGCAAAAAATCTCCCAGCTTCGCTTTACCCTCTCCCATGAACACTTTAAACCTCCAGGGTTGAGTCATTCCATGCGTAGGTGCCCATATGGCATTATTCAATAACAACTCCACCTGCTCCTTATGCACTTTTCGGTCGCTAAAGAACTCCGGATAAATGGTTCTTCGATCCTTTATAAGCGCAGTAATTTCACTTAAATTGTACTTCATGTGCTATAGATATATCCTTGTTTGATCAAGAACACAGTGTATTACCGTTTGTTCGATAATTTACCTAATGCAGTATCCAAAGCAGCTTTGATTTTATTAATCGCGCTAGTAACAGCCATTTGAATGGTATCTCCTGTTCCCGTTACAGCAATTGGATCAAGCCCTTTCAAACGTGCTTCCAAAACACATCTCTTATCATTTGGTGCCTTTTTATCTCCATTCTCATCAGAAACGTGAACCTCGATACGTGTTATTTTATCACTGTACCGGGATAAAGCTGAGGAAATAGTCTCAGACATATATGTTTCCAAAGCTTGTTTTCCTTCTACTGAACTGTCTGTATTAAATTGTATATCCATTGTATATTAAATTTGTTCTGTCTTCAAAGATAACGAGCTAGGGAATACATCACCTCAATTCTCACTTTTTTTATCAATTTTATAGGAAATTCAATTTGTAGTACATTTGCAATAAAAGATATCCGCCATGATCAGTCGCGCGATTGGTCCATCTGAGGTAACGATTATTCAAGATCTTGCTCACCGCATTTGGCCAGACACCTTTTCTGAGATATTATCGAAAGCTCAAATCGAATACATGTTGAATTGGATGTATTCACCTGAAAAGCTGATCAGTCAGATGGAGGAAGGCCACCATTTTTTTCTACTCACAGATGAAATGCCTATAGGTTTTGTAGGGGTTGAACAACAAGAAGACCATCGGGTAAAAATTCACAAACTGTACCTACTTCCCTGTGAACAAGGGAAAGGATTCGGAAAACAGATGCTTGATTTCGTTATTGATTGGGCTAAAGAACGTGGCGCACCGTCTGTTTATTTAAATGTCAACCGGTACAACAAAGCGGTTGAGTTCTATCAACATATCGGTATGAATATCCTCCATTCGGAAGACATCGACATCGGAAATGGATACCTTATGGAGGACTACGTAATGGAATTACCAATTAACTAGGTTCTTCTATTTTTTTTCTTAAACGCATATTCAGAATCTCGACAATCAAAGAGAAAGCTACAGAAAAATAGATATAGCCTTTCGGAACATGCTCTCCAAAGCCCTCTGCCACCAACATTACACCAATCAAGATTAAAAACGACAACGCCAAAATTTGAAGTGTTGGTCTGGCTTCAATAAATCGACTAATGGCACCTGTAAAAATCATCATAACTACCATCGCTACCACCACAGCAATGATCATTAAGATTATTTGGTCAACCAATCCTATTGCAGTAAGGATTGAATCAAAACTAAACACAATGTCCAGTAAAATGATTTGAAAAATAATCTTACTCATCGAGCCTTTTGCGCCTTGTTTCTGTTCAGACTGTTCTGCTCCTGAGATTTTATGATGAATTTCTGAAGTACTTTTCGCAATTAAAAAGAGTCCTCCCGCAAGTAAAATTAAGTCGCGCCAACTAAAACCCTGGACAAACCCAAGAAAATCAATTGTAAAAACAGGCTCGGTCAGTTTAATGATATAGGTAATCCCCATCAACAATAATACACGAAAAACTAAGGCCATCATCAACCCGATTGTACGCGCTTTTGCTTGCTGCTCTTTCGGTAATTTGGAGGAAACAATGGAGATAAATATAATATTATCCACCCCAAGGATAATCTCCAAGAAAATCAAGGTCAATAAAGCGACCCACGTATGTCCTTCTGAAAAAATTGAAAAATCGATTGCCATGCATTAATTATTTCTGCAAAACTACCATTTATCTTTTATCCTCCCAATTCTTAATCGCCATTCAACATATTATTTCGGTGATTTTAATTGTGCTAAGAACTCCTCTTCTTTGCCGCTACCCAATGCCTGAATGAAAGCACTTCCGATGATGGCACCATCCACGTCTACTGTTGCTGCTTCAAATGTCGCTTTATCCCTGATTCCAAACCCCATAATTACTGGAGTAGCTCCACAAAGTGATTTCACTTCGCGGTAACGCTCTTGCAAATTAAGCGTGGTTAGATGCTGAGACCCAGTTGTCGCATTCGTCGACACCAAATACACAAATCCTTTTTCTGAAAGACGTGCCGCTTTTCGAATGCGGTCATCGGATGTTTTAGGAGTCACTAAAAAACAAGGCGTCACACCATAATGATCAAATATCTCCTTATAAGAGCGCTCATAGATTTCGATGCTCAAATCTGGCAACACAACATGCTTCACCCCTACATGATTTGCTTCAGCTAGAAATCGATCCATTCCAAATTGTAAAATCGGATTAAGGTAGCCCATAAGTACCAACGGAACCGAAGTGTTCACCGCTTTCAATTGTTGAAAAATAAGTGATAACTGCATTCCATTTTTCAAGGCAATAGTACTTGATTCTTGGATAACAGGTCCATCAGCTAAAGGATCTGAAAAAGGAATTCCCACCTCGACAAAATCGACCCCATATTTTTCAAGAAGTGCAAGTTGACGTGGCAGATCATTTAACTGTGGGTAACCTGCTGTGAGAAATATACTCAATAAAGGATGCGTAGTTTTTAATTTCATGACGTCTTATTTATGAATTTCGCGATTGTTTCCAGATCTTTATCTCCCCTTCCTGAGAGATTTATCACCACAACATCATCTGGATTTAGGGTCAATTGGTTCAATGCTCCTAGCGCATGTGCCGTTTCTAACGCTGGAATAATTCCTTCTGTCAGCGCCAAGGCATGAGCCGCTTCCAAGGCTTCATTATCCGTTACAGCAATGGCTTGCACCCTTCCAGAAGAAATCGTATGTGCATGCAAAGGGCCTATACCGGGATAATCTAAACCTGCTGAGATACTGTGCGGCTCAGTAATTTGACCATCTTGATCTTGCATCAACAACGTCATAGAACCATGAATTACTCCAGGCGTTCCCAAAGCAGACGTCGCTGCACTCTTCCCTGTCATTACCCCTTCACCCGCCGCCTCGACAGCTATCAATTGTACTTCTGGGACATCGTAAAAATGGTAAAAGGCACCCGCTGCATTGCTTCCACCACCTACACATGCAATGACAATATCCGGATTTCTACGACCTTCTTTTTCCAACAGTTGTTGTCGGATTTCCTCACTAATAATGGATTGAAATTCAGCTACCATTTTGGGATATGGATGAGGACCGACTACGGAACCAATCAAATAAAATGTTTCGGGGTGATTTATCCAGTATCGAATTGCTTCATTCGTTGCGTCCTTGAGTGTTTTACTTCCTGAAACGGCAGGTATCACCTCCGCTCCTAAATAATTCATGCGCAAAACGTTCGGAGCTTGACGTTCAATATCCTTTTCACCCATAAATACCTTGCACTCCATACCAGACAGAGCACAGGCTGTTGCCGTTGCAACACCATGCTGACCAGCACCAGTTTCTGCTATAATTGTTGACTTCCCCATCCGTTTCGCCAATAGAATTTGTCCAATGGTATTATTGACCTTATGGGCACCTGTGTGACAAAGATCTTCTCGTTTCAAATAAATTTTCGCGCCAAACGTAGCAGATAATTTCGCTGAAAAATACAGCGGAGTTGGACGACCTACATAATCTTTCAATAAGGATTTATATTCATCTATGAATTGTGCATCGTTCCGATAATAGGAAAACGCTTGTTCTAATTCTTCGATGTTTGGTCTCAATAATTCTGGAATATATGCTCCTCCAAAATCCCCATAAAATCCTAATTCATCTGTGTCTAAGTAAGAGTTCATTTGTTTTGTTCTAATTGTTCAATAAATAAGTTAATTGCCCGAGCATCTTTTATTCCCGGAGATACTTCAAACCGACTATTAATATCGTATCCTACACATTTATTATGTTTTAGCGCAGCAAGACGCGCAGCATCCGTTGCAGCAATCCCTCCACTCAACAAAAAGGGTATATGAAATTGATAGTTCGAAAGAAGTTGCCAATTGTATTGCTCACCCGAACCTCCTCCTAATGGTGTTTTTTTGTCCAACACAAAAGCAGTACAAAAAGGTAAATACTGATCTATTTTGGCAAAGTCATCGGCGGAGGCAATTCCTATTGCTTTCCACACTTCCGCGAAGGCACTTATTTCAGAACATAATTCAGGTGCTTCATCCCCATGTAACTGCACAATGTCTAAGTGAAATCTTTTCGCACACAGGATAACCTCCTTTACCTCAGGGTTCATGAATACACCAACACGTTTTACCCCCTCCCTCTTTTCCGGAATTTCAATTAATGACAAGGCGTTTCGTGGAGAATTCTGCACGAAGATAAATCCCGTGTGCGTTACGCCTTTCATTCCTTCCACCGTGCGAATATTTTCGACATCATTTAGTCCACATACTTTCAAGATCATACAGCTAGATTTTGAACGTTAACTAATTCACTTAAAAAAGCGCTCGGCTTATTGTGAGCAACAATGGAAGTCCCAATAAGTGCCCCTTGATAGCCGATTTGAGCTATTTCTTGTAAATCAGAAATGCCTCGAATTCCTGACTCTGAAATAAGCGGGACTCCTTGCGGTAAAAATGGATAGATCCTACGACTAGTCTCCAATGCAATTTCCTGCGTGGCCAAGTTTCGGTTGTTAACACCAATCAAAGTTACTTCTGCGTTTAACTTCTCCAAGGATGCCTCAGCATGAATTTCCATGAGTACTTCCATGCCTAGACTCCTCGCTATCAACGCGAGTTCATGTAGATGCTCCTTGCTCAATACTTCGGCAATTAACAGGATACAATCCGCACCGATCGATTTTGCCTCAAAAATTTGATATTCATCAATAATAAAGTCTTTACGAAGGATTGGTAATTGACTCACTGAGCGCACTGCTAGAAGGTCATCATTGGATCCTCCGAAAAAATATTGGTCTGTTAGGACAGAAATGGCTGCAGCTCCCGAGTGCTCGTAATTGCGGGCCAAGTCAACAGGGTTTAAGTCAGGGTCGATAACACCTTTACTTGGCGACTTTCGTTTTATTTCAGCAATAATTCCAAAATTCTTCTCCAGAAGCGATTGTCTCAACGAGTAAGCGGGTAATTTGAAGTATGGAGATGATTCAAGTTCCAAACGCTTCACTTCAACTCTCTTCTGTTTCACTTCATTCTTCTTATGTTCAATAATTTTATCTAAATAGTTCATTGTCTTAATCTTGGTTTAAAAAATCATTTAAATATTCTTCTGCTCTGCCCGTGCGCATAAAATCTTCTACGTTTGCATATAGTTCAACTAGGGATTTTTCTGGGTTAATCACTTGAATCGCGTGTGCGGTATTTGATGCAACAACTGTTCGCTGCTCATCTGATCCTCTTCCTCCCAGAATTGCTCGAATGATTTGCGCAGCTTCTTGTGGAGATCGCCCACCATAAATATCCTTTTGCTCCAATTGTTTCAGTTTGATTTGACGGGGATGAAAAAGTTCATCTTGTCCATGCGCAAATATGCGCGTATCTCCCGTTAAGCTAATCTCATCGTAACCATCCATCGTAAAGACCACTTTGTAATTTTTCCTACACGTCTTCAACACATGATGATACATGCGGGCAACTGCCAAGTTAAACGTTCCTGTTAGCTGATAGTCTGGTTGAACTGGATTCACAAGTGGTCCCATTATATTAAAAAAGGTTGGGATGCCAAGCGATTTGCGCATTGGAGCAACTTTTTTCATAATAGGATGAAACAATGGGGCATGAAGAAACGTCAAATTGAAATCAATTAGACTCTTCTGAAGTCGAGTAGAGTCGCTTGAAAAGTTATACCCCAACTCTTCCAATACATTCGATGACCCGCAGAGTGAAGAGACTCCATAATTCCCATGCTTGATGACTTTATAGCCCATCGCGCCTAAAACGAAGGAAGTAGTTGTACTGATGTTGAACGTATTCTTTCCATCCCCGCCTGTACCGCACAAGTCAATGGCTCCAGTACCATCCAATTCAGGTTTAATAGAAAGCGCTATCAATGCGCGTTTAAAACCTGCAATTTCAGAAAGAGTAATATTTCTTGTTTGAAGGGCAACCATAAGACCTGTTACTTGAGCATCACTGAGTTCGTCATGATTGATCTCCATAAGCATTCCATACGCTTCCTCTTCTGACAGCGGTTGCTGTGCGACTAGTTTTGTTAATGTGTACATGTCTCTATCCAATTTTTGATAATTATTCTTCCGTTCGGAGTAAGTATGCTTTCAGGATGAAATTGAACCCCCATGATTGGTAATTCTCGGTGTTCAAATGCCATAACATTTCCTGCAGCATCAGTGGCCGTTACTTTTAAACAAGTAGGCATTTTTTTGGCGATTTGCCAACTGTGATAGCGACCCACGGGTTCTTGTTCACTCAGCCCTTTAAATAGTTTTGAATCATTAGCCATCTGCACAATCGAAGACTTTCCATGATAAATGATCGGTGCTTTTTCCAATTTCCCCTTGAAATATTCTCCAATGGCTTGATGGCCGAGACAAACTCCGAATACACTTTTCTCCGTAGAATACCGATCTATAACCCGAAGTAACTCGCCTGCTTCAGAAGGTATACCAGGACCAGGAGACAACAAAATACCTGCTGAAGCATTCAAAAACTCTTCATCTATGGCATCATTGCGCATTACACGTACCTCAGTCACTCCGTAGGTCTCCTTAACATAACGCACAAGGTTGTAAACAAACGAATCGTAGTTATCTATAATTGCAATTTTCATAGGGCAAATTTTTCTTGATGAACAGACTGCTGTGCGCACAAACGTATTGCTGTGCGCAGCGCATTTAATTTATTATGTACTTCTTGACTTTCAGCTTCGCGATTAGAGTCAAGCACTACTCCAGCACCAGCTTGATAATGAAGTTGGTTGTTTTTTGAAAGAATAGAACGAATAACAATGGCCATATTCAAATTTCCATGCACCCCGATAAAACCAATACCACCTCCATAGAATTCGCGCGCATGTGGCTCGTACTTTGCAATTAACTCGAGTGCTTTGGGCTTCGGTGTTCCTGACAACGTCCCAGCAGGAAACGTATCCAGGTATATCGGTAGTGCGTTGTTTCCATGCAGGCGACCCTTTACTTTTGACACTAAATGAATGACATGACTAAATGCCTGGACATCCTTGTATCGAGCGACTTTTACCTCCGTACAATGCTTACTTAGGTCATTACGCGCAAGATCCACCAACATCGTATGTTCTGCATTTTCCTTCTCATCATCACGCAAAAACTGTGTCATGCGCTCATCGAGCTCTCTGTCATTTGTTCGTTTCACTGTCCCAGCAATGGGATGAATCTCTGCTTCACCGTTCTGAACGACTAATTGTGCCTCAGGGGAAGAGCCCATCAAACGGTGCGATTCATAGTCAAAATAGAACAAATACGGGGAAGGATTGGTGCGACGTAGTTGGCGATAGATTTCAAAATCCTCCCCATCGAACGCCTGCTGAAAACGACGAGATAATACCAATTGAAATACATCGCCACGTTGACAATGTGCAATTGCGTGGTCTACGCCCTGCTTAAACTCTTCTGCAGTCGTTGACTCCTTCTCTTCCCCTGTCAATGTAAAAGGAAAAGTGGTAGCGGCCCGAAAACTAATTTTTTCGTGGATATTATCAAAGTTAATAGAGAACGTATCAGTGGTGTGTTCTACCATCAGTCCTTCATCGTTAAAATGATCCAATACAATCATGTAACGGAATAAAATAAGGTGTAAATGAGGAAGGTCTAAAACTCCCTCTTTTAGAATTGTATTCTGTTCTACAAAGGCAGAAAGTTCGAATCCTGAATAGGCAAAAAAACCGTTTGTAAAATGCGTATTCTGAAATGAATACTCCCCCACCAGCGCTTCTAATTGCTCGGAAAAATTTGAGCGGTCTACTGGGACTTTGCGCTCCACTCCGCAATCATTGACCAAATAGTACGTATCAAAAAGCTGGAGTTCTACAAGGGGATCCAACCCAATAAATGATTTTGAATTCGACCGATCATAGTACGAATTACTCTCTAATAAACAAGGCTTGCGATAATGATCGCGCAAACTCATATAAACACCGACTGGTGAAAATGTATCTGCATTAAACTGCTCTATTTTGGATAGAATAAACATGATAATTAATGATTTTTGAGAAAAAAAATGGAACAAAAAAAGCGGCACTCGTGTGAGTAACCGCTTTTATATTGAGTATAAATACAAATATTATTGCGCTAAATCACACCATCGCGTGCTTAGCCACCACCAATTTGTATTTTGAATTGTCCTATTCATAGAATGCAAATATGAAGTAAATAATCTATTCGAACAACAAGACGAATAACTTTTTTTTGTAATGTACTCCTTATGACACTGTTGCAAGTCGATAAAATAGATCTTTCTTAGCACTTGGAAACCAGTTACTGAATAAGGCTAGCCCTGTACATCCGGACTTCTTCCCATGACACCTCATCTCCGACTACCTCTTTCATCTGACCCAGTGAAAGGGAGGTGTTTTTATTTATTTTTTCATGAAAATAATTCAAACGGTCTTCACTCATCACCGCTTTAATATCTACTTCGCCACTGCTGATTAACTTCGTCAGGTGACTGTAGATCGTTTGGACCGTCAGCTTACGTTTTTCTGCAATGGTCGGAATATCCATGCCCGATTCAAAGTACTCCAACGTTTGGGTATACGTAGATTTTTTAGGTGTTTTAGACTGTTTCTTTTTAGCGCGAGTTGAGATAATTGTTCCCTCATCAATATCCGTGATGGTTGGGTTTTCTATTCGAATTTCGTTCTTGACCATTTGAACTTTGGCCATTTTATAGTTTTGAATTTCGTTGTTCCAAATGGTCTCTTTCGATATTTCCCTTCCATTGTACATGTTTTCAATCAGAATTCGCGCACGTTTCAAGCGGAGGATGGATTCCGTCATAAGGTCATCTAATTCCGCTAATTCTTCTAAGTACTGTTTTGCGCGAGATTTCCTTCCCAATAAAACCATTTTCTTCAACGTAGACCGAAAGACAGGTTCCAATATTTGAATGAAGTAACCGTAAGCCGCCTGAGTGCGAGTATGAATGGTTTCCATATCAAAATGAGAAGGGTGACATAATCGTTGGATTTGTATACGAAACTTACGTGCTGGCTCTAAAGTGGTGAGTAAATTCTTTAATTGTTCTTCAAACCAAGGCAAATGTTTTCCTTTATCCGAATTAAACGCTGCTCGCTTATGCTCACCCTCTAGGGCTAACCATGCACTAACCACATCCTCCCAAAAAAATGCCTCGTGCAATTGACGCTGAATAAAACCAAGTGTCCCGAGTTCTAAGGAAGACTTCAATAATTCTTCATCTGCTTTATTTTGCGCATATTGAACCACCTGCTGATCACTCGAGAGACCGTTTAACTGAATTGGATTCAATAAGACCAAGCCTGCAAGGGATGTTAGCCGCGATAATGCGACATATGCTTGCCCTGGAGCGAAAACACTTGAGATGTCAATTACAGCCTTTTCAAAAGTGAGACCTTGACTCTTGTGCACAGTGATTGCCCATGCCAACTTAAGTGGATAATGAACAAACGTACCAATGACTTCTTCATGAATTTCATTAGATTGTTCATCTAAACTAAATCGCACATTTTCCCATTCGTATTTTTCAACTGAAATTGTTTTATTTTCCTCTGGAAAGGTAACAGTCACCTCGGATGGAGACAAGGAAGAAATGCGCCCTATTTTTCCATTGTAAAAAAGTTTATCTGGAGATATGTCATTTTTAATGAACATCACTTGAGCACCAACTTTCAGTTCCATGAGTTCAGGAATGGGGAACATATGAGCTGGAAAATCACCTGTCACCTCCGCCTTATACGTCAGCAACTTCGAACTTAATGCCTTCAAGGCAGAAGTATTCATATCATCTGCTTTCGCGTTGTGTGTAGTAAGTGTGATGTACCCCTCCTCTTTGGTCGCGTCGAAATCCGGGCGCACGTAGTTATTTAAGAGCGATACATCCTTTTGGGAAACGTAGTTATTGCGGAGATTATTCAGAATGTCTATGAAGGACTGATCTGATTGACGATATATTTTATCGAGTTCAATGTACAACGGAACAGCCTCCTTGAGGACCTGAGCATGAAAGAAAAATATTCCACCATAATAGTCCTTAAGAACGTGCCATTCATGTTGATTGACAACAGGTGGTAGCTGAAGCAGGTCACCAATGAACAATACTTGAACACCACCAAACGGAATATTTCGTTTGCGTACTTTTCGCAGCATAAAATCCATTGCATCAAGAAGGTCTGCACGCAGCATACTTACTTCATCAATAATCAACAACTCCATATTTCGGAAGATCGCCTGTCGTTTCGAGTTCATTCGAAAATGACGTTGCAAAGTATCTTTCGTTTGTATTTGAAGGCGCTCAGAAATAAATGGCGGCTGTCCAGTAATTGGCAAAAATCCACCAAAAGGAAGTTGGAACATGGAATGAATAGTGACCCCTCCAGCATTGAGTGCCGCTATTCCAGTCGGGGCTACAATTATCGTGTTTTTGTGAGTGGAAGCAATAATTTTTTTAAGCAAAGTTGTTTTACCCGTACCCGCTTTTCCCGTAAGGAATATGGATTGATTCGTTTGATTAATAAATTTCTCTGTAAATTCCGCTGGGGATGTGATTTCTTCGGGAATAATATTCATAGTTCTATTAAATGTAGGCAGAAAGTTTGAATCATAAAACTGAATAACATCATTTTTTTATAAAAAAATAATTTCATATGCAATTAATCTTTATTTTTGTTTGGATTAATTCTAAATAAGGATGAAGTTAGAAGCCGCATTTACCCAAACAGATACACCAGGTGTATTTTCTTGTTGCCAGTTAGACGCATTCGGAAAAAAGAAAAAGTGCTGTAAGAAGTATAAGAAAAAAGGCAAGTTTTGCGGTTCTTGTCCAAATAAGTAGAAATTCGTTATTGTTGGGTGTACAATTCCTGTCTAAAGTCTAACTCTTTCAGTTTCGTCCATTACTTCTTGTATGGAACAAAAAAGACCCTCCATTTGGAGAGTCTTTTAAGTATACTAACAAGCAACAGTGATTATTCACCCGCTACTTCAAATTCAAATTCTACAGAAACCTCTTTGTGAAGGTTTGCCTCTGCTTTGAACGTTCCAACTTCTTTGATTGGCTCGTCTTTAATTTTAAGCGATTTTCTATCAATATCAATACCTGCTACTTTCAAAGCTTCAGATAATTGTACTGTATTTACCGAACCAAAGATCTTACCGTTCTCACCAACTTTAGCAGCAATTTTGATAGCCGCTCCGTTTA
The DNA here is from genome assembly GCA_029254025.1 of Crocinitomicaceae bacterium. Taxonomy (GTDB): domain Bacteria; phylum Bacteroidota; class Bacteroidia; order Flavobacteriales_D; family Crocinitomicaceae; genus JALQTG01. Next base: position 45,755 of record JAQWYK010000025.1, on the reverse strand, counting down.
GTTTTGCAGCAATACCTTGTGCTTCTTCCTTAATTTTTACTTCCTTATGGGCACGTTGTTTTAACGTTTCCGCATGTGACTTTTTCGCTGAAGCATTCGCTACTACAGCATACCCCTGAGGAATCAAGAAATTTCTTCCATATCCAGGCTTTACTGTTACGATATCATCTTTATATCCTAACTTATCTACGTTTTTCTTTAAAATTACTTCCATCGTTAATCAATTATATGGTACAACAATAGGCCTACTTAAGCATATCTCCCACGTATGGAAGGATAGCGATGTGACGTGCACGTTTAACAGCCTTGTTTACTTTCTTTTGGAACTTTGCGGAAGTTCCAGTCAAACGACGTGGAAGAATTTTTCCTTGTTCGTTCAATAACTTCAATAAGAAGTTACCATCTTTATAATCGACAAACTTAATTCCGGACTTTTTGAAACGACAGTACTTGTCTTTATTAATTTCAATGTTTACCGGAGTCAGATATCTTACATCATTTTGTGCCATGATCTTGTTTTTTCGGTTTTTTACTTAATTACTATGCCTCTGCTGTTGCAGTTTTAGCACCTTTAATTCTCGACTTTCTCTTTTCTGCCCATGCAGCATGATGCTTGTCCATTTTAACAGTTAAGAAACGTATGATTCTTTCATCACGTTTCATAGAGAGTTCTAGCTGACCAATAATGTCACCTGCGCCTTCAAATTCAAGCATAAAGTAAAAACCTGTTGTCTTCTTTTGAATTGGGTAAGCCAATTTCTTAAGACCCCAAGATTCAGAGTGCTTTAATTTTCCACCTAAGGACTGAATTTCGTCTTCGAACTTCTTTACTGCTTCCTTTGCCTGGTCTTCAGACAAAACGGGAGTTAAAATGAAAACAGTTTCGTAGTTATTCATATTATTAATTTTTAATTGAGCCTGCAAAGATAGGCAACTTATTTAATAAAAGAAACGGAAAGTCAAAATTTTCAACAATTTCCAAAGCTAATGTTGTAGGTAGCATACAAAAACACCGCAAGAATCCATTCTTTTAATACTCAATAAGTAATGTCTCTTAACATGACACATCTATTTTGTATGGTGTTTTAAGTTTTGTTAACACTTTTTTAACATTTATGGCATGAAGTTTTCTTAATCTGTAAAAACTTAAAGTGAATACTATGAATAAAATTATCATCTTTTCTTTCATCGGCATGTTAGGACTAAGTTCGTGTGCCGTTATTCGTCCAGGCCAAGTAGGCGTGAAATCCAGATTGGGAAAACTCAACGAAAAAACAGTTGACGCGGGATTAATGTTCTATAACCCACTAGTTTCCTCAATCATACGCGTACCAACACGAACAATTAACCGTGAAATGAGTATGAATCTTCCGTCAAAAGAAGGACTTACCATTCAGTCGGACGTTTCCATTCTATACAGAATTGATCCAACTAAAGTGACAACGGTTATAGAAGAGATTGGATTAAATTACGATCAAATTATCACCAGCGTATTCCGTTCATCGGCAGCTGATGTGTGCTCTCAATTTCTAGCAAAGGACATGCACAGTGGAGAGCGAAGATCCATCGAAATGCGAATTACAGAATTAATGAATGAATACCTCCAACCGAGAGGTTTCGAGATTGAAGCGGTACTTATGAAAAGTATAACCCTTCCGAAAGGACTTGCTGAAGCTATTGAAATGAAGTTAGAGGCAGAACAGGATGCCTTCCGAATGGAATACATACTTGCTCAAGAAACCAAAGAAGCAGAACGCACTGAAATCAAGGCCGAGGCATTGAAACAGCAGATGATTATTGCCGCTGAAGCGAAAGCTCGAGTTATAGAAATTGAAGCTGAAGCAAATAAATTAGCCAACGATAAACTCAGCCAAAGCTTGACCCCAAACGTCTTAAAGATGAAACAAATTGAAGCACTCTTGGAACTGTCGAAATCACCGAACGCAAAAACATTATTTATGGATGGTCAAAATCCGTTTATGAATATGATGGATATCAAATAGTTATATAATGCTCATTTAAATAAAAAAGCCCGTTCATTACTGATCGGGCTTTTATTTATGGTTTCGCCTCACTACTATCCGAATCAAGTCGGGAAATAGGAGTCGATCAAAAAAACTACTTTAACGTTACTAATTTCTGCTCTAGAATTTTTATTTTTTCCTCGGCATCCGCCTGTTTCTTCTTTTCACTTGCGACTACTAAATCCGGAGCATTATTCACAAAATTGGCATTTCCCAATTTCTTTTGTACCGAATTCAAAAAACCCTTAGTGTATTCCAACTCTTCAATAATTTTATCTTTCTCTGCAGCAATGTCTACATTCTCTCCAAAAGGAATGAAAAACTCCACATTTTTAACAATAAACGAGTAGGCACTACCAATTTTTTCATCCGTATAGTCGAGAGATTGTAAGTTGCCCATTTTAACAATTAATACATCTAATGACTTCGGAATAATCGTATTAGTACCAATACGCAAATCAATTTTGATTTTATTCGCAATATTGTTCTCCTTACGAATGTTTCGTATATTACCTATCACTTCAGCAGCTACTTTAAAGGCTTCTAAAACAGATTCATCAACTGTTCCCAATTGTGGCCATTGTGCCACAATAATATCTTCTCCTTCAGAACGCTGGCGAATTAAATGCCACAAATCCTCCGCTATAAATGGTGTAAATGGATGAACTAACTTTAAGATGTTTTCAAAAATCTCAATGGTCTTCTCTTTGGTAGCACGATCAATAGGCTGTTCATAACCTGGCTTTATTAATTCCAAATACCACGAACAGAAATCATCCCAAACTAATTTATAAGTGGCCATTAAAGCATCCGAGATTCGGAATTTATCAAACTGCTCATTGATGTTGTTCAACGCTTGATTAAACTTATTCTCAAACCATTGAATGGATTTTCTATTCGACTCGGATTGCTCCATATCTTTCACTTCCCAAGAATGAATCAAACGGAATGCGTTCCACATTTTATTCGTAAAATTACGTCCTTGCTCACATTGACTCGAATCGAACGGAAGATCATTTCCAGCAGGAGATGAAACTAACATTCCCACACGAACTCCATCAGCACCATACTTATTAATTAGTTCTATTGGATCAGGGGAATTCCCCAAAGACTTGGACATTTTTCGCCCTAATTTATCTCGTACGATCCCTGTATAATAAACATTCTTAAACGGAATTTCGTCCATATATTCATATCCAGCTATAATCATTCGAGCCACCCAGAAAAACATGATTTCCGGAGCAGTCACTAAGTCGTTAGTGGGATAGTAATACTTAATTTCTGGATTGCCAGGCTGAGTTAATCCATTAAACACTGAAATCGGCCACAACCAGCTTGAGAACCATGTGTCCAAGACATCCTCATCTTGTTTAAGATCGGCAGCACTAATAGGTCTCCCGGACTTCTCAGTAGCTGTTTTTACAGCAACTGATTCACTCTTTGCTACAACGAAGTCATTCTCGCCGGCTCCATAATACCAAGCTGGAATCCGATGACCCCACCACAATTGTCTAGAAATACACCAGTCTTTGATATTTTCCATCCAATGACGGTAGGTATTCTTCATGTTATCAGGATAGAACTTAATGTTTCCATTCATAACATTATCCAAGGCAGGTTGTGCCAGTTCTTTCATGTCCACGAACCATTGAGGAGATAAACGTGGCTCAATTACGGCATCCGTACGTTCAGAAAACCCTACTTTGTTAATGTGGTCTTCCACCTTCACTAAGTACCCTGCCTCATCCAATTCTTTAGCAATTAGCTTTCGTACTTCAAAGCGTTCCTTCCCTTGATAATGCAACCCATTCTCATTTAATGTAGCATCATCATTCAAAATGTTAATAGATTTTAAACCGTGTTTATTGCCTAGCTCATAATCATTCAAATCATGAGCTGGTGTAACTTTTAAACACCCCGTTCCGAATTCCATATCAACATAATCATCCAGAATAATTGGAATGGTACGGTTCACTATTGGTACAATTGCAAACTTACCATGGAGCTTCAAAAAGCGAGCATCATTCGGATTGATACAAATTGCGCTGTCACCAAGAATCGTTTCAGGACGTGTAGTAGCAATCGTCAGCCAATCATCTTCTGTTCCTGCAATTTTATAGCGAATATTGAACAACTTCGAATTCACCTCTTTGTACACTACTTCCTCATCAGAAAGCGCTGTTTTCGCTTCAGGATCCCAATTAATCATGCGCACTCCGCGATATACTTTACCCTTTTTGTACAAGTCGATAAACACATCTAATACAGATTCAGAGTACTCCTTATCCATCGTAAAATGCGTACGCTCCCAATCGCATGATGCACCTAGTTTTTTAAGCTGGTCAAGAATAATTCCACCATGCTTTTCCTTCCATTCCCAGGCATGATTCATGAATTCATCGCGCGACAAATCCGATTTCTTGATTCCTTCGGAACGCAATTTATTAACCACCTTCGCCTCTGTAGCGATTGATGCATGGTCAGTTCCAGGAACCCAACACGCATTTTTCCCCAACATTCTAGCTCGACGTACTAAGACATCTTGAATTGTATTGTTCAACATGTGCCCCATATGGAGGACACCTGTAACATTAGGAGGAGGAATAACAACTGTGTAGGCTTCTCTTTCGTCAGGTTCACTGTGAAAATAGCCTTTTTCCATCCAGTAAGAATACCATTTTTCTTCCGCTCTTCCGGGTTCGTAAGTCTTGGGGATTTCCATTAAAATTGAATTTGCTGCAAAGATAATTATTGTTTGGGATTATTGGAAGAGTCCACCGACAATATGTTCCCGTCATCGGTAATCCGCGAAAAAAACACCTCATTCATGCCTGTTCTTCACTCATAACCTTCTGCAAAGTCTTAGTAAACACTTCAGCTGGCTGAGCACCAGAAATGCCATATTTATTATTGAAAACAAAAAACGGAACTCCTTTTACACCCAATTGATGTGCTTCATAAATATCATACTTAACCCCTTCCTCAAATTCTCGAGAATTTAAAATTTCAAGTGTTCGCGTCGGATCTAGTCCCACTGCATGCGCAATCTCCAAAAGCACATCGTTATCATCTACATTTTTATTCTCCCCAAAATGTGCTGCGAGTAATCGTTCTTTTACTACTTGTTGTTTCCCTGCATGTTTGGCAAAATGTAAAAAGCGATGCGCCTTTAGCGAATCGGCTACTACCGTTTTTTCCAAGGTATAATTTAAGCCCACCTCTCCGGCCATAGCTTCTGCTTGCGCGCACATTTCACGGACAGCTTCTTTTGTAATCCCCTTATTCTCTGCCAAATAGTCGAACACACTTTTTTCTGTATCTGTTTCTAAATCTGGGTTCAACAAAAAACTTTTCCAAGTAATCTCTACCTCCTTTGGGGCTAATTGTTCCAATGCTTGTTCTAATCTTCTTTTACCAATATAACAAAACGGACACATCACATCGCTCCACACTTCTATTTGCATATCGTACTTACTTCTTAATTTACTAAACATAGCCAATTACAACATATTCGCGTTGTAATATTGAGGCAGCCCCGTCACCTCCTCAGACACCCACTCTGGAAGTTCAAATGATTCCGCTGGATTTGTTAATTCGATTTCAGCTAATACCAATCCTTTATTAGGCGAATGAAATTCATCCACTTCCCATAGATGTCCCTTGTGCAATATCTCAAAGCGCGTCTTATGCAAAACTCTATCACAAAATAAATCTAACATTTCAACAGCTTCATTAAAAGGTATTAAATATTCAAATTCAGGACGAACACCGCTTTCTTCTTTTCCTTTAATTGTCAGATAACCTACTCCTTTTTTTATGCGAATACGCACGGTGTTTTCAGGAGTTCGATTCAAATATCCTTGGCGAATATCCATCCCTTCCGGTTTTTCAAGGGCTCCCCAGTAGGCTTTGTGGACTAAATATTTTCGTTCAATTTCTTTTCCCATATTACAATCGCTTCACTAAATCCATCAAACGATTCGAGTATCCTGCTTCATTATCGTACCATCCGACCAACTTGATCATATTCCCTACTGTACTCGTTAACAAGCTATCAAACGTGCAAGAGAAAGGGTTTCCAATTACATCTGCCGAAACAATGGGCTCATCAATAAAAGATAAAACACCCTTAAGTTCATCCTTTGATGCTGCTAGAAAACGTGCATTAATCTCATCTACAGAAGGCACTTCCCCTTTAACGTTGATTGTTAAATCAGTCAAGGAACCATTTGGGACAGGTACTCGAATACCGCAGCCACCCATCACTAGATTCGGGAATATTTTAGACAATGCCTTGGCAGCTCCAGTAGTTGTTGGCACGATGGATTGTGCCGCACCTCTTGCACGACGTAAATCTAAGTGTGGAGCGTCATGCAGTCGCTGATCCGATGTGTAACTATGAACCGTTGTAATATATGCGCTCTCAATCTCACAGAAATCATCGATAACTTTAATCATTGGTGCCGCTGAATTCGTTGTACAAGAAGCATTGCTTATCACGTTAAAAGGAGTGTTCAAAACTTCCTCATTCACACCAAGAACAAGAGAAGGAATATCATCTCCTTGTGCAGGGGCACTAATCACAACCTTTTTCGCCCCTCCTAAAAGATGCAATTCTGCATTATCCCGAGAACGAAAAACACCCGTTGATTCGATCACGATTTCAACACCATATTCACCCCAAGGAATATCCGCTGGGTTCTTATGATTCGTGAACACAATTTTCTTTCCGTTCTCAAAAACCAACGTATCTCCCTCAATCGAAAAAGAATGGTTTAAACCCCGATGAACTGAATCGTACTTGAACAAATGAGCAAGCGTATTGATATCTGCCAAGTCATTTACTACAGCCACATCAATTAAACTTTCCGCCAATGATAGTCGCGTGAAATACCTTCCAATTCGGCCAAAACCATTTACCCCTATTTTTTTCATTCTTTTCTTTTATGATGAACAAAGTTAAACATAAAAAGGTTGACAGGAAAGGAGTATCAATTACTTGCAAATCTGAAACCCCAAATTAACTTGAATGATTATTAAATAAGAAGTGAGACGTGATTTGACTCAATTAACGAACCACGGATTTCGACTTCTATTATGGTTGCATAATTAATAATTATATAACCTAATGGAGCTGCTATTTAATTACTAGATATTTCGAACAATGAATTTAGAAATGACCACCACCTAATAAATCCATTGACACTTTCCGAGCCTCAGCGTCTACGGCCACAAAATCATCGTATTTTGGATTTTTGATCAATTCCACGGCGCGCATTGTCGCCTCATTAATTTTGGCGATGTCTAAAAATCCGATTTTCTCTTCTAGAAAAGCTTGAACGGTTACTTCATTGGCTGCATTTAGCGCACAGGCTGCTGTACCCTCCAACGCCATGGCTTCAAATGCTAAATCTAAGTTTCTAAACGTAGCTCTATCTGGTTGTTCGAAGGTGAGTTGTGGATAATCTAGAAAATTAAATCGTGGGAAATCAGTCTTAAAACGTTCCGGATATGTTAACGCGAATTGTATCGGTAGCTTCATATCGGGCAACCCCATTTGAGCTTTCATGCTCCCATCTTCGAATTGCGCAATAGAATGCACTATCGACTGTGGATGTACAATTACATCAATCTGATCGGCTTTTAAGCCAAACAACCATTTTGCTTCGATTACTTCTAATCCTTTGTTCATAAGTGTAGCTGAATCAATCGTGATTTTAGCTCCCATATCCCAGTTTGGATGTTTTAAAGCTTGGGCTGGTTTTACATCTTTCAATTGTTCGGCTGTCCATCCTCTGAATGGTCCGCCTGAGGCGGTGAGGAATATTTTTTCCAATGGATTGTGGAATTCACCAACAATACACTGAAAAATAGCTGAATGTTCTGAATCTACCGGGTAAATATTCACGCCATTTGCTTTTGCTTCTTTAGTTACGAGTTCTCCAGCGACAACAAGTGTTTCTTTATTCGCTAAGGCGATATCTTTTTTGGCTGCGATGGCGCGAAGTGTTGGTTTTAGTCCTGCGTAACCTACAAGAGCGGTCAAAACGACGTCGACTTCTTTCATCTCCACCACCTGACAAAGTGCTTCTTCGCCAGCATACACATGAATATCTTCTGCTTCCAGAGCCTTGCTTACGTGTTCGTATTTCGATTCATCGACAATCACCACGGTATTCGGCTTAAACTTCATGGCTTGCTCAATGAGCAAATCAGCATTTCCATTGGCTGTAATAACTTGCAAATCGAAATAATCCGGGTAAGCTTCAATTACATCTAACGCCTGGGTTCCAATTGAACCTGTGGATCCAAGAATGGCAACACCCTTTTTTTTATCTGGAATAGTATTCATTGTTTACTGTTGAGTACAAACCACTAACAGATTATATACGTTATGGTTCATTTTATAAAATGTTATTTTTCGAATCCTTCAAAAAACACTTTGTCCGGATTCACCACTTGGCGCAGTTCTTTCATGAATGTTTCCTGATCAGGAATCATATTTATCGGAATGTGCATGACTAATTCATTGCTGTACTCGAAATAAAGTGTTTGTTGATGTTTAGACACTTTTCGGAGACCTGAGAAGAAAATGACACGGGATTCCCGATCCACGGCGACAAGTGCTTTTTTTGTGAGTCCAATTCGGTATAAATTCTTACCTAAGCCCAGAGACAGATGTACTATATGTTCCGAGGCAATAATTAAATATACGAGTCCAACATATACCGTGTACGCACTTAACGTAGCATAATATCCAGCAAAAAGTAACAAGAAGATAATTTCCAATATTCCGTATAGACTGATGCGACGTTTGCGATCTGCACTAATAATATCCGAATAAATAAACTTGTTTTTTTGAGCAACAATGCGCAAGCCCATCCATCGGCGTGTTGCTTTGAGTGCACCAAACAAGAAAACCGCACCAGCTGCAATCCCAAAAATCAGCTCCTTATGCTCAAACTCTTCTCCTTGAATCTGTAGCCCAAACAACGAATAATCAATGTTGTAGCCAATTGCAAAGGCAAATGGAAAAATAATAATCGCTATCAAGAGCAACCAGCTATTGGCCAATCTATTCATTCGGAATCGATTTTAATTTAGCTTTCAATACTTCAATTTTCTCTCGCTCTACTTCGATTTTCTTTTCCACTTCTGCTTTCAAGGCGTTGGCTCCTTTCGAATTGGAGAAAAAACCTAAGTTATTCTCCAATTGATTCATGTCTTGCCTGATCTTATTGATTTCATTGCGAATCGCTTGCTTTTCCTTTTCAAATAACCCAGCTGAATCCGCACTTCCTGCAATTTGAGACAGTTTCGCTTGGAACAATACTTCCTCTTTCTCTTCACCCTTTAATCCAAGCGCATTGTATTGTTTATCTAAGGCCGTTTTATAAGCTATATAGACGGCTTCCTTTTGTTTAAAAGGCACTTGACCGATTGTTGCGAATTCTTCTGCAAATTGTTTCAAATCAGCAAGTGTTTGCTTTTTATCTTCCCTTGGAGCATATACTTCAATCTTTTCTAACAGCGCTTGTTTGGCAACAAAATTCGCTTCATTGGCTTTATCTAATTCTTCAAAAAATGCTTTTTTACGGGCAAAGAAATGATCACACGCCGTTCTGAATTGCTTCCACAAACGCTGTTCGTTTTTCGCCCCTGCATTGCCAGCGCTTTTCCATTCTTTCTGAAGACGCAATACCTGCTCAGAAGTTCGCTTCCAGTTTTCGTCGTCTTTTATCGCTTCAATTTTTAAAATGATGCTCTCCTTCTGCTTAGCGACTCTATCAAAATCACCTTGGATACTTTCAAAATAGGCACTTTTCCCTTCAAAGAAGCCATCACATAACGCCCTGAATTCCTGCCATAGCTGTTCATTCTCTTTCTTTGGACCAAAACCAATTTTTTTCCACCTCTCCTGGGTTTCCAAAAGTTGTTGAGTATGTTTATTCCAGGCCTTTATAGAGTTTCGCTCCAATGCAATCAGTTCCTTTGTCTTAACAATTAATTCTTTTTTTGCTTCCAGATTTTCATGCATTTGCTCACGCACCGCATCATAATGGGCTCTTATTCGGTCATACACTGACTTAATTGAATTCCAGTAATCTTCTTTGATTTGTTCCCACAATTCTCGTTTCGTAGGACCAATGTCTTCCCATTCGTTTTGCAATGCCTTGAGTGTCCCCTCTACTTCTTTCATATCAGAAATCTGCTCCAAGCACTTAATTCGATTGATCACGTCCTGTTTGGCATCGAAATTCTTTTTAAAATCATAGTCCTTAATTTCGCGGTAAATCTTCATGTTATAGAAGAACTCCTCCATTAAGCGGCTATATTCTTGCTGAATATCGTGACGTTTTTCGCGTGGAATATCACCCACACTTTTCCATACTTCATTAATTTCTTTATGGGCCGAAAAAGCTGATCCAATATTCTCTTCGTTTGCAATAATTTCTTTAAATCGGGTAATCAGCGTACGCTTCACCTTTAGGTTTTCAGCTTCCTCTGCATTTTTTGCATCGACGAGTGTTTTTCTGCGTTGTTTAAAATCAGCGTAAACGTCATAAAAAGCTTCTTTTAATCGTTCGATTTCTCCGTCGCTTTCTAAGGTCTCCCCTTTTACTTGAGCTTCGAGTTGAGCTACTTGAAATTTGCGTTCTTCCCCTAAAATGAAGTCGTCAAATTTTGTTTTTAATTCACTCACCTCACGACCAACAGCCAACAAATCCTCTTGTCCTGCTAGCTCCTTTAGATTCTCAATAAAAGTCTGATTTTCCATGCTGTAAAATTAACCTACGGTTTGAACCATATCAAAGTCTGTCAATCGCACAAAACTTTGAATACGCTCTTCAATTTCTGATTTCGTTAAATTCTCTAATTTATTTGTTCCAAATTCTTCCACACAAAAAGAAGCCATAGCAGAACCTGTAATAATAGCACGTTTCATATTTTCAAACGAATAATCATCTGTAGAAGCGATATACCCCATAAATCCACCCGCAAATGTATCTCCTGCTCCTGTTGGATCGAATACTTCCTCCAAAGGCAGAGCTGGCGCGAAGAACACTTGTTCTCCATGAAACAATAACGCTCCGTGCTCTCCTTTTTTAATGATTAAATAAGTTGGACCCATTTCGCGAATTTTTTTCGCTGCTTTTACTAATGAATATTCACCAGAAAGCTGACGCGCTTCTTCATCATTGATAATCAATACATCCACCAACTTCAATGTTTCTTTCAACGCATCCATTGCGATGTCCATCCAGAAATTCATGGTATCCATCGCTACTAACTTTGGACGTGTATCTAATCGCTCAATTACCGTTTTTTGTACCTGAGGACTTAAATTCCCGAGCAATACATAATCTGCTCCTTGGTAAGATGCTGGAATAATTGGGTCAAAATGTTCTAACACGTTCAACTCAGTTACCAATGTATCTCTCGAGTTCATGTCATTGTGGTAACGTCCTGACCAGAAAAATGTCTTCTCTCCCTGCTTAATTTGCAACCCTTCTAAGTTAACACCTCTCCCTTTCAATTTGTCCAACATTTCTTGGGGAAAATCGTTTCCAACAACAGAAACAATATTCTGGGTAGGCACAAAGTAAGAGGATGAAAAAGCGATATATGTACCTGCTCCTCCAATAATTTTATCTGTTTTCCCAAAAGGGGTTTCGATGGCATCAAAAGCGACACTTCCAACTGTCAATAAACTCATATTCTTTAATTTTTCACAAATATACCAAGATTTGGATTAAGACAGGGAGGGAAAGAAGTTTTGTTGAAGGTTAAGTGAATTCCTCTTATTTGAGGTTTAGAATACAGAGTTGGCAGAGCCTAAAACTAGCAACATTTGTTTGACCTCTATTTTTTTTCATGTATGAAATTTAGCGCTCTGTTACGTCACTTTCTATGCAGTGAAACGTGAATATTATAACCTAATAGGATTTCAACGTGAACAATGCACAAATTTCATCTCTGAGGTATAGAAAAGTATTCCTTTCAAATCAGTATACCCCATTTCCTGTAGGACAGCCAAATATTGCTGCATTTGCTGATGATGCACTCTACGTTCTATCCCTGTTTTATAGTCCAGTACGGTACATGTTTTATCTTTTACAAATAAAATGTCAGGGCGCAATACTCCTACCTCGCTTGAAATAATATCCTGTTCGTTGTACACCGTTTCCGCAGCTTGAAACAACTCCAGGTACGGAGGAAAAGTCATAACTTCTTTTGCTTTCTCGAAAAGACGCTTTACAAATCGCTGTTCCACTCGATCTTGGCGCAATAGTTTATCAAGGGTTAATGTCGGCTTCTCTTTTGGCGAAGTATTTTCTAACACCAGGTGCAATTGGGATCCAAACCGGAGTTCTTCACTGACCTCTTCTTGTTCAATGGACGTACTATCACGGAAAGAAATTTCTGGAAACCACAATCGATCGCTAATGTTCGCCGCAAAAACTTTGTTCACCTCATCCGATTCGCTCTGCACTTCATGCACTTCTGCCCTTCCATACTCTATTTTCTCATCATCAATTATCAATTCTGGAGATGTTGATAGATTTTTCAGTACGCCAAATACCAATTGGCTCATAGTAGGGATATCCGAATAGCTGTCATCAGAGATATTGCCTAGTTTCTCCACGCCTTTTTCATTGGCTTCCACTAAACCATATAAACGATGCACAGGTCGCGTCATCGCTACATATAACAAGTTGAATTCATCCAAAAACACCTTCTTTACTTCTTCCAAATATCGAGTACTCGCAAATTCGGGAGATGTCTCCACATTTTTTGTCAGCTTGGTATGCACAACTTTTCCCTCTCCAACTTCAAGAAAGAATGAATCCCTTAATTTAATTTCCCACGCCAAATTCGGCAAAACAACTATCGGGAATTCTAATCCTTTTGCTTTATGAGCGGTCATTATTTTAATGGCTTCATCATTATCCGGCATTTGTACCGTTTCTTTGTAACCATCAATTTCCCATTGCTCCATAAACCCTCTTAAGTCCGGACCATATTGTTCATCATACCGGTGAAACATCTCCATTAAATGATGAAGGTAGGGATTGTTGAGTTCATTGACTTGAAGCAATCGTGACAACTGTTGACCTAAGTCGTACAGGTTTTCATAATTGAAATAAAATGCTTCTTCCGATTGAAAGTAATCGGCAATAAATTTAGGAAAATCTAAATCTCCTACTTTTGTTTTCCAGTAATCGCTCAAGCATTGAATTGGATCTTCTCCAGTTACCGCGATGAAGTCGGAAGCAAATCGAATTTGGGCAGTGGTGTTGGCATTATTTTTACGCAAGCGCAAATAATGGATGATGACTTGCACTGTTTTATCTGCACTTACGTTCAAACTGTCCTCACTGACTACCTTAAATTTCTCAGGAGCCTTTGCGAGCAATTTCGCCCAGCGATTCCCATCCTTTCCTGAACGCGCCAATAAGCAGATGTCTCCGCGCTTGAAACCATCTGCAACACATGCTCGAATTGTTCGGAGGATAAATTCTTCCTCCACGACGAACCGATCATCTTCACGCGCGAAAAAATCAAACCTTAAATATCCCCCAGTCGCGCCTTTTGGATGTTGTTTAACATCGGCATAATACGCTTGCGTATCGTGTGCTAACGTTTCTACCGCTATTTTGAAAAAGTCATTGTTGAAGCGAACGATGTTTTCGCGTGAACGCCAATTGTCATCCAATGTTTTGTTCACCCCGCGTTTCTCGAAATACTTGGATACAGCATTTATCTTTGGGCTCTGTTCTGGATTAAAAATTCCAGGTAACGCTACAAACTGTTCCACGACCCCATTTCGAAAACGATAAATTGCTTGCTTCGGGTCACCTACAATTAGGTTGGAATAATCTTGGGCCAGGGAATTGTGCAATAGTGGTATCAAATTCATCCATTGCAGCCTACTCGTGTCTTGAAACTCATCCAACAAGTAATGATTAAATCGATTGCCCAGTCGCTCATATACGTAATTCGCATTTTCATCTACTAGCAATTGTGCAATCATTTTATTGAAGTCAGAAATCAATACAATATTGTCATTGAGTTTCATCTCTTCTAGTTCATTTGCAATGTATTTTAGAAGGGATAGGTTGTAAAAATTATCGCGTAATTTCGACAGCACATACACCTCATCAATACTATCTTCTATGTAGAATAGAAATTTGTACGTTTTAGTGATTAATTCAGGAGGTATCGTGTGTTTGTCTTTTACTAGTGATCCATCCAACGTTCCAGTGATGTAGGAGTTTACCTTTCTATTCGGCTTTTCCATCTGTGGAAGCTTACTCAAATAACCATATAAACCACGGTTTCCTTGAGGCATATCTTTACTATCAAGGTTATAATTTACAAATGACGCATATAATTCATCGCGTTCTTGTTGAAACAAAAATAATGCGTGCTGGTAATCGCGATTCACTTGTTGAAACAATTCTTTGGTGAAGGATTGTTTCAATATCGATAAGACATAGTCCTGATTGTTCTCTTTGGTGAGTACTTTTGCAAAATCAATCAGACTCGAACGAAAATTCCATTTATCACCTTCATCGAGGTTGGATTTCGCATACAGCAACGCTAACTTCGTCACTTCTTTATGCTCTGGCGAACCAATTTTAGATAATAATTGATCGACAACCCGTTCAATGATTTCATCTACTTTCAGCACTACTTCGAAGTCGTCATTCACATTCAAATCTCTCGAAAAAGTTCGAATCAATTGAAGACTAAATTTATCAATTGTTTGCACTTTAAATTCGCCATAACTGTGCAATATAGCGCTCAGGACATGTTGTGCATTCTCTCGAATCACCTCCCTTGGAAACCCGAGGTTTTCCTCAGTGGTACGTAATAAGTCATCTGCTTTTTTTTGGTCTTTCGGGTTGGACCTTTCAGGATACGCCAGCATATCAAGCGCCTCCATGATTCGCTCTTTCATTTCCATGGATGCCTTATTGGTAAAGGTCATCGCAATTACACTGGAAAAATAGGAGTTGTCGCGCTTTGGGTCAAGTGTTAACTTAAGGTACACTTGGACCAATGAAAATGTTTTGCCGCTGCCAGCAGAAGCACTCACTATTTCCAACGGTCTTTTTGTTTCCATTTGCTGAAAATAATGATAATTCGAAAAAGAGGAAGCGAAAAAAGTGAAGATTGGAAAAATAGCGTAAAAAAAATAGGAATGGAAAGTTCCACTCCTACTTTTATCAATAGTGTATTGTAAACTTAACGAATTACATTTCTGTAGCTTCTTCCATTTCAACAGCAACTGAATCAGCTGCAGCACCTAATGAATCAACAGCTGCTTCAAGCGCCGCATCCATTTCTGCACCAAGATTTTCCATTCCTTCTCCTAATGCATCACCAAGTGCTCCGAAGATATCTCCCAAACACTCTGTAGACTTAGAAGCAACTTCTGCCTCATCCATATCCTTGATGTACTCACATCCTTCTGGATAAGCATTTGGATCTTCTGAAGCCATAGATTCAGTTACACACTCGCAAAAATCTTTTTTGTTACCACATGAACTTAAAACTAAAGTTCCAGCAACCATAACCATAAATACCTTTTTCATCATAATTGTTTTAAATCGAAGCAAATGTATGATTAAAAATGATAAAAAAATGAATTCTAAAAAAAAATATGCTTCAGTCTGAATACCCTATGAATGTTGCTTCAATCGTTGTTGAAATGCCTTTCTGAATTTTTCTACCTTAGGACGGACAACGCTCGCGCAATAAGACTGATCAGGGTTATTTTGGAAATAGTTATGGTGATAATTTTCAGCAGGATAAAAATTAATCAGTGGACTAATTTCAGTAACAACTGGATTCTCCCAGGCGCCTGATTCATTCAACTGCTGCTTGTATTTTTCAGAAAGTGTTTTTTGCTGGTCATCATGATAAAAAATCACAGAACGGTATTGTTCACCAATATCATTTCCTTGACGATTTAAGGTAGTAGGATTGTGCACAAACCAAAACACTTCCAACAACTCCTCAAAAGAAATAAGTTCTTCGTTATACTCTACACGTGCGACTTCTGCATGGCCAGTAGTACCCAAGCAGACTTCCTTGTATGAAGGGTTTTTTATCTGACCCCCAGAGTAACCTGGTAAAACATTCACCACTCCTTCTAAGTCTTTGAAACATGCTTCCACGCACCAAAAACATCCTGCTCCAAATGTTACTTCTTTTATTGACATATTCTATTTTACGATTAACAATAATAAAGAGAAGATGTTTAAGTTGTGCGTCGCTTAACAATAAAAATGATGCCTAACGCTGAAACAATAGCCACCATAATCCATCTCCAGCGAACCCATGCATGCTCAAAATAGGTAAGATCAGCCTGCATTTCTTGCTCTCGGCTTCGATTGCGTTGTTCTTGTTCCAACTTTGACCATTCAAAACTTTCGCGCAGTAAATTCAGCTGTTTTGAAGTCGTCTGCAGTGTTTGTTCCTCTTGGAGTGCAATGTACTTTTTCAAATACTCCAATTGCTTGGAAATGTTACCGACGCGCTCATATGCTTCCGCTAATCGCTTGCAAGCGTCGCTACTTCCAATTAAGTTAGTTGATTGCTCAGCAATTGAAAGAGACATCAAATAATAATGAATCGTTGAATCTAATTCCTCTTGTTCAATGTAAAAATCACCCATGTTGAAATAAGCTTCCGCTAAGAAAAAAGGATTCCCTTCTTGCAGTCTGTACTTCAATGCTGTACGAAAGTCCCGCTCCGCTTGAGCTACATCTCCTTTAAGAAAATTGGCGATGGCCAAGTTCGTATAGCCATTTGCCGTAGCTCTTAAACTTCCCAACGCCAATTGAAATTCCAAGCCCTTCTGCAAATATTCCATCGCCGTTTCAACCTTTTCTTGATCCAAATAAAGTTGACCGAGGATTCCATAAGCATTTCCAAGTTTCGTGAGCTTTCCCGTTTCCTCATAGAAGTTAATATATTCCTGCAGCAATACTTCTGCTTCAACATAGTTGTTTTGGATACGATAGATTCTTGCCAAATTCGGATATGCGATGAGCTGAAACCGCTCAGCATCTGACGTTCTGGCTAAATCAATGGACCGCAGGTAATACTCTTCGGCAGAAGAATAGTCACCTTTCAAAAAATATGCATTACCAATACCATTATAAACTTCTGAACAAAGTGTATCATTCTGCAATGCATAAAATGTTGAAAAAGCAGCTTCAAAACGCAGAAGAGATTCCTCCAGGAGCATTTTGGACGACAAATAATGACCGTGACAATAATTGGCCATGGCCAAGGCATCTTCTCTTCCTTCTTGAATACCCAACTCATGAACATGTTGAGCATATGAAAACGCATCGTCCACATCTGCCTCTTCTTGAAGAAAATACAAGTGATATAATGCTTCTATTTTTTCATCTAAATTCCCTTCGCGAAAACGCACGTCCCATTCTTCGATAGACTGCCCCATGGAAAAATAGGCGCCTATAAAACAACTTGTGCAAGCAAAAATGAATTGAAGAAACAGCCGCATGAAAATTATTGTATAAAACAATCAAATATATAGAATCTAAGGAACTAACTTCTTCCAATTGATTATTTTTTATGTGGTTATACTTTCATACTACTTCCGTCCAAAAATTTTTTTTTACACATCTTTATTATGTATGCATATAATTTGATACTTTAGCGTTATGAGTATTCCAGAAAAAATTGAAAGTCCATTATCGGAACTTTTGGGGATTAGATATCCCATTATTGTAGCCCCAATGTTTCTTGTCTCCAATACGGACATGGTGATCGCCGCTATCAAAGCTGGTGCTACTGCAGCGATACCCGCGTTGAATTATAGAACGTTGGAAGATTTGCGTACTGCCATTCAAACAGTCAAAAAAGCAGTAAATGGTCCTCTAGGGATCAACTTAATTGTAAATAAAAGTAATTTCTTGTACAAGGAGCAGTTAGCTGTAATTTGTGAAGAAAAAGTCGATTATATCATCACGAGCTTAGGATCTCCTGAAGAAACCATTAATATGGCACATCAACATGGTGTCAAGGTGCTCTGTGATGTCGTTAATATTGAATATGCAAAAAAGGTAGAGGCCCTCGGTGCAGATGCCATTATTGCCGTAAATAATCGAGCTGGAGGACATGCTGGGAACATTCCATACCAAGAATTGATTCCTCAACTTAAAAAAGCATGTTCCATTCCTGTTATTAGTGCTGGAGGTGTAGGTAATGGACATGAAATGCGCCAAGTCATGGATATTGGAGCAGATGGCTTATCGATTGGATCCATTTTCATCGCTTCAAATGAAGCTGGTGTGAACGACGAGTATAAACAAGCTTGTATTGACTATGGCTCGAAGGATATTGTGATGACCACAAAAATTTCTGGAACCCCGTGCACTGTGATCAACACACCGTATGTAGAAAAATTAGGAACTCAACAAAATTGGCTCGAACGCTTATTGAATAAAAACAAACGTTTGAAAAAATGGATGAAAGCACTCACATTTATTAAAGGAATGAAGTCTTTGCGCAAAGCAGCTTTTGGGGCTACGTATAAGACAATGTGGTGCGCTGGCCCGAGTATTGAGCACGTGAAGGAGGTAAAACCATTGGGAGCAATTATTAATCAACTTGTTAGCGAATATGCAGAAATCAACTAGTCTTTCTTTATCCAAAATGCAGCGATTACTTTGGTTAATGGGTTGGGTCCAAATTCCATTGATTGGGTATGTAAAACCGAAATTACTGCAGCTAGACGACACCACTGTGCGGGTTAAAATCCCTTTACGTAGGCGTTCCAGAAACCACTTAAAATCAATGTATTTTGGAGCTTTAGCCGTAGGTGCAGATGTTGCAGCAGGAATTCATGCGTTTTATTTTGCAAAACAGTCAGGAGTTAAAGTTTCGTTTGCTTTCAAAGCTGTGAAGGGAGAATTTCTTCAACGTGCTATGACCGATGTCGTATTTGTTTCAGAAGATGGCGCCATTGTTCATGCCGCCTTCGAAGAAGCTATGTCGACTGGAGAACGCGTGAATAAACCAGTAAACGTTGTTGCTTATAACACCCTAAACGAACCTGTTGCCGAATTTGAATTGGTGATTTCAATCAAGGTGAAGTGAAGTTAGACTTGCATTAGTCGTACTTCACTAATTTCACTACCTCTTCTCCGACTCTCAAAAAATACATACCGCTTGGCAGCTGCGCTGTATTTATTTTAGTTTGACTATCCTGAGTTATCCCCTCTAAGAATACAGCTCCTTTCATATCTGTAAGTTGATAAAGTTGTGATGCACTCACTCCTTCTACTATAAAAAAGGAGGAGAACGGATTTGGATAAACCGATAAAACTTTCAGCTCCTCTCCGTCAACCGTTAGGTAGGCTCCTTCTGTCACCCTAAAGTTATCAAACCCTCCCTCTGTGGCATTGTTTTTTGGTGCTAAATCGGAAATATTTACAAAGAGCTGCATCGTGTTCGTTGGGGTCAAATAATCCGCAATGCGCTTACTAACAGGCACCCAAGTTTCGAGTTGATTGAACTCACTTCCTTCTTTGTCAATTTCTACCATATCGGTACCGTTTGAAAGTACAACTCGAATAGTATCGTCAGGGGCGAAATCACCTAAGAAGTTAAAAAACCAACGCTCATAATAAACGTACGGATCGGAATAACTTGTTGCATCCCAAACTGGAGACACCAACGTAACTGTACCATCGGTAACATTGTCTGAAGCAGTTGGCGCATTACCTGTAACATAGGCGAACACTTCACAATCCCCTTCACTATCTTGACTCGGATTTGAGCTAACTCCACCTCCAATTTCCACATATACAGGAAGGGCTCGTTCCCAAAGACCTGCAGAGGCATCGCCAAAAGCTGACCAACCGAAATCGAATGAGAAATCATCATAATACCCTGTAGGCAGACCTATTGTCAATTCAGGGATCGTTTGATCTAGAAAAACTGTTTGGCAATTTGAAATATAGCCCCACTTGCCAACTGTAATAGCGTAATCATCAAAGTAATACAACTCAAAACTAGCTTCTCCTAATCCATTCGTTAAGGCTTCAAGAATAACTCCGTTGTGTTCGATACGAACAGATGCATTCACCAATGGATTGCTTTGATCATCTTGAGCAATTACCTTAAAGTTGAAAGGCGCAATAGGAACTAGTTGCACATCTTGTGTAACCGTGGTTGCATTTACAAAGTTGACAGGAATCGTCTGTGGCTCATAGCCATATTTGGTATATGTAACATCCAATAACCCTTCGCTAATTATTCCGGCCTTATAATCCCCCAACAAATCAGATGACTCCAATTGGTTGCTACTTTGAACAGCTACTTCAACCCCATTGACCGGATTTAAGGATAAGGCGTTTACAATATTTCCCTCTAGTTTGCTCGCCAATTTATAATCTGGAGTCAATACATAAAATCCAGTCTGAATATCAGTAACCAATAAATTGCCAGATGGGAGAAATGGATAGGCGCCCCAACACCCCGTTGTATTTGTAGATGTTCCTGGGTGAGTATCGTAGTTTCCTACTTCAACTAAATTATAAGGATCTGAAATATCATGCACTGTAACCCCGTCCGCATAATAAGATGTGATTAAAAAATCTCCCAAAACATGCGCGTTGTGCGGTACAGTTGCCGTTCCTGGATTTGATTGAATTTTGTCCGTAAGGAACATATTAAATGGATCCGATACATCATATGCGTCTATGAAAGCATTAGAAACCTCATCCGTGGTGAACACATAGTTCCCATCATCACTCGGCCAAATATTGTGTGCAAAATTCGATGAAGTCATTTGCGTGCCCAACAATACAGGATTCGCCTTATCTGTAACATCCACGAGCGAAAATGTTCCTTCATATATATGCCCTAAGTACATTATATTATTTCGCACAAAACCATCATGTACGTACCAATTATCAAATTCCCCTACTTCAATAGGATTCATCGGATCAGTAGCGACATCATAAATAATTACACCTCCATTCCCTCTGTTTGAACCAAAAATATAACAATATCCATTTTCATCAATGTACAAGTTATGCGCAGTAGCCCAAGTTTGTCCGGGGTCTCCAAAAAAGTTAGTAGTAACAGTAATGGCGTTATCCGGCAATGGTGATAAATCAATAATCAATAATCCAGAGTTTGCCTCAGTGGTTATATATGCATAATCCCCCCAAGTTTTTAAATCTCTCCAAACACTCTCTGTATCCGGATGCCAAAACACCTCAACGGGGCTCGCTGGGTCAGTAACATCTACAACAGCCACTCCCTTTCTAGCGCCAACAAGTCCATATTCATTTCCTTGTTCGTCTACATATCCCCATACATCGCTCAAACGGGTATTTCGGGTATTATCATAATCGATACTTCCTTGAAAGTCAAGGTTCAATCCCTGAGTAAACGAGAACGACACGGAAAAAAGGGAAATTAAAATAAAAAATATCTTCATATTGAATAGTTGAAATAAAAACGCGTAGCGCTCACAAAACGTTGAAAATTACAAAATAAAAAGCGCAGCAAGAATAAAAATGAGAACTATAATCAAGTACTGCCAAATATCTACAAAGTACGGATAATATTTAATCCACCATTCTTTCACTTCCTCAAATTTACTCAATAGTTTACAGGTTCAAACAGAATTCACCGCTATTTTTACCACTTCATGCCACTATTTCAATCAAATTATTAATTTTGTCCTACTCTTAAGCATACACTACGCCCACGTGGTGAAATTGGTAGACATGCAATCTTGAGGGGGTTGTGCACTATGTGCGTGCTGGTTCGAATCCAGTCGTGGGCACAAAAAAAGATAAGGGGGTGTAAGAATTCACCCCTTTTTCTTTTTGCCATTTCTAAGATTTATCTCCCTTTACCTTTACCTAAGGTGATTTTATAATCCTCTGCGTCACCACTAATTTTGATATTTACATATCTGTATTTCTTGGTTTGATCATATTCGAATAGTTCTTCAGGGTTCGATGTTTCCTCTTTTTTCTTACCAAACAATTTATTTGAGCCTGCGGAGGTAATCATTTTCATTGGCACTTTTAGATAATACTCCATGTTATATTCCATGTCCTGTTTTCCAGAAATTTCGATAAATCCAAGGTTAGTATTAATCACCATATTTGGAATAGTCATTACACCATCTGTCATATCAATATGATTTTGAAGAGTGTCAAAAATGACCTTATGCAATTTCTCGTCTTCAAAAAATCCTGATAGCGCTTCAAGTGGTCCATACTTCTCAACACTTCCACCGGTAACCTCTACATCCATATGAATTTCAGAATCATCAATAATCGGCACTAAATCCGCGTGCATATGAATTTTACCCCAAAGTTTACCAGAAATCCTTCCATGTAAGTTTTCAGAAACAAGTTGATCCTGACCAAAATTCTCAAACTTGAACATTAATTTGTCGAGATTAATATTCTTCATGCCGATTGTAGGACTGAAATAAATATTATTTCTGTCCGAGCCATTAAAATATCCTCCAATGTCCATATGCCCACCAGCGATATCCATTTGCAGAGTATCCATATATAAATAATGTTCCTTGGTGGTGCGCATCACCGCATTAATGTTTGACGATAAGTAACGGTGGTAATTCATCTTCGCTATTTTAACATCATACTTCATATCAGGAAAAGGAATATCGAATACACTGAACACACTATCATGGTTTTCGGGTGGTTCAGCAGCTGTAGTTTCATAAGATAGTAATTGGTCAAAATCTAAATTGCGAGAAACAAAAACTAATTGATTTTGCTTTTTCTGTTTTTGTTTTAACTCCCCGAAAAACAGATCTAGATCCATGAGTAAATCTGATTTTCCCATTATCCCTTTAAATTTATTTACCGTAAGATGATCGTCCTCGAAGTGCACATTTCCACTAAAACGTTCGAGTTTCATTGGATGAATCTTCATTTTTCCTGTGAATTCTGTAAGCTGCATGTCGATGGATTGAAAGTGTTCTTGACGAAAATGTATTTGGGTTTTCCCGTGTAGCTTTAATCCCTTAAACTCTTCTTCACGATAATCTTCTGGGATACTATTCTCACCACCAAATGAAAGTACATCCGCTAAATGAAATTCCTCAGATGTTAAATCAAATTCCAACTCCGTATCACCCTCCAACTTCTCTTGAAAAAATAGTGGGTACTTATTTACGCCACCTGAAAAATGAAAATCAGAATCGTCAATCATACCAGTAAAATCAACCACACTAATATCCGCTGTATCAATATAGATATCGGCATGAAAATCATGCAATGAATGGGGGTAGTGTGTAAAATCAGCGAACAAATTCTCCACAAAAAATTCACCTACTGGAAGATAAGGAGATTCAGTAATTGCGCGTGCACTACTTTGAAATTTCAAGTCCAATTTCAGGTTCTTAATTTTCTCATTTACCACCTTGTCTCCTTTTGCATTTGTGAGTAGGTTCAGATCAATCACTTTAGATTTGATATGTAAATCAGTAACTACAGGAAGTGCTGTGTGATGAATAACGGCCGGAAGATCATCGATAGAACCAGAAATGGAAAGATCCGTATTTCCAACACGAATGAACAACTCCCTCAAATCCGCTTTGTGGCCATCCATTTTAAGTTCAACGTCAATATCATCAATTCGTTGATTATATCCAGGGATAATAAAGCTAAGGTTCTCTACATTCAACTCCGTATAATATGACTCGTTCAGCTTCTCGATACTTTTCTCCGGATTTTCTAGGTCGATAATGTCATGAAAATTCATCTTCAATTCTACCATTCCCTTTAGCTCTTCTAACGATTCTAAATTCAAAAATTGAGCTAAATAATCGAGATCAAAAAGAGTTGTTAGCTGAAGTTGTATATCCGGCGAAACAAAATTCTCTAAGGATAAATTAATATCAAACTTTCCCGTTTCTGGCTTCGCAGAGAAGTCGGACATGGTAAACCTCATGTTTTCGAGTGATGGCTCCTCTCCTGTTGTAAAGGCCCCTCGGAAGAATAAGTCATCCAGCGTTTTGTTGGTTTTCGGATTTTTAAAGAATCCATTATCGCACCCGAATTCCGCATGTATTTTAGGAATTTTCCCGTTTGCCGATTTACCATTGGCAGTAGCTGAAAAAAATACATCTCCCCGATTTTCAAACAGTTCGAGTACGGGGATTAAATCATCAGGAGCTAAGGCGATGAATAAGCTAAAATCGGGCTTTTTACCCGACATTTTTAAATCCAAATCAAGATCATTAAAGATATCAATTTCTCCTTCTAAATCAAACTGGGCTCCAGAAATATTCAATAAACCACGTTGAATATCAAGAATTTCCGTTTTCTTGTAATAATCCAACTCTGCATCCACATCGAAATGTTTGTCATGGATAAAACTAGTATCCCCATTTTCAATAATGGAGAGGTCAAAATTACCATCCAATGAAAAGAAAAGGTGTTCCTCTTTCGTACTGAAACCAATCTCAGCCTTGTGAAAATAACTATCTAGCTTTAATCCTTGCGCATTCGTTTTTGCAATATCAATGTTCTCTATTTTCAATTTCTTCAACGCGAAATGAAAATCTTCTTCTATTTCTTCCGAAGGCTTGTCGGTTTTAAAGGCCCTTTCGATATTCAATTCTCCATTCTCATAAGCGAAGACGTCAACAATACCATTCGACAACTTCAAGGATTTAACATCAAAATTTCCACCAATTAAGGTAAACAGGTCAAACCCGATGTATACATGGCCAATATCAACAACTGGAGATTCTTTTCCTTCCTTACTGTCAAAAACGCGCAAATGCTCTAAATCAATTGATATATATGGAAAATTGGCAAATGGCGCGATGTGTGATTCCTCTATTTCTACCTTTCCATAAAAATCAGTATTCGCGCTTTCCAAGACACTTTGAACAATTGCATCTTGCTTCCAATACAAAACCAGCGTAATGAACGAGAATAGCACAATAGGCGCAATCAATAGCAGTAGCACTGCCCGTTTCCAAAATTTTCCACGCTTCCACATATTCGCTTAGTTCTTTCCAAAAATAAAAAAAGGGAACCACAAAAGCGATTCCCTTCTTTTAGATTCTAATAATAATTATCTCAATGTAATTTTTCTTGTAAATACTCCTCCATCTGATTCGAACACAATCATGTAGACACCGGCTTCAAAAGCAGATATATCAAAGTTTACAGGGGCGTTATCAGCCAACGCTATTGTTTCAGACAATCTTCTACCGATGGCATCAGTTAACCATACATTAATCGTATTCAATCCAGAGATTGTAATGGTAAAGTTACCCGAAGTTGGGTTGGGAAACACAGACACTCCTGAATCCAATTCCGCTTCATTGATTGAAGTCGTATCCATTTCGAAATTACCGCTTGCAGAGGCGCTACAATCAGAATTATTCGTCACCACTACTTCATACAATCCATTTCCTGTCATCGTAATAACTGGACCGTTTCCTATGGCATTTCCATTTAAGTACCACACCGCTGTTTCGCCTGTTTGAAGAACTACGGAAAGATCATTTCCAGTTTGACTAATTACTGGTGCAGATGGTACTGCATTCACGAAAATAGTCACCGTTTCTGAATCTGTTCCACAGTTATTTGTTCCTTCTACAGTATATGTAGTGGTAGCAGTAGGGGATGCTACAATGGCTGCTCCAATTCCTGCGCTCAATCCTGTTGTTGGTGTCCATACATACGTATCAGCACCACTTGCCGCAAGAGAGGCGCTCGTTCCTTCACAGATTGTCAATGCCGACGAATTCACTGTAACCACAGGGAAGTCATTTACAGTTATCGTAACTGTTGCGGTATTCGAGCAGTTTCCACCATTTGTTCCAGTCACTGTATAGATTGTTGTTGTCGTCGGGTTAATTGTTTGAACCGCTCCTGCACCCAAACCATTATCCCAGGAATAAGTAGTTGCTCCACTACCAGTTAATGTTACAGCGTCTCCGGAACAAACCGTTGTTTGGTTAGCAGTAGCAACAACACTAGGGCTTGCTATAACAGTAATCGTAATTGATTCAGACACTTCACAACCTAGTCCATTCGAACCTGTAACTGTGTACGAAGTTGTAGTTGTCGGAGAAACCGTTTTAGTTGCACCTACTCCAAGGCCATTGTCCCAAGAGTATGAATTGGCGCCACTTGCCGATAACTGTGTTGATGTTCCCGCACAAATTTCATTTGAAACTGCAGAAACAGTCACTACGGGTAGTGTATTCACGGTAATTTCATTCGTCATTAATATTGTCTCTGTACCGAAATTATTCGTAACAGTTAGCTCCACATTGTAGTTTCCGGCAGTTGAATAAGTAACAATTGGGTTTTGGTCCGTTGATGTTGCCGGCACTCCACCAGGGAATGACCAGGACCAATCCGTAATATTTGCGGTTGACAAATCTGTAAACTCGACAGTTCCATTTTCACAAATTGTTGTGGTATTGGATGTAAAATTTGGAATAGGCGGCGCTGAATTTGGAACTCCGTCAATATTAATGTTGTCAATAAACAAGTTGTTCCCAATTGTCCCAGCATTATAAGATTCAAACTTTACAAAAATTTCCTGACCAACAAAGGGGGTTAAATCCACTGTAAAGCAAGTCGCCCCTACTCCACCGGCAAAACACCAATCATCTGCGATGGCAGGGGTAAAACTAGCGGTATTCGTCGTTTGTGTTGCGAATGAACCTGTTCCATCTTCTGCTGCCGCAAAAACCGAGGTCCACGATTGACCACAATCGGTTGAAACATAAATCACCAATGAATCTGATGCATTCTGGTTGTATCTTCTGTACGCGTGATCAAAGTTCATCTCAGCTGTATTATAGCCTGCGAGACTTATCCGAGGAGATATTAATCCATCGCGTTGCGCCGCAGTTGAATAATTGAAGAAATCTATTTTCGCCGCAGTTGATCCTGGTGTAATTCCACCAACCGTAGCCAATTCCCATGTAATATCAGCATCTGGGTTCACAAGAGACCATTCGCCAGTAGTGAATACATTGTTCTCAAAATCTTCCACAAACGGAAGCGTCGCAACAGCCGCGTAGACGTTAAGTCCAACCGTACTTTCATCGTTGCTGCCGTCATCGTCAGCTTGACCATTTGGATTTGAGGTATAGACAGTGAGGGTTACATTACCTCCAGCAGTTGCTATGGCAGGCAACGTAACATTCGTTGTTTGCCCTGTTGTTAAAGAACCTGTCCAAGCAAATTGTTGAACACCTCCGGTTGTTTGGTAATTAATCGTTACCGAAGTAAGTGGGGCATTTCCATAGTTTCTCAACTCGATCACAGGTATCACTGAGGACGAACAATTGATACCACTTGGGGAAATGATAGTCGCAATCCCTGCATCGTTCATATTATTAGGTGCAACTACACAGAATTCATGCGTTGTTCCGAACCCAAAATCTGCATTTGCAGCGGTCATCTGCACCAAAGTATTTCCATTCTCATCAGTAATTGCATAATCACCGTTTATCGAACAGCTTTGCCATTGACTTCCGTACATTCCATCTCCATATGAATCGTTAATGCTAAATGTGTAACAGCCCACAGGAAGACAAAAAGACTCCGTAACATTAGCACCAGCAGCATTGTCAGGGTATCCACCACCAGAAGTAATCGTTACTCCATTCTCATTCACAATCGACCATGAAATTTCGCTACCAAAACAATCTAAATTTAAGGATAAGTCTACTGTTTGTCCATTTTCATCTACTATAAAATTTGCTGTCGTTTGGTTGTTCGATGCATTTTGGTCTGTTCCTCCATTAGGATTGGAAGTAGACGCAGTAAATGTATAAGAACCGTTTGGAGCGATTTGATTGGGTAAGTTCACCGCGACCGACTGACCTTGAGTCAAGGTTCCGGTCCAGTTAAATACATTCGGAGTACCATTCCATTCATAATTGATCACCACACTATTAAGTGTATTTGTACCAAAGTTGCGAAGCAATACCTGAGGGGTAAAAGTATTACCACAGACTACACTAGAAGGATTTACAACTTCAATAATTCCGGCATCCAGCGCAACATTAAATGCACCAATACATTGTAATGCTTCAAAAGCATTGATTCGTCCTGAGCCTAACTGACCAATATACGAACCGTTCACGGCATCTATATTATCTGCCGTGGATGTCAAACAGTTAATTATATCCTGATTTGAAGCAGTAGGAACATACGATTTGATCAAACCGACGAGACCCGCAACATTTGGAGAGGCCATTGACGTTCCTTGGATTCTTGAGTATCCACTATTTGACGTGGCATAAGTACTGCGAATAGCGGAACCAGGTGCTGAAATAGTTATCCAAGTTCCATATTGTGAAAACCCTGATTTCGCATCATTCGTGGTTGTCGAAGCAACCGCGATTACATTGTCGTAAGCCGCCGGGTAAAATTGTTGATTCGTTCCATCGTTACCTGCAGCAGCAACAAGTATTGTCCCGGCATTAAATGCAGCATTACATACGTTTTGACCATAGGTAGAGAATCCTCCACCTCCCCAAGACATATTCACTACATCTGCTCCGTTATTTGCAGCATAATTTATCCCTTCATAACCATGTGTTAAAGCACCAGTACAATTTCCAATTTTAATTGGCATAATACTTACATTATACCCAATGGAAGCAACACCAATTCCGTTATTAGACTGCGCTCCAACTGTACCAGACACGTGCGTTCCATGATTACCGTCGTTCGACCCACACGGATTCGTATTAGTTCCCCCTGTTGGCGCATCATATCCTTGGACCAACTTATTTTGAAGATCTTCATGCGTGGCCAAAATGGCATCATCCGTAACTGCCACCACAATATTAGGATCACCAGTTGACAAATCCCATGCTTGTTGAGCATTGATTCTGTATAAATGCCACATTCCGGTGCCCGAGGTAGAATTTGCACCTAAATCATTCGGCGTTAAAAAATGTTTGTGTAATTCCTTTTTCTCAGCATAAGCAATATTGCCATTTTGCTGGATTGCCCAAATCAAATTTTCAACCTCATTCCATTTATCAAATTTCAATTGATACGTATGTGTGAGTAACACATCTGGATCATTTGGATGGAGTTGTGTCATCTCATAGATTCCATATTCATCTTTTATCTTCGAGATGAAACCAACTCGACTCATATCAACTTCCTTATTTCGGGAAGGAATTTTTAAATCAGCATCGACTTTCGTCTGAAAAATAACGATCCCATCCTGGTACCATTCGTAAATAGTTTGGGCGTTAAGTGTTTGTAAGCCAAAAAACAGGAATACGGCAAATACAATTTTGTTAAACATTTTCATAGTTTTTTCAGTTTTAATAGTATTGATTCAGAAAGCAAGGTGGGGAAGAACGATAGAAGTTTCGGTCGAATACGCTACATTTCATTTAGGAAATAAGTAAAAATAAGATGCGAATTTTTTGAATTCATGTCTTAATATTAAACAAAAAATCAGTTATTATCTGCTCTTTCTCAGAAAAAAAAACAGAATTTTGAATGCAGTGACAAATTTTAACAACCAAACATCGAAAATATGACACACTCGAACTCCCTCCAAATCGTTTCATTTTATGTTGTCCTATTTTTCTTAACGTTCTCACTTTCCGGCCAGAATAATGCTCAACTCAATGAATTTAATTCAGCACGATTAACAAAGAATAAACGGCTCATGTTAACACTTGGTGGCTGGTCAGCAGTAAACATTAGCACTGGAATAGTAGGATCGCTAACTACTTCTGGAACCACACAACATTTCCACCAAATGAATTCTTTATGGAACACGGTTAATTTAAGCCTATCCCTTGGTGGACTTCTGCGTTACAATAAAGATTCATCCAAATCATTTAACTTAATAGAAAGTATGCGCATACAACTTAAAACAGAACGCATCTTCCTGATTAATAGTATTGTCGACATAGGTTACATAGGGGCTGGAACATTTTTGCACAACCGGTCCCTAATTGGCGGAACAAACGCCGAATTACAAAAGGGATTTGGTAACTCTCTTATCATGCAAGGTGCTTTTCTTATTTTATTCGATACTGCAGCTTATTTTATTCACAAAAAAAATAGGCTCAAGTTGCTTGAGCCTATCGTAAATTCCAAAGGACTATAAATTAACGCGGGGTTCTTGGTGTTGGTAAAGTCGCTCCTCCTCCACCTCTAGGAGTTGTAGACCTAGGTGGCGGTGTTGAACCTCGAAATATAGGGATTCGTCTTCTAGGAGGAAAAACAGTCGTAGGCGGATTATTTACTCTTGGTGTCACTCCAGCACCTTCTGTTGTAACTGGCTCCTTTACAGTCGGCACCTGTGTATATGTGCTATCATAAGATGCTGGTAATTCCGGTATCAATCCAACGTATCCTTTATCGTACACGCAATCCATAAGGTCTTCTTCCGCCACACCCGCTGCACGACATTCCTTCATGGCCTCCTTGATTTCGTCATCCGTCAAATCAGACAACGTAATGTATGTTTCAGGGAATTTTAATTCAGAAGAGAGTGGGGCCATTGGAACTTCAAACAAGGAACGTTCATTATCTACTGCGTAACGCTCTCCGAAATCCTCAGCCATAAATTGAAGTAATTGAAGCTCACGTGTTTGGTTCGCTGTTTCATGACGTCCAGCCCCAAATACCACATCAAAATCTCTATTTCGGTTAAATACTCCCCTTCCTTGAGTTCCAGAAGGCTCGTCGAATTCGGGCAAACGCGTCACATCACGTAATAAACCTGTATAGGAGCTCAATACACACGTAGGGACAAAAACATCAATATCTAACAGAGCTGAACCATCAAATGAGCGAACCTTAACGTGCATTTGTTCTCCGGAGGGCCAATTAATGACATGACGATTATTCACATATCGAATAACCCCACCATTTTTCAAGAAAAAGGCCTCTTTATCATTTTCTAAAACGTTTCCATTAACACGAATCGGGCTGTTTCTGGCATCATCAGGAAAATCTTGGGCATACACTGAAATAGTATCTCCATTTACATTTAACACCGCTGCAGCATTCACCGAAACTTTTGAATTGTGTCGTACTTGTCTAGTCTGTATAGTTAAACGAGAGAACTCAGAATTCACCAAATCATATTCTCCTGCAGTTTGAAAATCGTATGTTTCTCCGTCAAATGTGCGCATGTGAGGATCACCATTTGATCTACCCTGACTCATGGAACAGGAGGCTCTGCTGAAATATTCAGACCAGACCGACCAGTAAAACTGAGTCTGCTCTCTATCTGCTCCATTTCGCTCATTCTCAAGAGCTAATCTGGAAGCTTCTTCGACTCTATTTTTCCGGGTAGTACCCATGGAGGAAATCAATTCAAACGCCGTTTCAACAACTCCTTCAGGGCGAACAGGAAATTCTGAATCCATTACTAACGCATCTAACGATGCATATAGCCAATCTCCCTTGACTGTGTCCCAAGAAGTAAAAATTTCTTTTATGTGATCACTATCTTGGCGCTGATATGGCACTTCTGCAAAAACAACCGATGCGAAAAATAAAAACGAGAGAATAAATAGTGCTGCTTTCATAGTTCAAAGTATTTAATTTAACATATCATTAACAATTAGAGTGCCAAGGTTATTTGTTTCCAAATAATTCAGTTATCATATCCTCTCCAGGGGTTTCTCGAGTATATCGTTTAAGTGTTTTTGCTAAGGTGTCGACTCCAATAATTTGATCACTATATTGAAAACATAATTCCAAATCGTGTGAAGTCAGTAAAATTAGTTTCTCCTTTTCCTTGGCAACTTTCTTCAAAAGACGTAAAACCCTTCTTCGATTAGAATAATCTAAAAATGCAGTGGGCTCATCCAATACAATCACTTGTGTTTCTTGAGCTAAAGCCTTTCCAATCATCGCGATTTGACGCTCACCATCACTAATTTCAGTTGTACTTTTACTTGAGATATCCTCTAAAGACAAATCACTAATCACTTGATTAATGACGCGTATATCTTCGCTTTTTAGGACATTTAACACGTTTGTAAAGGGTGCCCTTCCCATGGCAACTAAATCAACAACTGTTAAATAATTGACACCCTCAAACTTCGAAGCTACATGACTCAATAACTTTGTTTTATCTGCTTTTGAAATCTGAGTAAATGCCTTTTTATTAAGTGTTAAACTTCCCGAAAGAGGTTTTTGTAAACCCAATACTGTATTCAAAAAAGTAGTTTTCCCAGATCCATTCGGTCCAATTAATGTCACTAATTGCCCAGTGGATAGTTCCATGTTCGGGACGTGAAACAGCACTTCTTTATAACCTATTTGTATGTCTTCGAACTTAAGCATCTAGAAGCGTTTTAGAATTATCCAAACTACTAATGGAGCCCCCATTAGCGCAGTTAATGCGTTAAGAGGAAGTGATACAATCGGTTGTAAAAGATTCATCAAAATGTCGCAAAACACAATCATCAATCCACCCAAAAGAAGTGTTCCAACCAACAAAAAAAAGTGATTAGTAGTTTTATACACCATCTTAGTAATATTTGGCACGATTAATCCAACAAACGCTATAGGCCCGCAATAGGCGGTTGATACTCCTGTGAAAATCGCCGTAATATAAATGATGGAGAAGCGGGTAAACTTTACATTGACCCCTAAAAAGGATGCGCTTGATTCGCCCAGAACCAGCAAATTAAGCGATTTAACAATAAAGAAAGATAAAAGTACACCTATCAAAACGACTCCGCCAAAAATAGGAAGTTGAGTCATCTCCACATTTTGAAGTGAACCAAAACTCCACAACATGAACAACTTTAAATCGTCAGGACTACTGTATGACTGAACAACATTCACCAGCGCACCGGCAAAACTTCCAAACATAATACCTACCAAAAGAAGCGATACTTTATTCTTTACATAAAGCGCGCAAAATAGTATAAAAAGTCCACTAGCCAACGCACCTACAAGCGCAGCTGAGACCATATCCACATCGGAAGAGAAAAATGTAACCCCTGTCATGGTACTCAACGCAACAAGCAAACTCGCTCCTGAATTTATACCTAAAACATAAGGTCCAGCCAACGGATTTTGAAAGAGTGTTTGCATTAATAACCCCGCAATAGACAATGCTACCCCAGTAAAAACAGCAGTTAACACTCTTGGAATTCGAAATACCTGAACAGTCAATTCCTCTGATGAGGTGATATCGTAATCTACAATACTTTTAACAATTGTTGACCATGAAATGGAAACACTACCAAGACTCAAATCATATAAAACTGCAACAAGGAGAAGGAGAAGTAATCCGCCACTTACTTGTACATAATATCGATTATTCGTCTTATCCATTTCAGCAAATGTACATATTTATAAAATATGATATCTGAACCGATTGGATCACATAACGAAAGCCTTTTCGAAGTCTACGGCTGAATTAACGAATAGAAATTCAACTCATCATTTTTAAATAATTCGGGATAAAAGATGATACACAAATCCTTTAAAAATATGTGAGGCTTTACTGCAGATTGCTCCCAGAAGCAATTTACATGTTGATAATACGAATAGACTTTCCCGTTATCAATACATGCTAAAAGTTCAAAACGTGAATTCATTTGCACTAATTGTTCTCTATTTTTAGCAGCAGGGTTTAACCAAAAATCAGTTGTTCGATTCGTTGAAATTACATCTTCTAGTGTTAATGTCAAACTTCCTACACCATATGTATTGGCATACACATAATGCACGTTCGCGTCTTTCAATAATTTGGCCATATAACTATCTCCTGCTGGCGCATTGAAGATATCACCGTAAAGTGTTCCAACGAATACGGTTGGCTTAGTGTCAATTTCAGCTACTATTTGTAAGGCTTCAAGATACTTTTCTCGAATCATTTCGAATAGCTCATTTGCTTTTTCTTCTTGATCAAATAGAATCCCAAAAACTTTTATCCATTCTGCTCGGCCTAATGGATGCGTTTCTTTCCAATCATAATTGGTGAACAGGGTAAGTCCAGCGGACCTCATTTTCGATAGGATAGGCGCTTTATTATCAAAACCAGAAGTAATTATCAAATCCGGTTGTGATGCCAAATAGCCTTCGATGTCAGAAGAACCAATATCTCCAAGCGAAACTGTTTTTTTATTTTCAATTTGTGTAAGAACTGTTTTTGAACAAACATAATCAGCACTCGAAACTCCAACAATTCTATCCGATAGGCCTAATTCTTCAATCATCCCGACATGGGTAGAAGAAAGCGCAATTACCCGCGAGGGACTTTTAGAAAGTTTTATGCATTGATTATCCTTCCGCGCTAATCCAACGATATATTCAAAATCAACTTCTTTGGTGTGTGGATCGATGACATCAATTTGAATATAGTTCTCAAATCGAGTAATTCGAAAGGCTTCTGCGTAAGAGTTTTGTACCTCAATACCTGGTTGAGCTTCATTTTTCTCAGTTGACGGTATTTCGGAACAACCTCCAAAAATGAATAGCGAACAAAAAAATAAATAGCGATACATCCTTTTCATTATAGACAACAAAATTGCTAAAATATTCTAAGCAATGCCAATTCAAAAAAATGAGTTAACTTTGTATCACGTTTTAGGTAGTCATTAGTAACGCAATGACTTTAATAAGGAATCTTGTGAAATTCAAGAACTGTATCTGCAGCTGTAAACTCTAGTAGTTTTACTCATGATGCCACTGTCCGTCGCTCGACGGATGGGAAGGTGAGTAGGATAAGGAGTGAGTCAGAAGACTTGCCTCAAATGCGTTAAAGGAAGACTTCAGAATAAAGTCAGACTTATCATGTATTGATATTTCTTTTTTTAGTGGAACATCATTTTCCCTGAGTCTTCATTTTTTTAATTTATTATTTAACTGATTAAATTTTTAAAATGAAGAAAATTTATTTTTTGGCAGGCGCACTACTTGCTATGAACTCGTTAAAGGCGCAGTTCATCACTGTTGATTTTGAAGACCTAATATTACCTGCTGTAGATACATTCTACAACGGTTCAGACCTCGAGGGTCAGTTCTCATCAAAAAATGTCGTTTTTGGAAATTACTATGAAGAAACCGCATGGGGTTATTATTGGAATGGTTTTTCGTATTCCAACATGACCGATAATACAACTGCTGGATTTGGAAATCAATACAGTTCATTTGCGGGACAAGGGGCGACCAACTCAGAGAACTATGCCCTATTTTATCCAAGTGACACTATCATATTCCCAGGCATAGGAGCACAATTTGGGAATGTCGCTATCACCAATACAACGTACGCTGGAATCTCCATGCGCGACGGAGATATGTTTGCTAAACAATTTGGAAGTCCGAATGGTCCCGATGGACAGCCCGATGGCACCAATGGAGAAGATTACTTCTTCGTTACATTATACGGATGGAACCAAAACCTCGAGTTAGTTGATTCACTTGAAATCTATCTAGCTGATTATCGATTTGCCGACAATTCGAACGATTATATTCTAGAACAATGGACAACTTTCGACCTATCTAACTTAAATGGATCAAAGTACATGACGTTCAAGTTTACGTCATCCGATGTTGGAGATTTTGGAATCAACACTCCGCAGTATTTCGCATTGGATAATTTGGAGTACTCAGAATTGGTTAACAATCTTTCAGACGAAAAATTGATTACACAAGTATATCCGAATCCAGCAACTGAGTATGTAGTTTTAAATGGTCAGGCGGGAGAACTTAGCCTAACCGATATGAACGGAAGAGTCATGAATAAAACACACCACTCTGGCTATTCGAAATTATCTGTTTCAGATTATCCAGCTGGCGTTTACTTTATTCGTTTGACCACTGATTCAGCTTCACAGACTCAAAAAATAATTATTCAATAATAGTCCATTGAGTAACCAACAAAAATATCCCGTTTCCTTTTTCTTTGTAAAAAGAAGAGCAGGCGTTTGTTCGAATTCTTATTTCGGAGTGAACGGGATATTTTTGTTTTTCGTTTTATTGACTTCTACTGCATATGCCCAAGACACTACCAAAGTATTTGAAGGCGTTACCATTCGTGGAATACAGGAATTCACACAAGAAACGAAGTATATAAAAGAAGACATCGAAAAACTAGCTCCATATGATTTGGGGCACCTTCTTCAAAACTCATCCGGAATTGCTTTGCGGGACTACGGTGGACTCGGAGGAATGAAAACCTTGTCAATTAGAGGACTAGGTGGAGAACACACCAAGCTTCTTGTTAATGGACAAACAGTAACCAATGCCCAAAATGGACAAACAGATTATGGGTTAATTCAAGTGGACAATGTTGAATCCGTCGATGTTTCTATGGGACTAAACCATAGCTCCTTAATTCCTGCCTCAGCGCAAGCCATGGGGAGCACAATAGAAATCACCACTTTTGAAAATACCTTCTCTTCTCACAAACATCAAGTCAGAACAAGCAGCACAATAGGAAGTTTTGGTCAGCACGAACTTTATGGCGGCTATAAAAATGCCAACAAAAATTACTTCGTTAGTATCAGCGGAAAATACCGTGAAGCCAAGGGGAATTATGAGTATCGCATTCCGTTTGGAGACCATTTCATGGAAGGAACACGCCGAAATAATGAACTTCAAGAATCATTCATCGCTTTCGGAGCAGGATTAAAAACTGTCGTAGACACCATTAAACAGCGTTATCATTTTTTAAAAATAAATACTCAAGTAACTACGAGCTCAAAACAATTGCCTGGTGCCGTGATTTTGTATAGTGATTTTTCTGATGAATCCCTTCACACTTATAGCTATCGCATAGGAACAGACTATACGATGCTTCATAAAAAATTCAAGGCACGTTTGTTTGGAGGGTACAATCAGCATGAAGTTCGCTATTTAGATCCAACTTACTTTAATCAGGCTGGACTGATTGACAATTATTATAAAAACCTGAGTACTCAAGCAGGCGGCTCATTTAATTATCTTTTGAACAAACAATTTACACTTCAAGTTGGCACAGATACGGAAAAGAGCTTCCTTTATTCCAACAGAGCAGATTTTGGAGTTCCTGAGCGACTTTTTTCAACAACGATGATTGGTTTAAGTCACCAAAATAACTACATCGAAACCAGTGCAAAGATATTTCATCAATATCTTCATGATGAAAATCGACTCATTAATCACTCAAATACTTTTCAGCGATGGAATCCGCAATTTCAAATTATCACAGCTGAGAAACTTTCGAAAACCTTCTCCTTTTATACTTGGGCAAAGAAAACAATGCGCGCGCCCAGCTTTAACGAAATGTATTATTCACAAATTGGCAATACCTCACTGATTCCTGAAGATAGTTGGCAGTTCAACCTCGGAGCTGTTTTCAACAAACGTATTCGCTCAACACAGTTTAACGTAAAATTAAATGGTTACTATAATCAAGTGACCAATAAAATCATTGCCGTGCCCACTCAAAACCTTTTCATTTGGTCGATTGCCAACATCGGCGAAGTTGAGGTAAAAGGGATTGATTTTGAAACTCAATTGCATCACGAATTCAACATTTCCACTCAAATTAAGTGGCGAGCAAATGTGACGTATCAAGAAGTGATGGATATTTCTGATGAAAATTCGCCAACTTACAGACATCAAATCATCTACACCCCAAAATGGAACAGTAGTAATACACTCAGCCTTTACATTAAGGATTTTTCCTTTCATCAAACCACCAATTTTGTAGGAGAACGTTATAGTTTAAATCAAAATATTCCCTCCAACAGACTCGACCCTTTTGTGGTGCTAGATGCTTCACTCGAATATAGAATAGCGCTTAAAAAAAGTCACAAATTTAAGCTTCAATTAGGCATAAGAAACATCGCGAATAGTTCATACTCCTACATCCGAAACTTTGTGATGCCCGGAAGAAATTACTTTATAAAATTGACTTATGCTTTACATTAAATGGATTGCCATTATTGCGCTTTTAGTTGCATGTAAAAAAGAAGCGCTACCCGAAAATGAAACACCTCATTCTTTGAAAAACGGTTTACTGGTGCTCAACGAAGGGTTATTTCAACAAAATAATTCCACCCTTACTTGGATTGATTTGGAAGACAATAGCGCAACAAGCAGTCTCTTTCTAAACATCAACAACCGTCCATTAGGCGACACCGGAAATGACTTAAAACGATACGGTGGAAAGGTATATGTCGTCATGAACGGGTCCTCAATAGTTGAGGTCATGAATGCTTACACGCTTGAAAGTATAAAACAAGTTTCTTTGACCTACAGTCAACAAAGTCAGCAACCCCGAAGTATTGCCTTCTCAGGAAGTAAAGCCTATATCTCTAGTTATGATGGATTTGTAAACATTTTGGACACGGCTAGCCTTGTAATAACTGATCGAATCGCTGTTGGAAATAACCCAGAAGGACTTACTACACATGGTAACTATTTATATGTAGCCAATTCAGGGGGGCTCAATTTCCCTAATGTAGATTCGACAGTTTACCAAATTAATTTAAATACTAAAGAGGTTGAAAATTCATTTCACGTAGGAGCAAATCCTGGCCAAGTTGAAAGCGATAGTCAAGGTAATATCTACGTTGTTAAACGCGGAAATTATGGCAATGACCCTTCGGAGTTAGTTTACATCAATACTGGTTCAAATACAGTTACACAACTTGGTGTTCCAGCAACTTCACTTCATAAAAAAGGCGAATTGCTCTACATCAGTTACTTCGATTACAATACTCAACAATCCAGTGTTGCTCTTTACGATTTGTCAAATCAGACCTTAGTAAATAATTCATTAATTGCAGCCGGAAGTATTCAAACACTTTATGGAATTTATGCATTCGAGAATGGAGATTTCATGTGTTTTGACGCACAAGGATTTACGAATAGTGGATATTTAAAACGATTTAATTCAAGTGGAAACTTACTCAATAGCATTTCGGTAGGCTTAAACCCTAATAAACTGATTCATTATGAATAGAAGTATCTTTCTAATCTTTATGGGATGGAATTTTTTGAGTATGGCACAAAGCTATGCTCCTCCTGCTGGCCATACGGGTTCAACCGCTATCCATATGGACAGCTTAATTTTTACTAGCTGGGCCTCTGGAATTGAGGTTTATCGTGGATTTGTCTTCATAGAAGACACCACCTTCCAAGCTAATGGAAGTTCGCTAGCCACATTTGGATCGCCCTCGTTCGCCCTAGGAAAGGCCACAGGAAATCCATCTGATGTGGTTTCACTTGGTGACTCAGGATTAGCGATTCTCACCTTCGACAATCCGATTACCAATGGCCCTGGATTCGATTTTGCTGTTTTTGAAAATAGCTTTAGCGATGATTACTTGGAATTCGCCTTTGTTGAAGTGAGTTCAGATGGAGAACGATTTGTGCGTTTTCCCAATCATTCTGAAGTCCAAAGTCAAGTTCAGATTCACGGATTTGGACTAACCGATACTCGCAGAATTCACAATTTAGCTGGAAAATACCGCGCAGGATATGGAACCCCATTTGACCTCGAAGATTTGAAAGATTCAACAAGTATTAATATTAACGCCATCACCCATGTAAAATTGGTCGATGTAATTGGAAGCATTGGCATGCATGCAACATATGATAGCCACGGAAACAAAATTAATGACCCGTACTCTTCTCCTTACGAGTCGGGAGGCTTCGATTTAGACGGTGTTGGCGTTATTCATAAAGAACTTAATATTCCACAAATTACAACGGATAAAGTGTCTTTCTTCCCAAACCCGGCACAACATCAACTTCATTTACGCCAACCTTCTGAAAGTTGCAGAGAATTTATCATTTACTCCTTAGAAGGAAAAAAGGTCCAAACGTTTGAAACGTGTGAAACTGAAAAAGAAGTTCTGTTAAAGCTTCCCAATGGAATGTACTATATCACTTATGAATTATCCGGGATTATAGAAAGAAAACCACTGATTATTTCAAATCAATTTTAGTGAAGCGGTTTTCATATTGGAAAAAAAACGTACATTTCATGTAAATATAGCTTGTCATGAAAATTGTTTTTTTCGCCATTCTACTAACTGGATTCGCACATTTCTCAATAGCTTCATTTGTGGAGAATGCAGGTCAGATTACAAAGCAAGACCTCTCAAAAAATGAAGACGTGTTGTTCCTTCACCAACAACCTGGTTTAAAAGTTCAACTAAGAAAAGACGGTTTTTCCTATGAGATATTCTCCATTTCAGACAATGAATTCAGCGAAAAAGCAGCTGACGAATATGAAAATGTCTTATTCGATTATCAAACTCATCGGATAGATTTCTCATTCCCGAATTCACCTTCCTGCATCGAGAGAAACAGAGAAAAGAAGAATCGCGTAAATGTTTATTTAAATGGCCAACACTTTTCCAACATCTACTCTTTCGATCAAATTATATACTACAATGTCTTTCCAAATGTGGACATCGAATTTTTGGTCAATGATGAAGGGACATTTAAATACAATATCCATTGTCACAATCAAACCGACTGTGAAATGTTCTCACTTGCCTTCGACGGGGGAAGTAATTTGTTCGTTGATCTGAAAGAATCGCTAGTATTCGAAAGGAAAGAAGCAGTTCTTGAAGAAACAATTCCACTCAGCTACATCGTTAACCAAAAAGGCAAACGGAAATTGACGAAAAGCGAATATAAACTAGTCGGACATCAGATTTTTTATAGCGTACCATCTTTCGATGATTCTGAGCTACTCATTATTGACCCAGAACCAGAAGGGGTTTGGGGAACTTATTATGGAGGAAGTGAATATGATATAGCTACTACTATCATGGGCGATGCCACAAACCATATTTATCATGCCGGAATGACGATGAGTTTTAATTTTATTGCAACGGCAGGAGCCCATGAAACTAGTTATCAAGGTGGACTTGATGGCTATTTAGCGAAATATGATTCTGAAGGCAACTTATTATGGTCCACTTATTTCGGTGGACCGCAAACAGATCGTCCCTATGCATTGACAACAGACGATTTAGGAAACATGTATTTAGGGGGGGCAAGCTACAGTGAAACAGGTATAGCCACTCCTGGAAGTTACCAACTTACCATTGAAGGCGTTGACGATTTATTCATTGCAAAATTCAATACATCTGGAGAATTACAGTGGGGATCATATATCGGTGGGACGGGACATGATTTTGTTACTGAAATGGTGTATTTTGACAATCAGCTCTTCTTAACGGGACATACAACGAGTCAAAACGGAATAGCCACGGCAGGTACATTTCTACCCACCAATACCGCGAATGAAACTGCATTTTTGATTAGTTTTAATGCTGATGGAACAACGCAAAATTGGGGAACATATATTGGCGGGAGTAGCAATAGTTCTGGAGAAGGTCTAGCTTTACTAGATAATTCGATCATTTTAGGAGGGCGCACAGCAGCAACAAGTGGCATTTCAACATTGGGAACACATCAATACACGCTTAATGGTTTTGGCAATGGATTCCTGCAGCGATTTGACCTTACAGGTAACATCATTTGGGGAAGTTACTATGGCGGTGCATTCACCGATAAAATCTATGACCTTACAGTTGACAATGACAACAACATCTATGTCACAGGGGACGCCTCCAGCACAACAGGAATTGCAACACCGGACGCCTACCAGCCCACACGACTAAGCAGTGAACAAGGATTTCTTGGAAAGTTCAATGAAAATGGATTGCGCATCTGGGGAACCTATCTTGGAGGTACCTCTACGGACTACATTACTAGTATTGCCTGCCATGATTCGCTTGTCGTAGTAGCTGGAAAAACGTTGAGCACCAACAATATCGCAAACGTAAACGCATTTAAAGACACCCTAACCGGAGGATATGACGGTTTCTTCAATGGATTTACAAGTGAAGGAGCGTACCTATGGGGAAGCTACATTGGAGGGATTGAAAATGAAGGTATTGCCGATTTGTTTTTTGATACTCTCGGGAATTTTTACATCGCCGGAGAAGTTTCTGGTTCGTTGTCCGGAATCTCTTTTGGAAATACCCAACAGAGCACTTATGGTGGAGCGAGTAATGATGGTTATATCATGAAGTTTTGTCTGGATAAAACGATACAAATCACCTATTCAAATGGATATTTAATCGCTTCTGGAGCCAATGATTACGAGTGGTTTTTAGATGGCTTTTCATTATCCATCTTCTCGGATTCCATTGTTCCAATTACAGGCGGAAATTACAGCATAGTAGGTTCGTTCCAGGGTGGTTGCACAACAATATCCAATGGATTCGATTATTCAACAGTTGGAATTGAACAATTCAGTCAACATATTCATATTTATCCCAATCCACTGATGATAGGCAATAGTCTTTATATTTCGAGCTCCGATCCAATTAGAAAAGTGCAAATTATTGGGATTGGCGGAAAATTGATTGAGCTTCAAACTCCAGTTGCAACTACAAACAAATATCACCTTGAAATTGACACAATAAAACCAGGTGTTTATATTGTTAATATTTTCACTGATAATAATGTATTTGAAAATAAACTATTGATTTTCTAATCTATCTTATCTACTGGAGTTTTAATCTCTATTAATACAAAAGCAAGTTTTGAAGATTCTGTGTATCAATTAATTATTTATCGAGGTAGTTCAACGGAAGCTGAAACAATAAAACTGTCTACAAATTCTTTGATGACTAATTTTTTCAATAACACTGTTTAAGTATAACTGTGACAATTCTTTTTTTTTGCTATTTTTGTGATAGTCAAGCATTTCAAAAGTACCACAACAAATAATGAAATTACATTTACCTATCATAATTAAAACACTAGTCTATAAAGTTATTTTTATCAGTTTGCTTTACTCTAATGAAGCAAAAAGTTGCCACGCACTTGCTGTACAGGATTTTTCATTAACAGTCGTTGCTGGTGGAGTCGAAGTAAATGCATCCTCCACATCACCTACTTGTGGATGTGATGAATATTGGCTAGACATCGAAGTACGCTGTATTAGCGAGGCATTTGATGCAGGACCGTTTGACCCCACACAATACTTAGCTTTAAGTTCTTATCCCTATTTCCAATCGGCTCAAATGTTGAAACCAGATTGTGTAGTTCAGGCGTACCCTACGACCACCATTCCATACGGTAATCTTTGTCCAGGAATACAATACCAAGTGCGAGTACGGGAAAACAATAATGGAAATGGAGGTCCTTGGTCGAATGCATTGAATTTTACCGTTCCTGGCGCTATAGATCCGCTCGTTGCCAATGTATCCTCAACAAACGCAACCATATGCGCAGGTGATTGTCTCAACTTAACCGCAAACGTTATCGGAGGTTGTGACTTAGCTGTAAACTATACCTGGAGCACTGGAGCAACCTCACAAAGTATAAATGTTTGCCCTGCTGTAACTACAACCTACACGGTAGATATATTCGAAGAATGCAGTAATTTAACAACATCTGCAACTTATACAGTAACAATGTTACCACCGCCAGTTGCAGGTTCAACAACAATATCAGCAATTGAAGTATGTGAGGGACAGACTGTCGATTTGACGGTGACCGGTTCGGCAGGTAATATACAGTGGCAATCAGCCCCTAGTTCTGGTGGACCTTGGTCAAATATAGGAGGAGCAACTGGAACAAACTATACAAGTCTTGGCTTAATCACTAATACATGCTACAGGGCAGAAGTCACTGGTTGTGGTGCACCCGTTTATGGAAATATTGTTTGCGTAACGGTGCTCCCTCCTGGAATTACAGCACTGAATTGTCCTGCTAACTTGAACGCCGTATGCAGCATAACTGAACTCCCTCCGACCATGACTTGGACTGACTTTGTAAACGCGGGAGGTGGCGTAACTGGTGATATCAATACCGTGGACCCAATAACGTTCACTTTGGTAAGTGAAGTTTCCAATGGTTTATCTTGCCCTGAAACGGTAACCCGTACTTATGCTGTAACAGACAACTGCGGAAATACCGAACAATGTTCACAAACAATCACCATTAACGACCTAATTGCTCCAACAGGAAGTGCTCCTGCGGCGGTCAACGTTCAATGTTCTGCAGATATTCCTGCGGTCAATACAGCAAGTCTTGCAGGAGTTTCGGATAACTGTACAGCAGCTCCTACTGTCACTCACGTTGAGGACGTTTCAGATGGTACTACTTGCCCTGAAGTAATTACTCGCACTTATAGAATCACAGATGATTGTGGTAATTTTACAGATGTGACGCAACTCATTACAGTGAATGACGATATCGCTCCTGTAGGAACTGCTCCTGCTGCGGCCAATGTACAGTGTGCTGCAGATATTCCTGCAGTAAATACAACTAGTCTTACAGGAGTTTCGGACAACTGTACAGCGGCTCCTGTTGTCACTCACCTTGGGGATGTTTCAAATAGTGCTACTTGCCCTGAAGTAATTACTCGTACTTATAGAATCACAGATGATTGTGGTAATTTCACAAATGTCACGCAACTCATCACAGTTAATGACGATATCGCTCCCATAGGAACTGCTCCTGCTGCGGCCAACGTACAGTGCGCTGCAGACATTCCCGCAGTCAATACAACTAGTGTAACAGGAGTTTCAGATAACTGTACAGCCTCTCCTGCTATCACTCACGTTGGGGACGTTTCAAATGGTGCTACTTGCCCTGAAGTAATTACACGTACTTATAAAATCACAGATGATTGTGGTAACTTCACAGATGTCACTCAACTCATTACAGTCAATGACGATATCGCTCCAGTTGGTACTGCTCCTGCTGACGT
The DNA here is from genome assembly GCA_029254025.1 of Crocinitomicaceae bacterium. GTDB lineage: Bacteria > Bacteroidota > Bacteroidia > Flavobacteriales_D > Crocinitomicaceae > JALQTG01. Next base: position 948 of record JAQWYK010000025.1, on the reverse strand, counting down.
TGCTGTTCAATGTCCAACAGATGTGCCTGCTGATGATATTACTTCTTTGACCGGTGTGTCTGACAACTGTACTGTGGCTCCTGTAGTAACTTTCGTTGGGGATGTTTCTGATGGAAACACATGTGCCGAAGTCATTACTCGCACCTACAGAATTACAGATGACTGCGGTAACTTCACGGACGTTACTCAAACGATTACCATTGATGATGACATTGCTCCAGTAGGTACTGCTCCTGCTCCTTTGGTGGTTGAATGTATTGGTGATGTCCCTGCTGCAGATATTGCACTGGTAACTGGGGTGTCTGATAACTGTACTGCTGCTCCTGTCGTTGCATTCGTGAGTGATGCTTCTGATGGAAACACATGTGCCGAAGTCATTACACGTACTTACTCCATTACGGATGAGTGTGGGAACGTAACTCTCGTTACCCAAACCATTACAATTGACGATACTACTGACCCAACAGCTTCCAACCCCAACGACTTAACTGTTCCTGGTGGACCAGTTCCTGCCCCAGATGTTACTGTGGTAACTGACGAAGCAGATAACTGTACAGTAAACCCTGTGGTAGCTTGGGTGAGTGATCTATCTGATAATGGGGCTTGTCCTGAAACAATTACGCGTACTTACTCTGTAACAGATGACTGTGGTAATCAAATTACTGTAACGCAATTGATCTTGATTACTGATCCTTTCCCTCCAACAGCATCCAACCCTGCTCCTATTGCAGTACAGTGCATTGGTGATGTGCCTGCGCCAGATGTTACTGTGGTAACTGACGAAGCGGATAACAGTGGAGTAACTACTGTTATTTGGGAAGATGATACTTCTGATGGAAACTCTTGTCCTGAAGTGATTACGCGTCGTTACCGTGTAACGGATGACTGTGGTAACTTCATTTTTGTTGAGCAAATTATTACTGTAAATGACGATATCGCTCCAGTTGG